>NZ_JZEY01000054.1:611161-916742 GCF_000969445.1 Devosia chinhatensis | reverse complement strand
AGGATTTCGGCGAACTGGGCGAGCGCATGAGCCCGTTCGAGGGCGCACCCTGGGCCCTCTACGTCCCGGCGGGTCGCACCTGGGCGGTCGACGCGACCACGGACCTTGAACTGGCCATATGTTCTGCTCCTGGTGGGGGAGACTATCAGGCTAAGGCGATTGCGCCAGGCACCCATCCGCGAATCAGCCGCGGCAAGGGCTCAAATGTGCGGCATGTCCACAACATCATGCCAGAGGACGACGGCTCAGCGAATGCGTTGCTCGTGGTCGAGGTCATCACCCCAGAGGGCAATACCTCATCTTACCCACCGCACAAGCACGACCATGACAATCTTCCGCACGAAAGCCAGCTCGAAGAGACCTATTATCATCGTCTGAATCCGCCTCAGGGCTTCGCATTCCAGCGTGTCTATACCGATGACCGCAGCCTTGATGAGGCTATGGCCGTGGAGGACGGCGATGTCACCCTGGTGCCGCGCGGATATCATCCTGTGGCGACTACGGCGGGCTACGACCTCTACTATCTCAATGTGATGGCTGGCCCTAAACGCGTGTGGAAATTCCACAATGCGCCCGAGCACGAGTGGATGCTGAAATGAAAGGGGCGCCTCACGGCGCCCCACCTTTACCGGCCTTGGAACACCGAACGGTCGGCGAGCGGCCCCGTGATTTCACTGACCTTAACTGCCCTGCCCTCTGCCACGGACTTTAGAGCCGCATCCGCCAGCGCTAGGGCGATGAGACCGTCAGCGCCGCTGGGTTGGGCCGGAGATTTCGATTCCACACAATCGATGAAGGCGCTGATCTCGCGAGCATACGCCTCCGTGTAACGGGTCATGAAGAAGTCATGCAACGGCGGGCGGGTATAGCCATTGCCATTGGCAATCTCAATCGAGACGGGACGCTGGTTCTCCGCAGAGACGGCACCCTTTGCACCATGGACCTCGATGCGCTGATCATAACCATAGGTGGCGCGGCGGGAATTGGAGATGGTGGCATGCTTGCCAGAGGCGGTGAACAGAATGACGGAGGCGCTGTCAAAGTCACCTGCCTCACCAATGGCCTTGTCGACCAACACTGAGGCCTGGGCGGAAACGGTGTCGATCTCTTCCCCCAGCAAGTACCGAGCCATATCGAAATCATGGATAGTCATGTCGCGGAAAATTCCGCCCGAACGCTTGACGTAGTCGGCCGGTGGCGCCCCGGGATCACGAGAAACGATAGTGACCATTTCAACGTCACCAATCTGCCCATCGACGACAGCGGCCTTAACCGCCTGGAAATGCGGGTCGAAGCGGCGGTTGAAGCCGACCATGAGGGTTGCCCCTTCGGCATCGACCACCTTGAGGCACTGCTTGACCCGCTCGACGTTCAGATCAATCGGCTTCTCGCAGAAAATCGCCTTGCCGGCGCGTGCGAAACGCTCGATCAGATTCGCATGTGTATCCGTAGGAGTGCAGATGATCACGGCGTCGATGTCGGCGGCAGCTTCGATGGCGTCGATAGTGCGCACATCGGCGCCATATTGCCTGGCCAGGTCGACTGCCGCCGGTTCCACGGCATCAGCAACTGCAACAAGTCGGGCCTTGGAATTGGAGGTCACCGCCTTGGCGTGAACCTTGCCGATACGACCGGCACCAAGAAGGCCGAAACGGACTGTCATTTGCGAAAAACTCCACAAGAAATTGCCGGCGCGCGACGGCCGACCTGCTGGCGGAATAAATAGATCATCTCAGGCAGTTTTGGAACAATAATTCCAGCAACACGCCGAGCTTGGCCACAATCAGTGCTCTCGCGCCCGCTCAAGAAGCCGCTTGCACTCAAGCAGCTCACGCAAAACCTCGGAGAGTTTGTCGCGGGACTCCTTGTCCAGCGCCGGGCTGGCGAGCATGACAGCTTCCTCCAATTCCGCCTCGTCGCTGGCGGCCTCGGCTTCTTCGATCATGGGCAAGATCTCATCGAGCCCTTTGCCCTCGCCCACGGCGATGACGTAGCGCGGCCCTTGGTCCTTGAGGATGCGCTGCACGCCCTTGATCGTGAAACCCTGATCGTAAAGGAGGTGACGAATACCGCGGAGCAACAGCACGTCTTCGGGACGATAATACCGGCGGCCGCCGCCGCGCTTCAAAGGCTTGATAGTGGCGAAGCGGGTTTCCCAGAATCGCAGCACGTGCTGGGGAAGATCAAGCTCCTCAGCGGCCTCGGATATGGTGCGGAACGCGTCTGGCGACTTGTCCAAACCGCGACTCTCCCTCGCTAGAAAGCCTTACTTTCCAGCGGAGACCATAGACTTGTTAATCTTGGACTTCAACACATTGGACGGTTTGAACACAAGAACCTGTCGGGGAAGGATCGGCACTTCCTCCCCGGTCTTGGGATTGCGGCCGATACGCTCATTCTTGGACCGCACCTGGAATGATCCGAACGAAGATAACTTTACGTTGGCCCCCGTCACAAGCGCGTCCGCCACCAGCTCGAGCACCCGCTCGACCAACTCGGCCGATTCCGTACGGGACAGGCCAACCGAACCATAAACCGCTTCGGCGAGATCTGCCCGCGTTACCGTTTTCTGCGTCATTCGCACCCCCTTGTTGATTGGGCTGCACAGCTGCCGCCCCTGCAGGACTGCATCCGCGCGGGGAACCGCTCTTCCCGCCCGACGCCGCGACGCGCACAGAAGTGCACTGCGGTATCGTTTTCCTCCACCGTTCCAGAGACTAACGCCTTGAAACGCCTAAGGTCAATGCGCGCCGGACGCTTACCAGCGAATGAGCGAAGCGCCCCAGGTGAAGCCACCACCCATGGCTTCGAGCATGACCAGATCGCCCTGCTTGATACGCCCGTCCCTGACGGCAACACTGAGGGCCAGAGGCACCGAGGCAGCCGATGTGTTGGCATGCATATCGACCGTCATAACCACCTTCTCGGGTGGCAGTCCCAGCTTGGCCCCTGCACCTTCGATAATGCGCTTGTTGGCTTGGTGGGGAACGAACCAGTCGAGGTCGTCGACACCATAGTCGGCCAATTCGAGGCTTTGATACACAACATCCGTGATCTTGCCGACCGCGTGCCTGAAGACTTCAGGCCCCTGCATATGGACGTGTCCGGTCGTGCCGGTCGTGGACGGCCCGCCGTCAACATAGAGCTTGTCCCAATGTCTTCCGTCCGAACGCAGGGCGGACGAGAGAACGCCCCTATCGGGTTCATCGTCCCCGATATCCATTCGCTCCATGACAATGGCGCCAGCGCCATCACCGAAGAGCACGCAGGTCGTACGATCTGACCAGTCTAGCAGCCGGGAGAACGTCTCTGCTCCAATTACCAGGACACGCCGGGCCAGACCATTCTTGATGTAGCTATCGGCCGTGGTGACGGCATAGACGAAACCCGAGCACACTGCCTGGATGTCGAAGGCGAAGCCGTGATGCATGCCAAGCTTCATCTGCACCAGGGTCGCAGCGGAAGGAAAAGTATAGTCAGGCGTCGTGGTCGCGACGACGATAAGGTCTATATCCTCGATCGAGAGGCCGGCATCGGCCAGCGCCGATCGTGCTGCAGCGGCTGCCAGATCGGAGGTGAACTCCCCTTCGGCCGCAATATGTCTCTGCTTGATACCGACGCGTTGCTGAATCCACTCGTCGGACGTCTCGACGGTCTTGGCCAGTTCATCGTTTGTCACTGTTCGTGCGGGCAGGTAGCTGCCGACACCTCGAACTACGGATCGAATTTTGGTCACGCCGAATTGGCCTCGGTCTCGCTAGGCAGCTCGGAGGCCGCGCTGTGAACAGGAAAACGCTGCATTGTGTCGCCAACCTTATCGATCAGGCGGCTGCGCGCCATTTCATAGGCAAGTCCCAGCGCGCTCTTGTAGCCCACCTCGTCGGTACCGCCATGAGACTTGATCACGATGCCATTCAGGCCCATGAAGACGCCGCCATTGACCGTCCGCGGGTCCATTTTACGTCGGAGTGCATTGAGCGCGGATGAGGCGAACAGCGCGCCGATCTTGCTCATCAGGTTGGCTTTCAGCGCGCTGCGCAGATACGATCCGACCTGACGCGCTGTCCCCTCGGCTGTCTTGAGAGCGATATTGCCGACGAAGCCTTCCGTGACCACAACGTCAACCGTGCCCTTACCGATATCGTCGCCCTCGACGAAGCCGTGATAGGTGAACCCCGCGCCGCTAGCCTCCGTGAGGACTTTGCCGGCCTCCTTAATCGATTCCAGGCCCTTAACCTCTTCGGTACCCACATTGAGCAGCCCGACGGTGGGAGATTCGGAATCGAACAAGGCCCGCGCAAGAGCCGACCCCAGGATAGCGTAGTCAACGAGTTGCTGGGCGTCGGCCCCAATAGTGGCGCCCATGTCGAGTACGATTATGTCAGAGCGCAGTGTTGGCCAGATGGCGGCAATACCGGGCCTTGAAATGCCGTCCATGGGCCGCAGACAAAAGGTCGACATGGCCATCAGAGCGCCGGTATTGCCACCAGATATGGCGACATCGGCCTCCTTGTTCTTTACTGCCTCTATCGTCATCCACATGGAGGACGTGCCTTTACCCTTGCGTAGGGCCTGGCTGGGCTTTTCGTCCATCGCGATCACCGTTTCGCAATGGCGAACCTGGGAAACCGGCTTGAGCGCCGGGAATTCTTCGAGGAGCGGATCGATCTGATCCTTGATACCATGAAAGATAAAGCGCGTATTCTTGCGCTCCCTGAGGGCCAGATGGGCCCCATGGATCACAGCACGGGGTGCATGATCGCCCCCCATGGCGTCCACGGAAATTGTTATGTGATCGGTCATTTCAGCCCGTTTTACGGCCCCTATGGGCGAGCCAGCAAACATATAACATCAACGAGTCGGTGCAAGCCCTGGCACATCAATCGTCACTGTCGCGCGTCTTGTTGAGGGCCGCCAGCTTTGCGAAAGGCCCTTCGGCAGGTGCATCGAGCTTGGCGTCGATGGTTTCGAGCGTCTCGCCCTCACGCTTGGGATAAGGGTCAAGCGCCAGTGCCAGCGTCTCGAGCATCAAGGCGCTGAGATCGACTTCCGCCCCGTCAATATGGTCCGGAAAATCCTCGTCCTCCAGATCGATGAATGTCTCCGATCCCGGCGCAGGACTATTCCCATCGCGCGGCGCAGGCAGAAACACCCGATCGATCGGCTCGGAAATGGCTTCCGACACTGGCTCGAAGGACACCACTGAAGCCTGACTAACCACGGCATCAAGGCTGCCAAGCGCACGCAATCCGCCGCGAAAGGGCGTAACCGCAAGACGTGACACGAAACTCTCGACGGACAGGATATTCATGGCAGCGGCGATGGCAGCGCGTTCTACATCGTTTGCTTCTACGACCACGGATCGCCCGCCCGTGGGCAATTTGTCGATACGGACGATTGCATCGAAAATCGGTCCTGGAGAATGGCTCACGCGACAGCCTCGAAACTCATATTTCCACGAATAATCTGGTCCGCAGACTGGGCCGCCAGGGCGGCGTCCTGCGCGGTGACATAGGCGGCCAGCGCTCGCACATGGGGGCCATCCTCGCCATCGAAAACGTTGCGCGCGATGACGCCAGCGAGTGCTTCAGGGTCGTTTCGATCCATCGCCTCATTAAGGGCTGCCAGCAGGCCGAAGAAGATATTGCCCATCTTCTGAATTTTCTTGGGCACGCCAAGATCCCCCGCTCCCATCTCCCGCAAGGACCGATCCATGTCCTTGAAGAAGAGGTCGAACACCGCCTGACTGAAAGCTTTTGCTTCGGGCGTGCCATGGCGCAGTCGGCGAAACAGCAGCGCCATATTAAGGCTGATCATGTCAAAACGGCCGGTGACGGTGTCGGGAACCATCCACTGTGCGTAGAAAACCGGCTGCCGGGATTGCGCCACAATGGAATTATACACGGCATAAACCGGCTCTGTGGCAGAGTTCTTGCGAAACAAAGACAATATCATGGGATTGCGCTCAGCGTCGGTATCGGTCAAACACGGTCGAAAATGGTCACCGGTCTCATGCCAGCTTGCCAGATCAGCCGGTTGACAGCTACACATTCCAGCGGCCAATGGGCACGCGCCTTGTTGTCACGCCTATAGTCGAGAGCCATCGGGAAAGTCAAATTCATGCCCCTGCGTCTTGCCAAAGCTTCTGTCGCCGCTGCCGTGCTTGCGGTCGCACTCGCCGGCTGCACCAGCAGTACTTCGCTCGTTACCAAGCGCACACAGGGCTATGAAATTCCGGATTCCGCCTTGCAGCAAATCCGGCCGGGCCAGAGCCAGCAACTTGTGCAGACGGTACTCGGTTCGCCGCAGTCGACCAACACCTTCGGCGACCAATCTGCCTGGTACTACATTGAAACCAAGGTCAATCAGACCTCGTTCGGGCTGACCATGGTGCAGGAACGCACGGTTCTGGCAGTCTATTTCGACCGTAACAAGAAGGTGACCGAGCGCGCGGTCTATTCGCTACAGGACGGTCGCGCCATCAACGTCGAAACCCGCCGCACCCCATCCTTTGGGCAGGACAAGACGTTTATCGAGTCGATCCTCGAATCGTTCTGACAAATTCCGCATTCAAAACGAAAGCCCCGGACGCAAACCGGGGCTTTTCTTATTTCTGAGGGCTCGATGCTGTCGCTCAGACCAACTCGGAGCCCGAGGATCGGGCAATCGCGTCAAGCGCGGCATTGACCAAACCAGAAGCATCGTCTTCGTAGAAGGCTCTGGCGACATCAACATATTCGGAAATGACCACCTTGGCCGGAATGTCCTTGCGCCGCAGAAGCTCAAAGGCCGCGGCGCGCAGAATTGCACGCAACGTTGCGTCTACGCGCTCGATAGGCCAGCCTTCGGCAAGCGCTTTGTCAACCGATGG
Source organism: Devosia chinhatensis (assembly GCF_000969445.1). Lineage (NCBI taxonomy): Bacteria > Pseudomonadati > Pseudomonadota > Alphaproteobacteria > Hyphomicrobiales > Devosiaceae > Devosia > Devosia chinhatensis. The sequence goes on along the minus strand of NZ_JZEY01000054.1, from coordinate 909,871 downwards.
GTCGATCTGCAGCTGATGCTTGGCAACGCCGCTGACGATCTGCCGAAAAAAGTCAGCATCGGCCGGCAGATATTGTTCGCCCTCGATCTCGCGGCCGAGGTGAAAGCTACCGAATTGCGCCAAGGTATCTTCAAGCGAGGCGCGACCTACATCCATCTGATAGAGCGCTTGGACAGCAGCCAGTCGCGCTGCCCCCCGCTGGTTGGCAGTCCGAGGATTGATGACGTCGCGTTTGGGATATTCAGCCATTCAGTTTCGCTTTTATGCCGGAGAGGACAAGGGCGGCCCGAGCGGCATCCCCTCCCCGATCCTGATCTTTCACGTTAGCCCTGATCCAGGCTTGTGCTTCGGTTTCCACAGTGAGGATGCCGATGCCCAAAGGGAGTGCATCGACGACGGCAAGCTCGGCCAGAGCACGAACACTTTCTCCGGCCACCGCAGCATAGTGGTTGGTTTGCCCGCGAATAACGCAGCCCAAGGCGACATAGCCGTCAAATCGTCCGGTTTCAATGGCCATCGCGAGTGCCACCGGCACCTCCATGGCACTGGGAACGGCGATAACCTCGTGACTAGCGCCGGCTACCTCGAGCGCAGCCAGGGCGCCGCGCTTCATTTCATCGGCTATCTCAGGGTAAGCGCGCCCCTCGACGACCAGGAAGTGCTGACCCCGCCCGGAGCCCTCCGGCACCGGAAAACGTACGCCATAGGAATCCATGTTGCTACCTCATCCGGTCCAGCCGATACGGCCAGATTAGCCCAATTCGGCATCAAGAGGCAGTGCCACCTCGCGGCACGATGAAGGAATGATTTCGGCTTGCCCGCAGCTTATTCCTGCGCTTCGCCTCGCCCAGGCTTGTCCTGCGCCAGCTCCTGTAAAAAAGAGCGGAAATCGTCAGCGGCGGAGAAGTTCTTGTAAACGCTGGCAAATCTGACGAACGCGACGTCGTCGAGGTTCTTGAGGCCCTCCATGACATATTCGCCAATCTGGTCGGAAGTAATTTCGACATCCCCCAGGCTTTCCAGCTGCCGAACGATTCCGGAAATCATGCGCTCAACGCGCTCCGGATCAACCGAACGTTTTCGCAGCGCCGTGTTGATCGAGCGAGCTAGTTTTTCCCGGTCGAAGGGCACCTTTCGGCCCGTTTTCTTGACCACGGTGAGATCGCGCAATTGCACGCGTTCGAACGTGGTGAAGCGCCCGCCGCATGCATTGCACACACGGCGGCGTCGGATAGCGCCCGAGTCTTCCGTCGGGCGGCTATCCTTCACCTGGGTATCGTCATTGCCGCAATATGGGCAGCGCATTGTTACCCTTCACCTTCACATTCAGCTGTAAATGGGAAAACGCGCGGTCAGCGCCTTCACCTTTTCGCGCACCGCAGCTTCCACCTGGGCGTTGCCCTCGTCGGAATTGGCTTCGCGCAGACCATCGAGCACTTCAACGATCAGGCTACCGATTTCCTGGAACTCGGCAATTCCAAATCCGCGTGTCGTGCCAGCCGGCGTGCCCAGGCGAATGCCGGAGGTCACAAAAGGCTTTTCGGGATCGAACGGAATGCCGTTCTTGTTGCAGGTGATATAGGCACGGCCCAAACCGGCTTCGGCACGCTTGCCGGTGGCGTTCTTGGGGCGCAGATCAACCAGCATGAGGTGGTTGTCAGTACCGCCGGAGACGACGTCCAGGCCATGGCCCTTGAGCGTGTCCGAAAGGGCGCGCGCATTGTCGACGACCTGCTTGGCATAGGTCTTGAACTCAGGCTGCAGCGCTTCCTTGAACGCCACGGCCTTGGCGGCGATGACATGCATCAGGGGCCCGCCCTGAAGTCCAGGGAAAACAGCCGAATTGACCTTCTTGGCGATATCCTCGTCATTGGTGAGGATCATGCCACCACGCGGTCCGCGCAAGGACTTGTGGGTGGTGGTGGTGACGACATGGGCGTGGGGCACCGGCGAGGGATGGGCACCGCCCGCGACCAGACCGGCGATGTGGGCCATGTCCACCATAAGATAGGCACCGATCGAATCGGCGATCTCGCGGAACCGCTTCCAGTCCCAGATGCGGGAATAAGCCGTGCCGCCTGCCAGGATGAGCTTGGGCTTGTGCTCGTGTGCCAGGCGTTCGACCTCGTCCATGTCGAGCAGATGGTCGTCCTTGCGCACGCCATAAGAAACGACGTTGAACCACTTGCCCGACATGTTCACCGGTGAGCCGTGGGTAAGATGACCGCCCGAATTGAGATCGAGACCCATGAAGGTATCACCAGGCTGGAGCAGAGCCAGGAAGACCGCCTGGTTCATCTGCGAGCCGGAATTTGGCTGAACATTGGCAAAGGCAGCGCCGAACAATTCCTTGGCGCGCTCGATGGCCAGGGTCTCGGCAACGTCGACATACTGACAGCCGCCGTAATAGCGCTTGCCCGGATAGCCCTCGGCATACTTGTTGGTCATGATCGAACCCTGTGCCTCGAGCACAGCGCGCGACACGATGTTTTCCGACGCAATCAGTTCGATTTCATGCTGCTGACGGCCGAGTTCGTTCTTGATGGCTTCGGCGATCTCTGGATCGGCTTCGGCCAATGTGCTGGAGAAAAACTGCGGATACAGCGAGGAGGATGCGGCGTTCATGAGAATATGACCTCGCAGGATGCGAAACAAACGGACGTGGCGGCGCTCTTATCACGGTCAAACACGCGATTCCAAGGCCGGGCAAAATAAGGTGACAGCATAGGGCTCCCCTGCTTAGCGGATGGATGCCCAGGCGAGCGGCTCTACAAGGTTCGCGTTCCCCGATGGTTGCCCATCTTTTCTCGCCAGTCGCGCGAACGGCTCGTTTATGCCGCAGAACGAAGCGGAGGGAAAGTGTAAAAGCTGCCGCACCCCAGGCACGACAGCCATCAGGGCGACCAGGACGTCAGAATTCGTCCCAGTCCTGCCCGACAGCGACAGCAGGCCTACGCGACATTTGGGAAGTCTTGGCAGGCCCAGACCTGGCTGGTGCCGGTGGATTGGGACGGCGCTGCGTGTCCCCTCTTTGCAGAGCAAAGACGTCGATGACGGTGTCGAGTTCGCGCGCCTGACCCTCGGTCTGCGCCGATGCAGCATTGATTTCGGCGACCAGGGTCGCATTCTGACGTGTCATATCGTCGAGCTGTCGTACCGTATTGCCGATCTCGGTCACGGATGTTGCCTGCTCCTGGGTCGCTTGGGCGATTTCGGCAATCAGAGCTCGATTTTCCCTGACGTTCTCGACCATTGAGCCAAGCTTGGTCGCCGCGCCCGACACCAGTTTTGAGCCGGCCGCGACTTCGCCCGCAGATTGCTCGACCAGTGCTTTCACATCGGCCGACGCGGACGCGGCTGATTGCGCCAAACGACGAACCTCGACGGCAACAACGGCGAAGCCTTTTCCGGCCTCACCGGCGCGCGCCGCTTCGACCGATGCGTTCAGGGCCAAGAGATTGGTCTGGAACGCGATGTCATCGATCATGCCGATAATATTAGAAATCTTGGCCGAGGATTGAGAAATCCGGTCCATCGCCTGGTTCGCTTCAGACATGGCCTTGCCCGTGTCGTCTGCCACCTTGAAGACGATATCAGAATTGTCGCTGGCGGATTTGCTGCGTTCGGCATTTTCCTTGATGGTGCGGACCAGTTGCCCAACGGCGGTGTTCGTTTCCAGGATTGCGCCATTCTGCCGGGCGCTTCGTTCATCGAGCTGCTTGGCCCCCGACAGAAGCTCGCCCGTCGCCTCCCTCAGCACGGTTGAGGAATCGCGGATTTGACGGACGATGCCACTGAAGGTCTGCGCAGCCTGATTGAAGGCGCAGCGGACCGCCTCCAACTCGCCATGAAGGGCGTCATCAATCCTGACGGTGAGATCGCCTTGCGCCAAAGTGGTCAAAGCGGAACCTACTGATTCGACGCCCTGCTTGCGTGCCGTGATGTCGGTTGCGTATTTGACGATCTTGTAGGGACGCTGATTGAGGTCGAGAATCGGATTGTAGGTCGCTTGAATCCAGATTTCCCTGCCGCCTTTGGCAAAACGGCGGAATTCCTGTGCGTGGTACTCGCCACGCCCAAGGCTGCGCCAGAATTCCTGATATTCTCGGCTTTGCGCGTAGGCTTGATCCACAAACATGCTGTGGTGGCGCCCCCGGATTTCATCGAGGCCGTAGCCCATGGTGCTACAGAAGTTCTCGTTGGCCTTGAGGATGTTTCCCGAGAGGTCGAATTCAATGACCGCCTGGGACTTCGAGATCGCGGCAAGCTGGCCATTCCAGTCGGCGTTCTCGAGCTTTCGAGCCGTGATATCGCTGGCCAGCTTCACCACCCGACGCACCTTGCCATCCTGGCCGAGCACCGGATTGTAGGATGCCTGTATCCAGACATCCTTGCCCCCCTTGGCCAGACGATGAAACTCTTCGTTCTTGAACTCGCCACTCCGAAGAGAGGCCCAGAAATCCAGATAGGCCCGAGACGATGCCTGATCTGGATCAACGAACATGCTGTGATGTCGGCCTTTTATTTCCTCGAGCGTATAGCCCATCAGGCCAAGGAAATTGGCATTGGCATCAATAATTGTGCCGTCGGGCTCAAACTCGATAATGGCCTGCGATTTGGAGATTGCGGCGAACGTCTCCGTCTGCTCCCGCTGTACGCGGCGCTCCGCGCGTGTCGAAAACTTAAGCACGGTGACTACCCTATAGATGACGCTTGGGTAGATTACGTATCAAACAACACTTACTAAATGATGCATTCTGGGCCTAGAGCGCTGAAATTCTAAGCAAACTTCCCGACTGATGGGGGGCTGGGCCGCTCCTGCTCTAGGCGGCGACGGAGCTTGGCAAGTGCAAGACGCTCCATGTGCCCGCGCGCGGCATTGAGCGGTGTGATGACGACCACTTCTATGCCGGTCGCTTCGTCAATCGCGGCAACACGCATCTGCTGACCAAGCTGGACGAATTCGAACAGGACTGTGCCGTTTGCCATGACGCCTCCGATTGGCCAAGTCTAGCGACCTGTCCGGCCGAGGACCAGCCAAGAAAAAGGGCCCTCGTCCCACACGAGAGCCCCCCAGAAAAACCATTACGACAACCGATCAGCCCTCGAAAGTGATCTTGCCCTGCTCGTCGAAGTCATAGACGTCGTCGCGGAAGCTAACCGTGCCCTGCTTGTTCGCCCAGGCGGTGATATAGGTGGTGTGGATCGGCACCTGGCTATTGAGCGCCACGTCCAGCCGCTGCAGCGAATCGAAAGTCTGGTCGACCCGACCGCGATCCCAGTCGCCATTGTCACGCAGCAACCACGTCACGAGCTCGTTGACGCCCTCGACGCGCACGCAGCCGGAAGAGTGGAAGCGCGCGTTCTCTCCAAAGAGAGCCTTGGACGGGGTATCGTGCAGATAAACGTCATGCTTGTTGTAGAAGTTGATCTTGCAATGGCCCATGGAATTGGCCGCACCAGGCTCCTGCCGATACATGTAGTTCACCTGGGCATCGGTGATATTGGCCCAGTTGATCGTCGAAGGATCGATGGTGTTACCGCTGCCGTCGTAGATGAAGATATTCTGCTCTGCGAGGTAATTGGGGTTCTCGAGCATGTACTTGGTAAGGTCCCGGCGCACGAGAGACTTGGGCACATGCCAATAGGGATTGAAGTTTATCTGGTGAATCTTGCTGGCCAGGATCGGCGTGGCCCGGTCGACGCGGCCGACAACGGCAGTATGACGCTGCTCGACCATACTGCCGCCAACAGCCTCAATGGTGGCCGCCGGGATGTTCACCACCACGTATCGGTCCGTCAGTTGGGGAGCCATCTGCTGGACGCGGGTATAGTTCAGATAGAGCTGCTGCAGGCGCGTCTGCGCCGACACATTCATGGCGTACCAGGTTGGCTCGTCGATCTGACCGTTGACGATGAGACCGTGGCGGGCCTGGAACGAGCGGACACCACGATCGGCATCGGCATCGAAAATATCGCTGGCATATTCGACCAGCGGCATGTCGCCGGAGGAAATCAGGCGGCGCTTGACCTGCACGACGGCAGGAGAGGAGACTCCAAGCTGCAACTTGTAGGCCTGCTGGGGAATCTCTTCCCAGCCGCCGGCTGCCACGAAGGGCTCGTACTGAGCGATCGCCAGCTGCAGATTATGGAGCGTGTCGTAGGACAAGATCGGCTCGTTGGTGGCGATCAGCGCCTGCGCCGCTGCCGTGTTGCCGTCCCTGTCGGTCTCGCGCAGCACCCTGCCCGTGCCCGAGAACATGTCGAAAAGGGAGCCGCCATCCTGCGCTCGGGCTGCCGGAAGAACGGCAGATACGCCAAGGAAAGCAACAGAACCCAGGAAATTGCGTCTGTTCAACCGCATTCAGTCACCCATCAGACCAACCGCATCACTGCGGGCGATACCATCGCCGGGCCTAGCTTCACAATCATGGTCAACGCGTTGTGACTATTCCGGCCTTACCCACATCCTTTGTCAGGAAATGGTTTCCAACAGGTAATGCCGCTGCGCCCCTTTTGCGGCACAAATAAGAAACGCCGACCCGAAGGCCGGCGTCTTGGCAGCAATTGTGGCATGGAGGCAACACGCCATCACTTGCCGAAAGCCAGTCGCGCGCTGCGATCAGAGCTTGTAGAGGATCTGATCGACCCAGAACCGCTCGAGGCGCGCCAGGGCCTTGTTCAGGCCGTCAAACTCTTCGTCGCCCAGGCCGCCGACCTTATCGATGGACTTGAGGTGACGGTCATAGAGTTCGTCGATCACCTCCGCCACTTCCTCACCCTTGGGTGTCAGCTTGATGCGTACAGAGCGGCGGTCGGTGCGCGAGCGCTCCTGGAAGATGTAGCCGGTCTCGACGAGCTTCTTGAGATTGTACGAGACGTTCGAGCCCAGATAATAGCCACGCGAGCGCAGTTCGCCGGCGGTCAGCTCGGCATCGCCGATGTTGAACATGAGCAGCGCCTGAACGGGGTTGATATCGTCCCAGCCCATACGGTCGAACTCGTCCTTGATCAGGTCGAGAAGGCGACGGTGCAGCCGCTCCACGCGAGAGACTGCTTCGAGATAGAGGGGCTTCAGGCTTTCGGTCCGTTCTGGAGCAAGGGCCTCTGCCGCGTTCGATTTCATTGCCATTTGTGCCTCACTGTCAAAAGTCGTGTGCGATTTTTCGCATCTCATGAGGCCAAACTACGGCCGGCGGACTAAGATCGCCCTAAAGGACACGCTTAAAACTATCTTACTGGAACGCAATGAGAATTTGGCTTAACAGGGGCTTACACCGGGTCAGAAAATTGTAACCTTTCCGGGGTGTAAACGCGTTATTCGCTGCTTTCAGATGCGATGCCGCCTGATGCTCAATCGGCCTGGGCGCGGCTGAAGCGCAGGCTGAGCCCAAGGATAACCAGGATGGCGGCCAGGAGCACGAGACGCAGGCCAAAGCCCACCGTGCTCATGCGAATATCAGGATTGCCCGCTAGGTAAAGCGCGATCTCGACCACGGTTGCCGAGAGCATCAGGACGGCACCCCACGAAGCCTTGATCCAGAGCCCAACCGCGGCAAACAGCCGGGCGAGGCAGAAGATCGCGAGATAGGTAAAGCCGCCGACGCCCATCATGGCCATCGGGCTGGCGGCGCCATTGCCCACGCCAAGCAGCCGCGCCGCATCGCTCAGCCCCAGGAACAAGGCCAAGACCGCGATGATCCGGATATAGAGGGCAAGACTGGGCGCCTGAAACAGCATAGTGGCTTGATAATACGACGGACCGGCTGCGACAAGCTTTGCCTTGGACGAGGCGAACTGGCCTGTTAATCAGCACAGGACAAGGAGAAGCCCGATGAGCGAGAACTGGCCCAAGCACGACATGTCATTCCTCAACGGCCAACGCCTGCGACGGACGCGCGCACATGAGTGGAGCCGGGCAATGGTGCGGGAGACCCAGCTGCTGCCGCGCGACCTCATCTGGCCGCTCTTCGTGATCGAAGGGCAGAACGAGCGCACTACGATCCGCACCATGCCGGGCGTAGAGCGGCTCTCGATCGACCTGATGGTCAAGGCTGCCCAGGACGCCCGGGATGCCGGCATTCCGGCACTGGCGATCTTCCCCAATACCCCCGACCACCTGCGCAGCGAAGATGGCGCGGAGGCCTATAATCCGGACAATCTGATGTGCAGGGCCCTGAGCGCGATCAAGAGCGCAGTGCCGGAAATCGGGCTCATAGCCGACGTGGCGCTGGACGAATATTCGGCGAACGGCCAGGACGGATTGGTGCGGGATGGCACGATTCTCAATGATGAAACCGTGGCAGCCATGGTGCGGTCAGCGCTGGTGCAGGCAGGGGCTGGCGCCGACATCATCGCCCCCTCGGACATGATGGACGGACGTGTGGCCGCGATCCGCGCGGCGCTGGACGCCGAGGGATTCGAGAATGTCCAGATCATGTCCTATGCGGCCAAATACGCGTCCTGCTTCTATGGTCCGTTCCGCGAGGCCGTGGGATCGGGCAGCCGCCTCAAGGGCGACAAGCGCACCTATCAAATGGACTATGCCAATAGCGACGAAGCCCTGCGCGAGATCGAGCAGGATATCGCCGAAGGCGCAGACAGCATCATGATCAAGCCGGGCCTGCCCTATCTGGACATCGTGCGCCGCGCGCGGGACGCGTTCAACGTGCCGATCTATGCCTACCAGGTGAGCGGCGAATACGCGATGATCGAACTGGCAGGCGCAGCCGGCGCCATCAACCGTGACGCGGCGGTGCTCGAAAGCCTTTGGGCCTTCAAGCGCGCTGGTGCCAATGGGATCCTGACCTATTACGCCCTGGAAATGGCACGCAAACTCGACGCCTAGCCGGCGCGCTCGGTGGTACCATCCTCGGCGGCGAGTTGTGCAGGACGCTCGCCGCGACGTGGACGAACGGCACTGATGATGCCGGCACAGGCCACACAGACCATTCCGACCATCGCAATCGGGTCGGGCATGTGCCCGAAGACCAGCAAGCCCAAAATGCCGGCCCAGACCAGGTGCATATAGGTCATGGGCGCGACCAGCGCCGCGGGCGCGTATCGATAGGACTGAGTGAAGAGGTAGTGGCCGAGCCATGCGGAAACGCCAAGGCCGGCAAAGAGCACCAATTGCACCGGTGTCGGTGCAGCGCCATGCAGGGTCCACGGCAAGAAAATGCCGAAACCGATGGCGCCCACAAGGGCAGAATAGAACAGCATGGCCATGGTGCGCTCGGTGCGGGCGAGCACGCGGGACAAAAGGTTGTAGGATAAAGCCAGGCAGACATTGCCTAGAGCAAAGACCACGCCCAACGGATCGAGCCCCCCACCCGGACGGGCGATCAGCAAGACGCCGGTAAAGCCGACGAAGGCCGCCACCCAGGCGGCGGGGCCCACTTTTTCCTTCAGCAGGGGCCCGGAAAGCAGCACGACGAGCACGGGGCACAGATAGATGATTGCCGTCGCCTCGGCGACCGGCATGCGCTGGAGCGCAAGGCTCATCAGGAATGACCCGAGCGCCAGGCTACCGGCGCGAATGACGACAAGGCCGGTCCGTTGCGTGCGCACCATTTCGCGGCCATGCAGGGGCGCCACGATTGCCAGCATCAGCAGGCAATGCGTGATGTAGCGGATGGCCGTGACCATGGGCACGTTATAGTCGGTAATAAGCAGCTTATTGGTGGTGTCGTTGTAGGCGAAAAGCAGCGTGGCGCCCAGAATGAGCACAAGACCGCGCAAGGGCTGATGCGTCAGCGGCGCGGATGAAACGGGCGGGGACATGAAAAATTCCGGAAGGGCGCTGAGACGGTCCAGCGACTCGAAGAAAATGAAGAATATGGCTCCACTCTAGCCTGCCCTCTCCACCGAGAACAGGCATACGCGCGTTTCTGATGGCCGGGCCCTTGCAATGGGCGGGCTTCATGACAATTTGTGCGGCATGAGCCATGACTTCGCCGCCCGCCCTGCCCTGCCCGATCCATCAAGTGCCCCCGAACTATTCGAAGGCCTGCTGACCCGTCGCGTCACCGCGTATCTCATCGACTTGGCGCTGATTGGCGTCATCACGATCGGCTTGAGTCTCGGCGCGATCGTTTTGGGCCTGTTCACGTTTGGTCTCAGCCTTCTGTCTCTTGCCTTCGTGGTGCCCGCTTCCGTCGTGATCTACTACGCCCTGACGCTCGGCTCCGCCAAACGCGCCACAATCGGCATGCAAGCCATGGACATCGTCCTGACACCGACACGTGGGCAACCACTCGACGGCTGGATGGCTGCCCTGCACGCCCTCCTGTTTTGGCTGACCTTCTGGATTTCCTGGCCGGTGACGCTCGCCTTCGCGCTTTTCATGCCGCGCCGGCAAATGATCCATGATCTGATCATGGGAACTCTGATGGTGCGGCACTCGCCCATGTTGCGTCACTGGAACAGAACACGCGCTGCGGGCGGCTATCACGAGGGCGCGTGACGCGTTGCTTCGCAGCGGCGGGAGCGCTAGATTGACCTCCAGCCGCTTCATTCCAGGTCATCGATGACCGATCAGACGCCTGAAACCACTCAGCTCTTCCTGACCGCCGCCATGCCGTGTCCGTACCTGCCGGACCGCATGGAGCGCAAATTGTTCACGCACCTTTCGGGTCGCCGGGCGTCGGCGTTGCATCATCTGCTGAGCGACAACGGTTTCCGGCGCAGCCAGAACCTAATTTACCGGCCGGCCTGCGAGGGGTGCAATGCCTGCCAGTCCGTGCGGATCGTGTCGCGCGAATTCGAAGCGTCCAAGCGATTTCGACGGGTCATGCGCCACAACCTGGATCTGACCGTCTCGGTACAGCCGACTGTTGCCACGCATGAACAATACGCGCTGTTCAAGCGCTACCTGGCGGCCCGCCATGACGGCGGCGGCATGACGCAGATGAGCTATCAGGACTATGAGTACATGGTCGAGGATACGCCCGTGCAATCGGTACTGGTGGAATATCGCTTCCGGGACCTGCCCGACCAGCCTTTGGTGGCTGTGGCGCTGACCGATGTCATGCCTGATGGCCTGTCGATGGTCTACTCGTTCTACGATCCGGACTTGGCCCAAAGAAGCCTCGGCACATTCCTCATTCTCGACCACATCGCCCAGGTGCGCTCGGCGGGGCTGAGCTATGTCTATCTGGGCTATTGGGTGCCTGACTCCCCCAAGATGGCCTATAAGGGCGACTATCGCCCCCTGGAAGTGCAATGCGGTCCGCAAGGCTGGAAACGGCTCGACGACGAGCCCAAAGCCTAAACCACTATATCGAACACGATCAGGCCATCGCGCCCACCGTCCAATGCTGCAACAAGTCTGCCGCCGGCAGACTTGTGGTCGGGATGAACGAGATAGGCATCCCGTGCGGCGTCATCCACGAAATCGATGGTAAAGCCGTCCTTGAAGCCTTGGTGGAGGCCTTCCGGGGAAACGTTGGCGCCGTAGCTGATCGCGAGAAAGCCTGGTACGACCTGCCGCAGCGCCGCCAGGTCCGCATAAATGGCACTGCGCTCCGTCTCGGGCACATCGGAACGGAAGCGGACGAAAACGCAATGGCGGATCATTTCTACGAGTCTCCTGATGGGTTTAGCCGCGAAGCTTCAGAGATTGACTCATAGCCGATGGGATGCGCTTGCCTAGCTCTACCACCTTAAAACGTCTCTCTTTGAAGCGACGACCCGCCCTGCGAGCGTAGCACTTCGGGCGTTCGCCCCTAAGATCGCTCCACTGGAGCGATCTTCCGCAAGCGCACCACCGGCCCTGCGAGCGTAGCTCTCCGGGCGTTCGCCCCTAAGATCGCTCCACTGGAGCGATCTTCCGCAAGCGGACAACCGGCCCTGCGAGCGTAGCTCTTCGGGCGTTCGCCCCTAAGATCGCTCCACTGGAGCGATCTTCCGCAAGCGGACAACCGGCCCTGCGAGCGTAGCTCTTTGGGCGTTCGCCCCTAAGATCGCTCCACTGGAGCGATCTTCCGCAAGCGGACGGGGCTCACCCTACAAACTTGTTGTTTTTGGGGAAACCTGTTGGCGGCTGGCGGCCGGCGGTGGCACGGTCGCCGAGCCAGTCGGTCAGTTCCTCGGTCGGCTTGCTGTAGGTTCGCCCAGACGAGTCGGTCCAGGTCAGTCCATCAGCTGCGTAAAAAGTCTTGATGTCGGAAATGCCGCCGTCTTTGTAGCGCTGGAGGCGCACGCCCTTGCCGCGCGCCATCACCGCCAGCTGCGCCATGGGGAACACCAGAAGCTTGCGGTTCTGGCCGATCACCGCCACCCTATCGCCTTCGCAGGGAACGATCAGCTTAGCCTCCTCGGCCGCACCGACATTGAGGATTTGCTTGCCCTTGCGGGTATTGGCGATGAGGTCGTCCTCGGCGACGATGAAGCCGTAGCCCGCTGAAGACGCGATGATGCGCTTCTTGCCCGGCCGGTAAACGAAGAGCTCGACGATGTCCTGCCCTTCCTCGATATCGACCATGATACGCACCGGTTCGCCCTGGCCGCGACCGCCGGGGAGCTTGTCGGCCCCGATTGTGTAGACCTTGCCACCCGTTGTCAGCATCAAGAGTTTGTCGGTGGTCTCGCAATTCATCGACAGCTTCAGCCGGTCGCCAGTCTTGAAGCCCTTTTCGTCGATGGTCGCATTGTGACCCTTAGGCGCGCGGATCCAGCCTTTTTCCGACAGAATGACCGTGATCGGCTCGCGCTCGATGAAGGCCTCCGTGATTTCAGCGGCGTCGGCGGACGGCGCAGCGCCAAAAATGGTGCGTCGCGCGCCCAGCGCATGAGGCGATGTGCCATCGCCGTCGAACAGCGGATAGGCCTTTTTGAGCGCTTCCACCTGCTTGGCGATCTCGCCCCATTGGCGCTTGTCGGAGGCCAGCAGCGATTCGAGCCTGCCCTTTTCCTCCGTCAGGCTCTTGTGTTCCTGGCGCAGTTCGATTTCCTCAAGCTTACGCAGGGACCGCAGGCGCATGTTGAGGATGGCTTCGGCCTGATTATCAGTCAGGTTGAACGCGGCAATCAGGCTGGCCTTGGCGTCGTCTTCCTCGCGGATGATGCGGATCACCTCATCGAGGTTGAGGTAGGCAATGATGTAGCCTTCGAGTACTTCGAGGCGATTGGCAATTTGCTCGAGCCGGTGCTGGGACCGACGGACCAGAACGACCTTGCGGTGATCGAGCCAGGCGCGCAGCGCATCCGCCAGGCTCATGACTCGCGGCACCGTGCCATGGTCCAGCACGTTGAGATTAAGGCTGAAACGCACTTCGAGCTCGGTCAGCTTGAAGAGCTGTTCCATAAGAATGACGGCATCGACCGTGCCGGCGCGCGGCTCGAGCACGAGGCGAATGTCGTCGGCGCTTTCGTCGCGCACGTCCTTGAGCAGCGGCAGCTTCTTGGCCAGCAATAGTTCGGCGATCTTTTCCACGAGGCGCGACTTCTGTACCCCGTAGGGGATTTCCGTCACGACGATCTGATAGACACCCCTGCCCTTTTCTTCCTTCTCCCAGATCGAGCGCAGGCGGAAGGCGCCGCGTCCCGTTTCGTAGGAATTGACGATGGAGGCGCGGCTTTCAACCAATTGGCCGCCGGTGGGGAAATCGGGACCGCGCACCAGATCGTCCATGCTCGGCGGCGCCGAGGGATCGGGATGGACCAGTTCCTCAGTGGTCGCCTCGGGATGATGAATGAGCTTCAGGGCGGCATTGCAGAGCTCGACCAGATTGTGCGGCGGCACCGACGTTGCCATGCCCACGGCAATGCCGGTGGAGCCGTTGGCGAGCAGATTGGGGAAGTTCGACGGCAGCACGACCGGCTCTTCGTCCTCGCCGTCATAGGTCGGCTTGAAGTCGATGGCGTTTTCGGTGATGCCTTCGAGCAGACGTGTCGCGACATCGGTCATGCGGCTTTCGGTATAGCGCATGGCCGCCGGACTATCGCCGTCGATATTGCCGAAATTGCCCTGGCCGTCGACCAGCGGATAGCGGAGCGCAAAATCCTGTGCCAGGCGCACCAGCGCGTCATAGATCGACTGATCGCCATGGGGATGGAACTTACCGATGACGTCGCCGACGATGCGGGCACTTTTCTTGTAGCCCTGGTTCGGATCGAGACGCAGGAGACGCATGGCGTGCAGGATACGGCGATGCACGGGTTTCAGGCCGTCGCGCGCGTCCGGAAGGGCACGCTGGGTGATGGTGGACAGCGCATAGCTCAGATACCGCTCTTCGAGCGCCTGCTTGAGATCGACGATGCGCTGGTCGTCGGCGGGCGGAAGTGTATCTGCGTCGGACATGCGTGGCTCTGCTCAGGAGAACGAATCAGGAGCAGAGTATAGCCTGACTGGATCCAAAAGCGCCGAAACTCGCGGTTTTACACGGCTTATGGCCAGTCAGCCGGGGCAGCACCGTGAAGATGATGTCGGCTAGTCGTGCGTCAGCAAGTCGACGAGCGGCTCGCGCGTTGGGGGCCGCTCCGCCTTGTGGGCAGTCCAGAAATGCATGTCGAGAAAATGCGCCGTGAGCCGCAGCGCGTCGCGGATGTCGTCGGGACTGGCATTGCCGCGTCCCGCAAGAAAGCTTGGCAGGCGCAGGAGCCTATCCTTGTAGGGCTCGGCGGCGGATCGGGACACCGCGCGGCCTGACCGGGGCGAGACATGGGTGAGGTCTTCAACGACCCCGGTGGCGGCGCAGCTGGTGAGATCGAGCCCGAAGCCCAGCTCATCCAGAAGAGCCAGTTCGAACCGCGCCAGTTCGACGCCATCGGGGGGATGATCGATCAGTCCCAGCGCCATGCCGAGCAAACGGTCCTGCGGCTCCCTTTCTGGCAGGAGGCGCAGATGCTCGCACACGAGCTGGGAAAGGTAGAGGCGCGTCCGGTCAGCAATAAGGTCCGCCGCGCGGGCCTCAAGCAGCTCGATTGTGAAAACGCCCAAATGACCTTCGAGCCGGGCTCGCCAGGTCAGCTGAACCGAGTTTCCGGGTTGCAGGGTTGCGGCAAGGCGCGAGGAACGTCCGCCTCGCACGAGCCCAAGGCAGCGACCGCGCCCGACCACCATCGCCTCGGCAATGACACCGGCTTCGCCGTGGCGACGGACGCCGATCAGCAGGGCTTCACCGGTCCATTCCATCTCCGCTGGCCTTAAGCCTCACTTCTTTTCGTGCGGAAATTCCAACCCCATCTCGCGATAGCGCTCGGGGTCATCGGCCCATTTCTCGCGCACCTTGACGAAAAGGAAAAGATGGATCGGAACCTCGTACATCTCCATCAACTCGCGCCGGGCCTCGGCACCAATGGCCTTTATGGTCTGCCCGCCGGCACCGAGCACGATCTTCTTGTGACTGTCGCGGCTCACATAGACGACCTGGTCGATCTTGTAGGACCCGTCCTTCTGGATCTTGAAGCTCTCTGTCTCGACAGTCGCATTGTAAGGAATCTCGTCATGGACGCGCAGGAAGAGCTTTTCGCGCGTGATCTCCGCGGCGGTGATCGCCATGGTGAGGTCGGTGAGGTGATCCTCCGGGAAATGCCAGGGTCCGGGCGGGATGTGCTTGACGCACCAATCGATGAAGTCCTGGACACCATGGCCTTTGAGCGCGGACAGCATGAAGGTGGCCTCGAACCGCTGCCGTTCGTTGAGCGCCTGCGAGAGCGCCAGGAGGCTCTCATGCTTGACGGTGTCGATCTTATTGAGGATCAGCACCTTGGGCTGGCGAATGTTTTCGAGACCTTCGAGCAGAGCCTCGATTTCAGGCGTGACGCCGCGATCAGCGTCGAGGATGAAGGCGACGATGTCGCTATCTCCCGCGCCGCCCCAGGCGTTGTCGACCATGGCACGTTCAAGCCGCTTCTTGGGCGCGAAGATACCGGGCGTATCGACGAAGACCAGCTGCGCCTGGTCCAGCGTCAGCACGCCGCGCACTTGGCTGCGAGTGGTCTGTGCCTTGTGCGTGACGATCGATACCTTGGTGCCGACCAGAGAATTCAGCAGCGTCGACTTGCCGGCATTGGGCGCGCCGACAAGGGCGATGAACCCGCAGGATGTTTCGGCTAGTTCTTCAGGCGTGTTCATGGCTTTTCCTTCCAGACCTGCTGGCGGACAAGAAAGAGTTCGGCGGCCTTGTGCTCGGCGAACTTCTTGGAGTGACCGACCGCCTGAAGCGGCTCGAAGCCTTCCAGATTGACGGCAATGGTGAATTCGGGAGCATGATCAGGACCGGTGCGCTCGACCAGAAGGTAGGCGGGCGGCTCCAGTCCACGGGCCTGGGCCCATTCCTGTAGCGTGGTCTTGGCGTCGGCCCGGTTGGCCTGGCCACCCGCAAGCACATCCTCAAAGTTGCGCTCGATGAAGCTACGGGCCGGCTCGAGGCCACCATCCAGGTAGATGGCGCCGATGATGGCTTCGGTGACGTCCCCAAGGATGGCGTCCTTCTCGGCCCCACCCGATCGGGCCTCGCTGTCGCCCAGGATCATTTCCTTGCCGAGGTCGAGCTGCCGGGCAATTTCAGCGCAGGTTTCCTTGCGCACCAGCGTATTGAGGGTGCGGCTGAGATCACCCTCGTTGGATTTCGGATAGCGCCGATAGAGCATGTCGGCCACCACGAGGCCGAGCACGCGGTCGCCCAGAAATTCGAGACGCTGATAGGAGCGCTCGATGCGCTTGGCGGGCGAAATCGCGCTGGAATGCGTCAGCGCCCGCTCCAGATTGTCGAGATCGGCGAAGCGATATCCGAGACGAAACTGGAGCTTTTCGTGGGTCTTGTCGCGACGGCTCACGGCGCTTCCGTCGTGTCATACGGCGTATCGCCATAGACGGACTGGAACATGCGGTCCCAACGCACATTGGCTGGCCATTGCCAGATCTGCCACGGAGGCAGGTTATCGCGGATGGAGAAGAAGCGCGCCTCGGCCTTGGCGATCAGATTCACGGCCGGCACATAGCCGACCTGGCTCAGCACGCGGCTGTCCGCCGAGCGGTCGCGATTGTCGCCCATCATGAAGTAATGCCCCGCCGGCACCACATATTCCGGAGTGTTGTCGAGCGAGAGGTTATCGCCGATTTCCTGGATGATGTGGGTGCTGCCTTCGGGAAAGGTTTCCCGATAGACGGACACTTCACGGGTATCGCCATTGCTGTCGGTGTCGAGCGTGGTGCCGACCAGTTCGCGTTCGACCATTACGTCGTTGATATAAAGACGGCCCTCGCGCATCTGGATGCGGTCGCCGGGCATACCGACGATGCGCTTGATGTATTCCATGTTCTGTGGAACCGGACGGAACACGGCGATGTCGCCCCTATTGGGATCGCGGCCGAAAATTCGATTATTGATGGGCAGTTCGAAGTCGAGAAGCGCGAAGTCTCCATAGCGACCCAGCGAGAACGAATGCTTGCCATAGCCCCAGACATATTTGTTGGCAACGAAATAATCGCCGATCATCAGGGTCTGTTGCATCGAAGCCGTTGGAATTGAGAACGGCTGATAGAGAAAAAACCGGATGACGATGGCGATCAGCAACGCCTCGACAATGACCACGAAGGTCTCGACCCATTCATTGGTCGCTGATTTCTTGGCGCTCTTGTCGGCAGGCTGGCTCATGGTCGTCCCAGGTTAGGCGGTGCGCAAGGGTTAGGCGTTTGTCCCAGCCGGGTCAACGGACTTGATGGGCAGCGCCTCGATGATCACAAAGGCCTGCGCAAGCCCGGCGTCGTCAGTTATCGTAAGATGGATATGGGCTTCGTGTCCTGGCGGAACAAGACGGGCCAGCGCCTTTGCCGCACCATTTGTCAGGTTCATCGTCGGCTTGCCGGATGGCAGGTTGACCACGCCCATGTCGCGCCAGTAGACGCCCCAGGAAATGCCTGTGCCCAAAGCCTTGGAACAGGCCTCCTTGGCAGCGAAACGCTTGGCATAAGACGCAGCGCGCTGGGCCCGACGATCGGACTTCCTGCGCTCGGTTTCAGTGAAGCAGCGATGGGTGAAGCGATCTCCGAAGCGATCAAGGGAGCTCTGCACGCGATCGATCTGGATGAGGTCAGAGCCCAGGCCGACGATCATTTGACACCCTGAATACCGCGACTGCCCGGCTTGACCGCGGGAATGGCCGCAAGTTCGGCCGGCAATTGATCGGCAGGGTAAGCCGGCACCTTGAATTCAATCAGGCTGACTAGCGGGACGCCGACATCGGCCTCACCGCCCGACCGGTCGATCAAGCAGGCAGCGGCCACCACGTCTGCTCCGATCTTGCGCAGGGCGGCGACACATTCACGGATGGAAAGGCCGGTCGAGACGATGTCTTCGACAATTACGACCTTATCCTGCGGACCGATCTCAAAGCCGCGGCGAAGCTCGAACTCGCCGTCGACGCGCTCGGTGTAAAGCGAAGGCAGGCCCAGGTGCTTTGCCGTCTCGTAGCCCGGGATTATGCCGCCGATTGCCGGCGAGACAACCTTGGTGACGCCAGGGACCTCTGCCTTTATGCGGTCGGCCAGCGCCTTGCAGAGCTTTTCGGTCTGGTGGGCATATTGAAAGACGCGAGCCTTTTGCAGAAAGACCGGCGAGCGCAGGCCGGATGAGAGAATGAAATGCCCTTCCAGCATGGCTCCGCATTGGCGGAAGATATCCAGCACTTCATCCCTAGTCATCGCGCAAACTCCTGTCGACCTTGCCGTCCCATTCGAGCGTCGAAATCATGCCCGCTTCCCTGATGCCCGCCCGCTGAACCGCAGAAAGGCCGGGGCTGCGCTTGAGCGTTTGCAGGACATCGGTCAGTTGCGCAAGGTCGCGCACTTCAATTTCGAAGATCATCTGGTGGAAGTCCGGCGAAATCATGCGCATGACGAGATTGTTGATATTGGCGTCGCAGGCTGCGATGGCCGACGAAATCTGCGCCAGAGAGCCAGGCCGATTCACCGATTCCATCGAGACGATGGTGGTGTAGAGCCGGTCGTCCTTGCCGCCCAGATTCCAGCGCACGTCGACCCAGGCCACGTCACGGTCGTGGTTTTCGACCAGCGCATCGGAATGGATGGGATAGATGGTGAGCGGCGAGCCAGGCTCGAGAATGCCCACCAACCGATCTCCGGGCACCACGCCCTCCCCCGACAGATGGACGGGCGTATGGAAATCAAGCTGTGCCAAGGCCAGCTTGGCCTGGGAGCCGGAGCGCTGTCCGCCAGGGACACGAAAGCGGAACTGATCGGTGGCGCGCAGGGCGAACCAGCCATCGGCCGTATCAGCAACGGGCAGATCTAGCTTGCGTTGGCGGCGCTTGCGAATGCCCTTGATCTGGGCCAGCGCATTGCCGAGCGGCTCGGAGCCGATCTTGCCCTCGCCCACTGCAATCAGCAGATCGCGCTTTGATGGCTGCTCGAGCGCCTCGGCAAGCGACTTGCTCTCTGCATCGTCGAGCATCACCCCTTCCCGTTCGAGCATCATGCTCAGCACGTGCTCGCCAAGAGCATGGGCGCGCTGCGCCGCGGCCTGACGCACGGCCCGGCGGATCGCGGCGCGTGCCTTGCCGGTGGCGGCAATGCCAATCCAGTTACTGGGCGGACGATGATTGTGATCGCGCAGGATTTCAACCTCGTCCCCACTGCGCAATTGCGTAACAAGGGGGAGGATCAGTCCGTTGATCTTGGCGCCGACGCAGGTATCACCGATATCGGTGTGCAGCGCATAGGCGAAATCGATCGGCGTGGCTCCGCGCGGCAGGGCGATAAGTCGTCCGCGCGGCGTGAAGCAGAAAACCTGATCCTGGAAGAGCTCGAGCTTGGTGTATTCGAGGAAGTCTTCGGAGGCGATGCCGGAAGTCAGGTGGGAAATGGTCTGCCGCAGTGACCCATAGGCATGGGATTCAAGTTCGATGCGGCCCAGATTGGCCGAGGCTCCGTCCTTGTACAGAGCATGGGCGGCAATACCGAACTCCGCGACGCGGTCCATATCCTCGGTGCGAATCTGCAGCTCCACACGCTGCCGGCCGGGGCCGACAATGGTGGTGTGGATAGATTGGTAATCGTTGTGCTTGGGGACCGAAATATAGTCTTTGAAGCGGCCGGGCACGACCTTCCACTGGGTATGGATGAGCCCTACCGTCCGGTAGCATTGCTCAACGGAGCCCACAATGACGCGGAAGCCGATCATGTCGGAGAGCTGTTCCAGCGCGATCGACTTGCGTTCGATCTTGGAGAAGATGGAATAGGGTGACTTTACCCGCGCCTTGACCCGCGCCGTGATGCCGGCATCGGCGAGCCGCTCTGTCAGCTCGCGCGTAATGGTGCCGATCGTTTCCTGATTATCGGCCTGCATCTGGTCGAGGCGGGCGATGATGGCGTTGTAATGATCTGGCTGGAGAATGCGGAAGCTGAGGTCTTCCAGCTCATTGCGCATGTCCTGCATGCCCATGCGCCCAGCAAGCGGCGCATAGATGTCCATGGTTTCCTGAGCGATGCGCTGCTGCTTGTCAGCCCGCATATATTGCAGCGTGCGCATATTGTGCAGGCGATCCGCCAGCTTGACCAGCAGCACGCGCACGTCCTGGCTGATGGCCAGCAGTAGCTTGCGCAGGTTTTCCGCCTGGGCTTCCTCCCGGGAAACCAGGTTCAGACGCTCGATCTTGGTCAGGCCATCGACGATGGTCCCGATTTCCGGCCCGAAAAGCTGATCGATCTCGGACCGTGTAGCGTCCGTGTCCTCGATAGTGTCATGCAATAGGCCAACGGCGATGGACGCATCATCGAGCTTGAGCTCGGTCAGAATGGCCGCAACTTCAAGCGGGTGATTGAAGTAGGGGTCGCCCGAGGCACGCTTTTGCGAGCCATGCTTTTGCATGGCGTACACATAGGCCTTGTTCAACAAATTCTCGTCGGCGTTCGGGTTGTAGGCCTGAACGCGTTCGACGAGTTCGTACTGACGCATCATGGATTAGTCGCTCGCTCGCAGAAAACGAGCTTAGCGCCTGTATTGAAAATGAAAAGAGCGCCCGGCACATGCCGGACGCTCCTGATATAATCGCATTGTGCGACAGCGCAAATTAATCGTCACGCCGTTCCGGCGGAGCCAGGCTTTCGATGCCGCGCAGCAGTTCTTCTTCGCTGATCGTGTCAAAGTTGATCGAATCATCGTCGCCAGCACTCTCGATGAGCGGAGCGGCGCTGGATTCGGGCTCGTCGACTTCGACATATTTCTGCAGCGAATGGATCAGATCCTCGTGCAAATCTTCGGGAGAGATGGTGCCATCGCCGATTTCACGCAGAGCCACGACGGGATTTTTGTCGTTGTCGCGCGGAACGGTGATCTGGGCGCCAGAGGAAATCATGCGCGCGCGATGAGCGGCCATGAGGACGAGGTCGAAGCGGTTTTCGACCTTTTCAATGCAGTCTTCAACGGTGACGCGTGCCACGAACGTCTCCACAATAAGGGGGATGAAGGGTCGCAATACACGATAGATCCGCCCATGGCAAGGTTTGCTGGCCTCCCCCGAGACGCCGCTTCGCCTTGTTCGACCGGGGGAAATGTGCGAACACCGAATTTAAGTCGGGCATCGGGACGGGTTTTTCGCCCCCATGCTACCTTGCGGTGTACATCAAAAGCGGAGCCCCGCTTTTTTCCGGAGAGCTTTTCATGGCTATCGACCCGCGCGAAAAAATTGCTCTCTTTATCGATGGTGCCAATCTCTACGCCACGTCGAAGGCCATCGGGATCGACATTGATTACCGCAAGCTCTTGGCCGAATTCAGCGCCAAGGCCTATCTGTTACGGGCCAACTACTACACCGCCCTGATCGAGGACCAGGAATATTCATCGATCAGGCCACTGATCGACTGGCTGGATTATAATGGCTTCACAGTGGTGACCAAGCCGGCCAAGGAATTCACCGATGCGGCCGGCCGGCGCAAGGTGAAGGGCAACATGGATATCGAGCTGACCGTGGACGCCCTCGAGCTGGCCCCTTATTACGATCACCTGGTGCTGTTTTCGGGCGATGGCGACTTTACAGCCCTGGTTGCCGCGCTGCAGCGACGCGGGAAACGCGTTACCGTGGTTTCAACCCTGACCACGCCCACCCCGATGATCTCGGACGATCTGCGCCGACAGGCCGACTTTTTTCTCGATGTCGCGGAACTTGCCAAGACGGTGGGGCGGCCGCAGGTGCAGCGTCCGACCGAAGCCTAGGCGCCTACCCTACCCGCGCCCGCCTTCCTTCATGATCCGCGCCTTGTCGCGGTTCCAGTCGCGATCACGGCTGGTGGCGCGCTTGTCGAAATTCTTCTTGCCCTTGCCCACGCCGATCAGCAGCTTGGCCTTGCCATGATCGTTGAAAAAGAGCTTGAGCGGTACGATCGTATTGCCTGCGCGGGCCACTTCCTGGTCAAGCTTGGACAATTGCTTCTTGGACACCAGGAGCTTGCGTGGCCGGCGCTCCTGATGGTTGAAGCGATTGGCCTGAAGATATTCTGGGATATGAGCGTTGATGAGCCAGAGCTCACCACTTTCCGGGGACGCATAGGACTCGGTGATCTGGGCCTTGCCCAGCCGCAGTGACTTCACCTCGGTGCCGGTCAGGACAATGCCGGCCTCGAGCGTATCGCCAATTTCATAATCGAAACGCGCTCGGCGGTTCTCCGCCACGAGCCCGTGGCTGATCCATCCATTCTTGTTCTTGTCGTTCTTGCTGGACATGGCGGTATCACGGTTCAAAAAAGAGAATGTCCGGTCCTGGTGTCAGACCGGACAATCGAATTGGTCGTCTTGAGGTTGCGTCTAGCGCTTACATAAGACCGGCATGGTGCATTGCAAAGTCCATGGCCTCCTGCGTGGGCTTGGCGACAGGGACCAATGGCAGCCGCACTTCGTTTGCGCACAGGTTAAGACGGTTCGCGACATACTTTGCCGGTGCCGGATTGGGCTCCATGAAGAGATCGCGGTGCAGATAGACGAGCTTATCGTTGATTTCGCGCGCGGTGTTGAAGTCGCCGACCGTACAGGCATCCTGCATCTGCGAACACAGGCGCGGCGCGACATTTGCCGTCACCGAGATACAGCCGTGGCCGCCGTGGGCATTGAAGCCGAGCGCGGTGCTGTCGTCGCCCGAGAGCAGGATGAAATCCTTGCCCAGCTTGCTGCGCTGCATGCTGGCGCGCTCGAGGCTTCCCGTCGCATCCTTCACACCGATGATGTTGGGATGGGCATCACGCAGCCGGACGATGGTATCGACCGCCAAATCCACCACCGTGCGGCCCGGGACCGAATAGAGGATTATGGGGATGCCGACCGATCGGGCGACGGCCGAGAAGTGCTGGAACAGCCCTTCCTGGTTTGGCTTGTTGTAATAGGGCACAACCGAGAGAACGGCATCGGCGCCGGACTTTTCGGCATGTTGGGCGAGGGACACGGCCTCGGCAGTGGCATTAGAGCCTGCGCCGGCAATGACCGGCACGCGCTTGTTGGCCACTTCGATGCAGATCTGGACAATGCGGTGATGTTCTTCATGGCTGACCGTGGGGCTTTCGCCAGTGGTTCCCACCGGCACCAGGCCGTGGGTACCCTCGGAAATCTGCCAGTCGACAAAGCTGGCGAAGGCTTTCTCATCCACGACCCCATCGCGCATGGGGGTGATGAGCGCCGTAATCGAACCTCGCAGCATTTGTCGGTATTCCTCGAATTGGATGCCGGCGCGAACGGCCGGTCCTTCCTTGATGTTGATTTGGCCCGATACCCGCCGGTATCGAACAGGCCGCACCATACTTTTATCGGCGGCGCGCCACAAGGCGCGTGAAACGGCTTGTGACTCGGGCGAGTGCGCCGGTAAATGGCGGCATGATATCCCTCCTGCAGCGCCCCCGCACCGTGCCGGCCAATCACCCGCCCTTTGCCGGCCTGCCCGTGCATCACATCGTCACGCAGGACGGCAGAACACGCGCAGCCGTTCACGTTCGCGGCGCTTTCATCCAAGCCCGAATGCCGCTTGTGTGTCTTGCAGGCTATCAGCGCAACATGAGCGACTTTGCCGCCTTCGCGGACTATTTCCGCCGACTGGGTCCATCGGATTGGCCACTGGTGCTCATCGATCTTCCCGGAAGGGGTAGAGCGGATGATCGCCGCAAAGTCGACGATTATGGATCGCTTTCCGATGCGCGGGACGTTGCCGACATCCTGGCAGCGCTTGGGATCGGACGCGCCATCCTGCTCGGACAGGGGCATGGTGGGCAGGTTGCCATGGCCCTTGCCGCGGCGCATCCGCTGTTAATTGGTGGCACCGTGCTGCTCGATGCCGGACCCGTCACCGATCCAAGAGGCATCGTGCGTCTGCGCAATAATGCCGAGCATCTGGCCAACCTGCGCGGAAAGTCAGTCTTAGCAGGCTTTCGGCGCATGCTTGCGGGCAATCATCCCGGCCTTTCGGACAGCCAATTGGATGCGCTGGCCTTGCGCACGCATTCTTTCGACAAAAGAGGCCGCGCGCATCCTCTCTACGATTCCAGACTGATCGGCCTTCTGAAGGATATCAGCTTCAGCGACGTTCTGATGGCTCAATGGCCGCTTTTCGATGCGTTGAAATGCGCCCCGCTTATGGTGCTGCGCACGCAGCTGACCGATCAGTTGCGTCGGGAAACATTCGACGAAATGGTGCGCCGGCGCCCTGACGCGGAAGCGCTGACCCTTGCAGGACAGGGCTCGCCTGCCCTTTTCGACCAAAGCGAGGAAATCGCTGCAGTGGCGCGTTTCGTCTTTGCCGCAGGCACGCGGGGAAAGTGGGCGGCCTAAGGGCTCGAGGCCTCAGGCTTGCTGACTGCGCTTAAGGCCATATCCTTTCGGCAACCGCCCGCGATTAATTCTCCGGATTTTGGACCGTCACGACGATCCGCCGGTTCTGGCGCTTCCCTTCGGCGCTACCATTGTCCGCAATGGGCTGGGATTCGCCGTAACCGATGGCATAGAGGCGACCCATATCGATACCGCGCTCGATCAGCGCGTTCACCACCGCTTCGGCTCGAGCCACGGACAGCGCCAGATTGCGCTGATTGTCGCCATCGCTGTCGGTGTGTCCCTCCACGAAGACGCTCGCCTGCGGACAGCTCGCCAGAGCCTGGGCGAAGAGGTCGAGTTCAGCAAAAGCGCTATCAGCGATGACCGCATTTCCTGATTGGAAGAGAATGGCGTTGTGTCCGGACAATTCGGTGAGCCGGGCACTGCAGGACGCCAATTGCGCCGTCTGCGTTGCCTCATCTTCGGACTGCGCAGCTTGGGCCGCCTGCACAGGATCTTCGACCAAGTCTGACTTCACTGCAACCGGTTCCCGCTGCTCTGCAACGGCGGGCTCAGGTGTCGGCTCCGCCTGCTCAGCCACGGAAGCGGGCGTTTGAGCTGGCGCAGTGTCGCTATTGAACGGCCCCTCGGCTTCGACCGGCGTCTTCAGCGGCTCCAGTCCAGGGGCTAAATCGGCCGTGTTACCGACATTGTCCGTGACATTTTCGGGCGGCGCGACTTCGGCGGTGGCCAATACGATGTCCTGTGGCAGACCGACTTCCAGCAAGGCGCGAATGGCGCGGTAGTCGCTGGCGCTCAAGGCCGTACCCGATAAAGTGAGCCTGTCCTGCGTCAAGACAAACCGACCCTCGCTCATCCGGTCGAGTACCTCCAAGCCGAAGTCGACCCCAGCCTGATAATGCACGGAAGCGCCCCGCCCGAGCTTTAGAAAGTTGACATCGGCATCGTCGCGGGAGGCAAAGGCGTCTCGGGTAGCCGCATCCGGAGCGTAGCCATCGAAGACGAGAATGCCGCCTGCCTGACGTGTAACGCTGATCCAGTAGTCACTGACCGAGGGCGGCGCCACTTGTATGATGGAGTTGGACAGGGTTTCCGTCGTCATCTGAGCGACCTGCCTGCTGGGCGGCACATGCATATGCCTGCTGGCGCCATCGATGATGGCGTCGCCCTGTCCAAGGTGCGTCTTCGGCAAGACCGAAAGATCGCGGGCAAGAACGCCCCTAGCATTTCGTGAGCTCTCAGAAAGGCTTGCCACGCCATCTTCAATTTTGACTTCATATCGCGGGAGGGAAATGTGCGGCGGGACGTCACTAGCGTCGGAAACATAGGACGTGTCCAGCATGCCAGTCCCAGCGGCAAACGCGACGACACTCTCGGCGCCAGAGCCTGCGGTTCCCGTCAGTTCCGGACGCCGCGCGGTGACGGCATCGCTCGCCCACGTATAACCGACGCGAGCATGGCTGGCCTCCCCTCGCCCACTGACGTCAGAGGTCAATGACGGTCCGGTCATGGCCATAGCCGCAATCGTGCCACCAAGTATGGTCGCCACGCCCGGCGCCACCCACTTAAGGAGGTCCCTGATCATCCCGAATCCATTGGAAAACCGCAACTTTCGGCACGGTAGACGATTTGGTTGGCGCAACAAAGAAAATTGACCGCGCGGTATGTCTGCACATCGCGAAGCTCGGCTTTCATGACCTTCACGCCCATTGCGAACAGCGCTTCTTTGCAGCAGACAAAAAGAAAGGCCCGGCAGAGCCGGGCCTTTCCCAATTCAGGAGTAATCCAAGGATTACTTGAATTCCTTGGAGGCCTTGAAGGTGACCTTGTAAGCGCCGTTCTGGTGAACTTCAGCACCGAGCGACGATTCAAACTGACCACCGGGCTTCCAGCCGAGTTCGGCCTTGCCGTAGAAGTCGGTCTGCGAAGCAGGAGCGACAACAGCGCGGGTCGAACCATAGACACCGATTTCACCGGTGAGGGTGATGGTTTCGGTGACGGCTGCGACGACCTGGGCAGCGACCTGGTAGCCTTCAGTGTTGGCAACGTCGGTGTTTTCATCAAACCAACGACCGCCGAGGTTGATACGGACGCCTTCAGTGACGGTTGCACCGACGGAAGCGCCGAAGCCAGCCTGGTTGGCGAGAGCAACACCGTTGTTGGTGCCGCCATTGGCTTCACCCGACAGAGCGATGGTGAACATGTCGAAGTTGCCTTCGGCCGAACCCAGAACGTTCCAGTAGGTGTCGTTCACGTTGTTGGCGCTGTAAGCACCGGCAGCGCGGATCTTGAAGGCATCGAAGGTGCCGGTCACGCCAGCATGGACAGCCCAATCTTCGACAACGCCGTCGAGGATGCCACCGGCAAGACCGGTAACGTGAGCGGCAATGCCTTCACCGGCATATTCGACAACACCGACCAGGGTGCCAGCCGACTGAGCAGCGGTGACGCCGTCATAGAAGCCGCCGAAAGCGCCGACTGCAGAGTCACGGTCGAGGTTTTCAAGGCCGGCCTTGACGGTTACGCCATTGCCGAGGCTCGAGACGACCTGGATCACGTGACCACCGGTACGCGGATGATCCTTGGCGAACATGACGCCCTTATCAACGGCGTCGGAGTTGAACAGGCCGAGCCAGTTGAACGGTTCGTCATCGCCGAAGTTGGCGACGGAGCCCTTCTTACCAGCCATCAGGGTGGTGGTGTCACCGACCTGAACGAAGGCTTCGTCGACGATCCAAGCGCCGTTCGAACCAGCACCGTTGGTGGTGGCGTCGCCGCCGACCGTCGGAGCACCTTCGTTGGTGAAGACGGTCTGGGTGATCGACTTCAGCTTGATGGTGGCGGAAGCGGGACCGAAGTCGCTCGAAGCGGTACCAACGAACTTCAGCCAGGTCTCAACCTTGGTTTCCCAGTCGTTGTTCAGGTCGGCAGTGGCGCCGGCATCGTTGTCGATGACGTTGCGGGTACCAGCACGAGCGGCCAGAGCGAAGGGAGCCCAGTTGCCCTTGTAGTCGCCCCAGTTGAATTCGTAGGCAACCTTGCCGGAGATAGCGAGGCAGTTGTCAGCGGACGAAATGGTCAGGCCGGAGATGCCCAGCGAGTCGCAGACGTCCAGCGAGGTGAGCACGCCCAGATCGGCGGCGAAGCCAGCGGTCGAGAGACCGGCAGCAGCAACAGAACCGAGGATAAGGCTCTTGAGTTTCATTGGTTGACCTCCAAAGTCAGTCATTTGGTGCCGGTTACCCAGCGGTTTGTCGAAACGCGACCACACAATTCGTGGTGCTGTGTGTTGCCGTCGCGTTGCGACCGACAAACGATCCCATGCATGGATTCGCAAGACCCACTCTACGCACAGAAAAACCGGACGCAATCTCGGCGAGCAGGTTTCCGGGCCGACACAATGTGGTTGCATTGCGGTTGTTGCAGATTCAGCACACAACTGGAAACCAGATGTTAATCCAGCTTAACAAGGCGTTAAAAATGCCGGAAATCCGGGCCATAGACGACTTGTATGTGCAAATCAGAGGGCTCAAACCCTATGCCACATCAGTGGCATTGGCATGCCGCAATTATGGAGATCGAGGATGAGTGAGACCAGGATTGCGCTTGTTACCGGGGCCACCTCGGGGATAGGCCGCGCGGTAGCGCTGGGCCTCGGCCAAGCCGGCTGGCAGATCGTGGCATGCGGCCGCCGCGCCGACCGGATCGAGACGCTGAAGCGCGACGACGGGCTTGATGCGATGATTTGCGACATCACCGATCCCGACGCCGTGAGGTCGATGTTCGAGGCTATTGCCACCCGGTATGGCCGGATCGATCTTGTCTTCAACAATGCGGGTCGCTTCGCGCCGGCGACCTCGTTTGGAGATCTGGCCATCGATACCTGGAAAGAGATGGTCGATACCAATCTCAACGGCGCCTTCTATGTTGCGCGCGAGGCGTTCCGACTGATGCGCGCCCAGAAGCCGATGGGCGGCAGGATCATCAATAACGGTTCGATTTCCGCTTATGCTCCCCGACCGCAGGCGGCGTCCTATACCACCACCAAACATGCCATTACTGGACTGACCAAAGCGATTTCGCTGGACGGACGAGCATTCGACATTGCCTGCGGCCAGATCGACATCGGCAATGCGCAGACCGACATGACCAGCACCATGAATGCGGGTTCGTTGCAGGCCAATGGCGATGTGGTCCCCGAACCCACTTTCGAATTGCAGCACGTCGTTGACGCCGTGCTTTACATGGCCGGACTTCCTCTAGCCGCCAACGTTCAGTTCATGACGGTCATGGCGACAAAGATGCCCTATATCGGCCGTGGCTAGGCCGCCCAGACCCGTTGCCCGCCGATCCATGTCGACTGCACTTTACGCCCATTGGTCAGGTGTACGAAATCTGCCCGAGCGGCACGGCGAAGATGGCCATAGGCCGCCTCAATGCCCATGGCCTCCGCAGGATAGAGGGAAGCCATGCGGAAGGCTTCGTCCGGAGCCAGCCCGATAGTGTCGATGACAAAATTGACGGCGTCGATCATGTCCAGATCAGCGCCCGCCAAGGTGCCGTCGGCCAGGCGCAGGGCGCCGTCGGCCCGTGTAATCGTGCGGCCGTTCAGCTTAAACTCGGTCAGGTCGGTCCCTGTCTGCGACATGGCATCGGTGACAAGGAAGATGCGTCCCGGTCCTCTCTTGGCCCGAAGGGCAACGCCCATGCTGGCAGGATGCACGTGAATGCCATCGGCAATCAGGCCGGCGAAGACGCCGGGCGTGTCCAGCGCTGCACCGACCAGCCCCGGCTCCCTGTTCCCCATCTGGCTCATGGCATTGAACAGGTGGGTTACCATAGTAGCGCCGGCAGCAAACGCGACACCGGCCTCCGCCGTCGATGCTTCACTATGCCCAAGGCTTACGATTGCGCCGGCTTCGGCCAAGGCCAGGATTTGCGCTGGCGACACCGATTCCACCCCAATTGTGCAGAGCAAGTTCGGAAGCTCTCGTGCGGCAGCCACGAGGCGAGTGAGGTCACTGTCCTCCATGGGTCGGATCAGGTCTGGATCGTGAGTGCCCTTTCGCGCCAGGGAGAGGTGAGGGCCCTCAAGATGCAGCCCGAGAAAACCGGGAACGCGATGGCTGGCAGCAGCCAGCCCCGCGGCGATCGCGGCGACATTGACCGCAACGCCATCGGTAATCAGCGTGGGCAACAGGGCAGTCGTGCCAAAGCGAGCATGCGCCGCGCAAATGGTCTGGATGCCTGCAAGGTCCGGCTGATTGTTGAAGAGAACACCGCCTCCGCCATTGACCTGCAGATCGATGAAACCGGGCACGAGCATGCCATCGTCCATCATGACGCGTTCGGCGTGTACCGGAATATCGGACGCACTGACAATGCCGCTTACGAAGCCGAACTCAATCATCAGGGCCGCATTCTGGTGCCAGTTCTCACCGTCGAATATGCGGGCGCCACAAATGGCGAGAAGATCGCTCATATCGTCTCGGTGACCTTGCGTAGCATTGGCGGCTCATCTGGGTTGAGGCCGCGGTGGCGGGCGAGCGCCTCCACGAAACCATAGAAAGATACGATCAGAGACAGCGGATCGGTGATTGGATGTCCCGTAGCCGAAAAGGGCAGACGCGACGCCGCACCAGGCCGATCGCTGGTGAGAAACGCTCGCGCCCCCTGCCCCGCCAATTTGTGCGCCATGTCGGCGACCGAGGCTTCGGCAGCGTCACGGGCGGCCAGCCCGAGGACGGGATATCCAGGGGTAACGATGGAAACCGGACCATGCATGACTTCAGCAGCACTGTAGGATTCGCCCTGGATGCCGCACGTCTCCTTGAACTTCAATGCCGCCTCGTTGGCGATGGCAAATCCGGGGCCCCGGCCGAGCACATAAAGGGCGGAGTGGCCGTCGAGCGCGGGGATCATGTCCGACCAGTCGCAGGCAACCGCGCGGGCAAGGCTGTCCGGCAGAGATTGTACGGCCTTGTTCAGGTCGCTGTCCCCACTCCAGCGCGCCAGCAGGGCCAGGCCTGCCACCACCGACGTCACGAAGGTCTTGGTGGCCGCGACGCTCTTTTCCACTCCGGCATGAAGATCGATGGTGAAGTCAGAGGTCTGTGCCAAGGGGGAATTCATCGTATTGGTCACGGCTATCGTGGTCGCGCCACTGCGCCGGGCAGACTGTGCCATGCCGACGATATCCGGGCTCTTTCCCGACTGGGAGATGGCCAGCGCCGCAGCACGGTCGAGCTTGAGATCCTTGCCATAGATCGATGCGATGGATGGACCGACAGAAGCCACTGGCAGCCCCAAGGTGAGCTCGATGGCGTATTTGAGGTAAGCCGAGGCATGGTCCGAAGAGCCGCGTGCGACGGTGATTACCAAGGCCGGATCGACCTCGCGCAACCGGGCCGCTGCGGCATTGAGAACAGGGGTCGCCGTGTCGAGGAAACCGGCCACGACGGCAGGGATCTGATCCACTTCCTGACGCATGTGAGTTTGAGCGGTCATGATTTTGCTCCGGCACTGGGGTCGCCGAGCCGAAGTTCGGCGACGAAGTCGTAGGTATCGCCCCGATAGATGGAGCGGGTGAATTCGATCACCCGGCCGGTGGCCAGGTAAGAGATGCGCTCGATATGCAACCCGGCCGAGCCGACCGGAACCTGGAGACGCGATGCATCGTCCTCGGCGATATTGGCCGCCCGTATGCGCTGAATAGCGCGGACCGGACGAACGCCGAAACGGTCGAGATGTTCGTAGAGCGAATCCCCCAGCGCCGCCGGGTCGGGCAGAATGGTTGACGAGAGGCTGGCGCGCTCGATAGCCAGCGGCATGTCGCCCGTCAAACGAAGGCGCGAAATCCGTGCCGCTCTTTCGTCAGATCCGAGCCCCAGCACCATGGTTTCTTCGGGGGACGCTGCGTAAAGTCCCCGATCAAGCCATTGCGAGCGCACCGACATGCCACGGCGCGCCATGTCCTCGGTGAACGAGGTCAGCTGCGACAGCGATTGTTCGACGCGCGGGGTTTCCGGGGCAACGAACGTGCCCGACCCATGCCGCTGCACCAGCACACCGTCCTGGACCAATTGCTGGACGGCCTTGCGCACTGTGACGCGGGACACGTCCGCTCGCAGGGCCAGATCGCGTTCGGAGGGCAAGGCGTCGCCGGGATTGATCGTGCCGCGCCTTATGGCATCTTCGATCCAGCGCTTAAGTTGAAGATAGAGCGGGCCGCCGACCGGCAGCACCACGGGACCATCTCCAAACATGCCTTGGGATTCGTCAGTCACGTTTTCCTCCACCAAGGTCTCGACGTCGTAGCCACGCCAGGAGATCAGCGCAACATATTAAATACCAATAAGATACCATTGACAGCCGAGTTTGGCTCCTTCCTTCTGCGGGTGACCAGCTATTCATTGAGCGATCTGCGTTTTTTGTTCTCATCTTTATGCCCACCCCATGCAAACTGGACAAGTGGTATTTTTTTGGCATTATCGCGTCACGGAGGGATTATGGCTCAGAAACTGACCGAGATACACCATAGCGCGGCACACGGGCTGGAGTTGCGGGAGGACACGGACGTCCTCACGCTACTCGCCGACGGCCAAAGCGAAGCTGCCCAGGCAGTGGGGTCCGCTATATCCGCCATGGCCAAGGCATCTGCTCTCGCGGCCGCGAGTCTGCGCAGCGGCGGCCGGTTGATCTATGCCGCAGCCGGTAGTTCCGGCCTCATGGCACTGGCCGATGCTCTTGAATTACCCGGGACTTATGGCATTCCACGTCACCGGATCGTGGTGTTGCTGGCAGGCGGCATGGACGCGCTGGTGGATATGACGGGAAGCCCGGAAGACGACGGCAGTGCGGCGGAAACGGCCTTGGGGTCGCATGACCCCAACCCCTCGGACTGCCTGATCGCAGTGACGGCGAGCGGCCAGACGCCCTATCCGGTTGCGGCAGCCCGGATGGCCCGGAAAATGGGCACCCGCACGATCGGGATTGCCAATAATGCCGACGCGGCGCTGTTCGGGACGGTAGACGTGCCGATCCTGCTGCCGACCCCACCGGAGGTTATTGCCGGCTCGACGCGGATGGGCGCGGGGACGGCGCAGAAGATTGCGCTCAACATGCTGTCGACGCTGATGGCGATACGGCTTGGTCACGTGCATGACGGGATGATGGTCAACCTCTTGGCGGATAACGCGAAATTGCGTGAACGGGCCAAGGGCATCGTCATGTCCATTGCCGGGGTCGACGCCGAAAAAGCCAGCGCCGCCCTGGACTTAACGGGTGGCGCCGTCAAGCCGGCAGTGCTGATCGCGGCGGGGGCGGCGGCGGATCGGGCGGCGCTATTGCTCGACCGGCACGAGGGCCACTTGCGGCCGGCGCTGGCCGAACTAGGTCACTAGATCGTTGGCGCAACGCACGACGGGTGCGCCAGCCAATCCCGCTGCGTCGATTTCATCAATATTTTCAACGATGAAGCGGTGCACCTCGCCGGGCAGAAGCGTAACCAGCATGTCACTGATTTCAGCATCGGAGGCCAGCCGGTCGGGGAAAATGCAGAGGTCCTTGAGCAGGGTCCGGGCAGTTACGGCGATTTCCCAGCGCGAATCCCCTAGGTTTTTCAATGCGATATCGTATTCCGGCTTTGGCAAGGCGAGGTCGATGTCCTCGGTGAACCAATGGAAGGCAGTGCGGTCGTGCATCTTGGCGACGAGCACTTCGCGTTTCGGATCGACCGGCGCCGAAAGCTCTTTTGGAACAAGGAGTTCGGCGGCGGAGAAGCGGTCGGCACAAAGCCGCCAATGGGTCCATTCGGCCAGGATATTGCCGTCGAAATCGAGCCGCCTGAGCGTCACCGCGCCGCGCCAAAACAGGGTGCGCTCATTGACCGCGACGACGGTCAAACCTGTCGTTCGGGGCTGTATTGTGAGCAGACTGTTAGCGCTGACCGTGCGCAAGGCGTACCAAAGCGGTTTTTTGCGACCATAGCCGTCAATCGCTGCCCATGAGGTCACCGGCCAGCAATCATTGAGCTGCCAGACGATGGTGCCCATGTTGCGCGGACGGTGGCTGCGCATGTGGGCAATGCCGAAGGAGATTGCGCGGGCCTGGTTGAGCTGGGTAGCGAAATGCCAGTCGTCCATGCCCTGCGGCTCGGGCAGATGACCAGCCAGACCGCGCAGCAATTTGTCGTTGCCGATGGTGGCCTTCTGGTGATGCCAGACGCCGGGGGAGACGGGCGTCAAAGGCTCGTCGTGAACGGACTGGGTGAGGGTCGCCCAGGTGGGGGGCGCCTGCCAGCCGAATTCGGAGCAGAAGCGGGGAATGGACGCGGCATAATGCTCGTAGCCGATCTCGTTCCAGACGTCCCAGAGATGGGTGCAACCATGGTCGGGATCGTTGGGGTGAATATCCATGGTGCCCGAATAGGGCGAGCCGGCCCAATAGGGACGCGTGGGGTCGAGCGTAGCGACCAGGCGCGGCAGGAGATCGAGATAATAATGGGCGCCCCAGGTGCGGCCCTCGAGGGCGGGCTGCCAGCCCCAGTCGAAATAGCCCCAGATATTCTCGTTATTGCCATTCCAGAGCACGAGGGACGGATGGGGCATGAGACGGACGATATTGTCGCGCGCCTCGGCCTCGATCTCGGCGGGCAGATCGCCCTCCTCGGGATAGGCGGCGCAGGCAAAGAGAAAATCCTGCCAGACCAGCATGCCGGCGCGGTCGCAGGCCTCGTAGAAAGCCTCGGTTTCGTAGATGCCGCCGCCCCAGACGCGCAGCATGTTGATATTGGCGCCCCGGGCCTGATCGATGCGGGCGGCGTAGCGCTCGGGGGTGACGCGCGGCAGAAAGCAATCGTCCGGAATCCAGTTGGCGCCGAAGATATAGACCGGCACGTCGTTGACCACGACGGTGAAGGCGGTGCCGTGTTCGTCGGGCGTGGTGTCGAGCCGGATGGAGCGGAAGCCGATGGCGCGGCGATAGCTATCGATGACCCGATCGCCCGCAACGAGCTCGACCACGAGATCGTAAAGCGGCTGGCTGCCCAGATTGTGCGGCCACCAGAGCCGGGGCGCGGGCACGACCAGATCGAGAGCGGCCGCGCCGTCCGCGACCGGGGCCGCGGCGCTCTGCCCGGCGATGCTGACGCGCAGGGCGAGCCCCGAAGCGTCGCCAGCGGCGATATCGGCGTGAACACGGACATGGCCATCGGCGCCGGACAGGGTGATTTCGGGGCGGACGCTGGCCAGCCGCGCGGCCGGGCCGCTGTCGAGCGTCACGGCCTGCCAGATACCGGCCGTGACCAGGGTCGGGCCCCAATCCCAACCGAAATTGCAGGCCATCTTGCGCATGAGATTGGCGGGGCCCGGATAATTGTTGGGGCGCGGCTCGTATTGGGCGGCCAGGGCCTCGCCGCGTGTCCAGGCGGACTGGAACGTGATGGAAAGATGGTTCTCCCCTGCCCGCAGATGCTCGTGCACCGGGAAGCGATAGGCGCGGTTCATATTGGCGGTGTCGCCGATGGCGACGCCGTTGAGGCGGATGGCGGCAAAGGTATCGAGCCCGGCAAAGACCAGATCGGTGATTTCGGCGCCTTCGTCCCGCCAATCGAAGACAAGGTCATAGCGCCAGTCGCAGCGGCCGACCCAATCGACGGCGATCTCGTTGAGATCGAGATAGGGATCGGGGATCAGCCCCGCGGCGAGAAGATCGGTATGCACCGTGCCGGGCACCTGGGCCGGGATCGCCTCGGGCAGGCCGGGCCGCGCGCCGGGGCCGCCCAGGCAGGTCAGGGTCCAGCCGGAATGAAGGGGGCGGCTCTGGCGCATGGAAACCTCGAAAAATCGCGTGCGCGGCTTCCATACATGAGGCAGGCTCCCCTGTCAGGGCCGGCGCATGCACAAAGAGGATCGGCGCTGTCGAAATGACGCCGGCCGGCTCGTCGCAGCAGGCACGCCCAAGGGGCAGAGTGGAGACACAAGATGAGTGAGACCGAAACCAAGGATGCCAGCCGCGACCTGGTGCTGACGCGGCTGATCGATGCGCCGCCCGAGGCGGTCTATCGCTGCTGGACCGATGAAACGCTTTTGCCCAGATGGTTTGCGCCGAAGCCCTGGACGGTGCCGCGTGCAACGCTGGACCTGCGGCCGGGCGGGCAATGCAATGTGGTGATGGCCGACGAGGCCGGCACCGAATATCCCAATCCCGGGCAATATCTGGAGATCGTGCCGAACCGTAAGCTGGTCTTTACCGATGCCTATATCGGCGACTGGGTTCCGGCCGAAAAACCCTTCTTCACCTGCGTGCTGACCTTCGTGCCCGAAAACGGCAAGACCCGCTACACAGCTGTGGCGCGCCACTGGAACGCCGAAGATCGGGAAGCGCACGAAAAGATGGGGTTTCATGAGGGCTGGGGCCTCTGCGCGGCGCAGATGGAGGAAGTGGCGCGGGGGCTTTGAGGGCCAACAAGAACCGGGCAGCCTTCGGATCCAGCAAATCACGCCGCAAACGGTTAATGTTGTGAGGAGGGACTTGGCACCTTTGTGGACCAGTTTACCTAAGCCAAACCAAGAGAGTTAAGATGCGAGCAATTGTCAACCTGACGTTGACAACGAAGCCATTTACATGCGTTTTATCGAACAGTCTTGTTGGGACACCGGAATCTCGCTAAAGTAAAGGCCGAGCCAGGAATTCTGGCTCGGCCTTCATTTCTTCCTTCGCGGCGCGCCCCGAGGTGGAGATGCGCGTCACCCAAGTAAGATCGACAGTCAGCTTGTAGGGCGCGGAGGGTTCGAATTCAACCTTTATCGGAGTTGCACTATGCACCGACACACCGTCCGCATCGTCCTATACGAGGCCACTATGCCCGACTACCTTACTTTATATGCCGAAGCTGAGCGGCTCGGCTTCACGGATGTTATCGTCGCCGACGATGGCCGTCTTTATAAGATGCCTCCCGGTGAATATGACATTGTAAGCCCGCTAAATGCCTTTGCAGTACGGGAACTTGCGCAGATGGCAGCAAGCGCTACAGGTCGCAATAACGCCGTTTTGGTAACAGAAGCTGGTATTCGCACTTGGTTCAACTTGCTGCCATTGAATTAATTTGAGCGAGGGCGGCTTTGCCGCCCTCCTTACTTATTGATGAACTCTCAAGGCCCTAATGGTCGCAATATGGCAATAACGATTGATTGCAAATTGCGGCGCAGAATCACGGACATTACATGTCGTAAGCCTAAAGGACCCACTGCAGTGGTTATATAGAATGCTAAATCCTGAGTACTGCCGTGGATCAAAGTACGGCTACAACACGTCATTGGCTACAGGAAACACGGGAACGCGCGATAGGCGCCAAGACATTGGCACGGACATATCGTCGGCACTGAACCGACGTAATATCTATAAACTTTAATCCAGATCAGTCGCCATTTTCATGATGCAGGCCCAATTATCCGAGCCCACTGAAAATTTGATCGACAAAAACAAGTGGCGGAGAGGAAGACCGCCATTCGTCTCGGCATAATTGTCTCCTCTCGTCGCAGTTGCCTATCATCTATCTGAACTTGTTGCAATTTTAGGAAAGCGGACAGTTTACAACGGTCTCTATCTGTCGCATGCATTCGCATTGCTTTTAGCGGGTAGGATGGGGGGTAAACCGTGCCGCGGATCGCGAAAGAGCTGTCTGCTCTGGAAGTCAAACGCCTCGTTCATCCCGGTGCAGATGGATTGACTACGGTCGCAGTCGGCGGCGTCTCCGGCCTCATGTTACAATTCACCCCCGCCGGTGGACGCAGTTGGGTGCTGCGCGCTTCGGTCGGGGGGCGCCGACGCGAAATGGGACTTGGCAGCTATCCTGAAGTGTCGCTGGCGCAAGCGCGCGACACGGCGCGGGAGTTCAAAGACAAAATCCGCCAGGGCATTGACCCGGTCGAAGAGCGCAGGGCGGCCCGCGCTGAGCTCGTCGTCCAACGCATGCGCAATTTGCGATTTGCCGATGCTGTCGACAAATGTCTCTCCGCAAAGCTCGATAGCTTTAAGAATTCCAAGCACCGCCAGCAGTGGGAAAACACGCTGGCGACCTACGCAACGCCTCTGCTGGGAGAAATGCAGGTCGCGGACATCACGGTTCATGACGTCTTTCGGGTGCTAGAGCCAATCTGGCAGGAGAAAACAGAGACGGCGAGCAGACTGCGCGGGCGTATTGAAACGGTGTTGGCGTGGGCCACCGTGCGCGGCCATCGGTCGGGTGAGAACCCGGCTCGCTGGGGGGGTAATCTGAAAGAGTTGCTTCCAGCACCCGGCAAAATCGCAGAGCAGGAAAATCACCCGGCTATCCAGCTTGCGGACGCGCCAAGGTGGTTTTCAGCGCTGCGCAAACGATCTGGCAATGGTAGCCGCGCGCTGGAATTTGCCGCGCTCACTGCCTCGCGCTCTGCCATGGTCCGAGGTGCCACATGGGATGAAATCGACATGGCGACTGGTCTATGGGTGATTCCGGCCGAACGAATGAAGATGAAGCGTGAGCATCGCGTCCC
The DNA here is from genome assembly GCF_000969445.1 of Devosia chinhatensis. Lineage (NCBI taxonomy): Bacteria > Pseudomonadati > Pseudomonadota > Alphaproteobacteria > Hyphomicrobiales > Devosiaceae > Devosia > Devosia chinhatensis. Next base: position 871,563 of record NZ_JZEY01000054.1, on the reverse strand, counting down.
GTTGCCTTCAGCGGCGCAGCAACTGCTGAGAGCCTTACCGAGGACGAAAGATAACAGCTTGGTCTTCCCAGCCTCGCGTGGTGGCCAGCTCAGCGACATGACGCTTAGTGCGACGATGGCCCGTCTGCATGAAACAGATCTTGCTAAGGGCGGCGCTGGGTTCGTGGATGGCGTCAACACGCGGCCCGCGGTGCCGCACGGCTTGCGCTCGACATTCCGCGATTGGGTGGCTGACCGGACAAATTTTGCAGGTGAAATGGCTGAAGTTGCCCTCGCCCACCAAATTGCCAGTGATGTCGAGGCCGCCTACAGACGCGGCCATATGGTGGAGAAGAGGCGCGAAATGATGGACGAATGGGCGAACTTTCTGACGGAAAAGTCGAAATGAACTTCGACGGGGCAGTAGCTCTTGCGATGGAGGATTTGACCAACATCGACAATCTCTCAACCTCGGCGCATCAGGCGTCATATCACGTTGAGCAAATGGCCGACCTCTCCATTGATATAGACGGTCATCCATACGAGCCCTCTTGGATCGAGAAGAGCGCGTTCTATACGTGGTATTGGGACGCAATCTCGTTGCATTGCATCCGATTACTACAATCTGACGCTGATATTTCGCCGCCACTCCGAAAATGGCTTGCAGATGTGTTGTCAACTGAACTCGCCGGCGAGCGATCCCGCCCCAAAGCTGCGCCGAACGAAACGAAGGGCCGTAAAGAGGACAGATCTCACAAAGACATGCGGATTTGGCTTGCCGTAGAGAAATTGGTGACCAGCGGGTTAACTGCGATGCGTAACGATGAACCCCCCAACCATCATAGTGCGTGCGATGCTGTCGCTAAGGCTCTGGCCAAATTGGGGAAAAGCCCAAACAGTTATGATGGCGTCAAAACCATTTACAAGAGGGAGAAGGCATTCAACGCCGCCTCGCACGCTAGATTTTTAGCAGCCATTGACGCAGGAGAGTACCCGTTCGACTGATGTGGGTGAAATCACCGAAATGATAAAACCCATGAGCCTCGACTGAGTATGTCAATATTGGGCTGCATCGAAATGCGACGGATGCAGACAAATGTATTTAAGCGACAAACAACTTGCCGAACGATTTTCAATCAAGCGCACCAGTGTCTGGCGGTGGGTTAAAGTTGACCCAAGCTTTCCTCGACCGATCCGCTTGACCGCCAAATGCACGAGGTGGCGGGAAACAGAAATCCTAGCGTGGGAAAAATCTCGTGAAGGGGCGGCATAAATGGCCGCTACACACGATAATACCGAGAACAAGCCGCGCTTCCCGATCTCCGGCCTGGGGGAGCCGCCTCCCCAACCGAAATACGACGCCGCCGCCCCTGCTGGAAACAGGGACGGCGATGCAGAAAATGCGAAGCGTGGCGCTTCATTACGGCATAATAGCCCTAGTTGTACGCCGGCGACAATCGAATCTGACTGCGCACGCGCGGATCCCAATCCAAACTGGTTCGCGAGCCTTGTGCAGACTAGGCGGGGCGAAATCGTAGCCAACTTGCACAATGCCTCGATTCCGCTGGAGTGGGCACCAGAGTTCTTCGGGTGCCTTGGCTTTGATGTGTTTGCAAGCAAGCCAACAGTACTGTCGCCGCTCCCCTGGGACAACAAAGAGGAGTTTAGGCCTCGGGAATGGCAGGAATTCGATGAACTACAGGCCGCAAGCTGGCTGCAAGAGCGCGAGATCAACGTCAATGTGCGTGATGTAAAGCATGCGGCGACAATGGTTGCTTTCCGGCATCCTTTCCACCCGGTGCGACAATACCTTGAATCACTGAAGTGGGATGGGACCGCTCGTCTTGATAGCTGGCTCACAGAATATATGGGGGCCGAAAAAACAAGCTATACCGAGGAAATAGGCTCGCGTTATTTGGTTTCGGCGGTTGCGCGCATATTCCAGCCCGGATGCCAAGCCGACGTCACTCTCGTCCTCGAAGGGAACCAGGGGCTTCGAAAATCTTCTGCTCTCAGGGTTCTGGCCGGAGAGTGGTTTACGGACCGCATGCCACCACTCGGCACAAAGGATGCAGCGCTGCAAACTCATGGGATGTGGATTATTGAACTTGGCGAGCTCGAGTCTCTGAAGACGACGACAGTCGAAACCATGAACGGCTTCCTAACCTGCCGCGTCGACCGCTTTCGCCCGCCATATGCCACTTGCGCGGTCAATGTGCCCCGGCAATGCGTCTTCTCTGGCACCACCAATAGCGAGGACTACCTCCGCGATCCTACGGGTGCTCGTAGGATTTGGCCTGTTGCGGTGACAAAATCGGATGTCGAACGTTTGACTGCTGACCGGAATCAGATCTGGGCAGAGGCCGTGCACCTTTACCGCAGCAACTACAAGTGGTGGTTGGAGGAAGGGGAAGTGCTGAAACAGGCTGTGATCGAACAATCCGCCCGTTATGAGGGAGATCCGTGGGACGAGCCGATCTTCGAGTTCATTTCGGATCGTGCTTTCGTGACCATTCCTCAAATTCTCGGCGACTGCCTAGATATGAGCACAGCTCTTTGGAAACAATCCGACAAGAACCGAGTTTCACGCGTGCTCCGAGCCAGCGGCTGGAGGAGGGTGAAAGTGCGGGTAGGGCAGGCATTTCAGTGGCAGTATCACCCCCCGCAAGGCATCGATAGTAACTAGACCAGGAACGAACACCGGGACGAATGTTCCCGGTGTTCCCACCAAAACAACCGGTCTCGGCACTTCTCGTCAACCTCACAGCGTCCTAAACTTTTCTGGATAGAGGTCTGAAACTGGGAACAAGGAACAAAAAAGAAGCAAGAAAGCGGTGCCACAGTGCTCGCGCAGGTCAACTGCCAAGGCAGTCCTCCGCTCCGCTGCGGCCCTACGGGTGACTCTGCGCTGTGCGCTGTGGCCTTCTGGAGGTGTCGGGACGAAGGGCGTCCCCCCAAAAAGATTCGACGTGCCTGCGGCGCGTCGAACAAAGGGCTTGGGAAAGAAGCTGCCGCGGGTCTTCTCTTGTAGCCCTGTTCCCTGTTTGAAGGCCCGCGCCCGAGCGGCCTGAAAACCCGCGCGGAGCGCGGAAAACGATGTTCCCCGCCCGATACCATCAGAATCGCCATGCGAGCGCGGCGGCGTCACACAGGCCCAGCGCAGCGGCCTGTTGACGTCATAGCCGCGGCGCATGGCATTCTAAGTGTTTTCGGCAAAAAATTGGCCAGGCGGAGCCAGGCCTCCTTCTCGGCGCAGCGCGCCGGGGCTGAGCGAAGGAAGCAACGCCTCGCCTAACTCACCGGCCGAAGCGAAGCCGTTTCTGGATCATAACGATATTGGGTGATGGTCCCGTCCTTGATGCGCTCGACGGCCTCATCGACCACGAACAGCGGCACCAGGAACCACTCGCGCGGGATAACAGGGTTGCCGAAGCGATCCATTATCTCGATGTCGAGGCGGGAAACATCGAAGATGCGGTGGATCAGGTTTTCCAGCCTGGTGCGGTTGACGTTGGCAAGCTTGTAGGTAGCGACCAGCTCCACCTCGGCCAACAGGAATGTGGCATCCAATTTGGCATTGGCGATGCGCCGAACAACGTCGCCGCCGGTGACGCCAATCTTGTGCAGCACATCGCGGTTGGCAGCGACCAAGGGGTGGTCCGACTTGCTCCGCAATACATAGATTGTACCGCTGGCGAGGTCGCCGTCTTCGCTGTCTCCGGAAAACAATGGCCCGGCGTTGGGCTCCGATATACGGCGGCTGGTTTCGTCTTTGTAGAGTGCGCGCTGAAGTGAACGCAGGAGCAAGTTGCTCTCGGTGCCGTTCGAATAGATCACACGCAACCGCGCATCGGATTCGCCGTTGGGTGCGCGAATGGGTTCCCCGACCTCGGCGACATAGGTAGTTTGCCCATCGACAATAAAGAAGTCACCGACTTTGATGTTGGCCTTGAGAAAACCGGCGTCTTTGCGGATCGGCTGGGTGATCCTGGTGCCAATCTTAACGTCCCTGGCCAACTGGTCAAACATTGGCTTGAACTGGTCGAAATCTTCGGCGGGTGCGCGGTTGGCGATTTCCTCTGCGGCGCGCTTGTCGGCCGCAGTCCTCACATGGCGCAACTCGGTAATGTCTGAAGAACCTGCCGCGCCGGCAAGTTCGGCCAGCAATTCGTCATCATCCATGGATTCAACAGGTGCGACGGGGTCAAAACTGGGACCACTGAGCAATCCTTGGCGATCAAGGGGAGCAAGAAGGGTGCGACATTCGTCAAGAGCGCGCAGCCGATCAAGTCTAACCGCATATAGGCGCTCAAATATGTCATTTGCCTCGCTATGCCGAGGGGCATGACCATGCTGGTCAGTGAATCGTTGGATTTCTTCGAAGCCGGTAATGATCCGTTCGTCGCGCGGCGACAGTCCGCCCTTTTTCTCAGAAACGGCGAAGTCGGAAAGCTCGCTGCGCAGTTCGTCAAGGTCAAGGTCGCTCATATCGTCCCTCGTCCTTGTATCGCACGAAAGCGGCCGCGCCCTCGGCAAGGTGCTTTTCCCAAGGGTCTGACGAACTAATTGATGGAAGCCGGCCCCGCTCCTTTTTGAAGCGTACCGCGCGCACTGCCAGGTCCTTGGCCTCATCCACACTCAAAGTGAACCGCTTGGCAGAGATTGCTGCCGCGACCTGTTTCAAGCTCTCCTCGCTCATGGTCTTAGCCAGAATGGCGTATGCTTCCCCGAACGGGTTGATCCGGTCGATCAGGTCGATGTCCAACTCGCGCACATCCATATTGAGCTTACGCACTCCGTCGATCAGCGCAGTGTTCCGACTTGGTTCATCACCATCATCGCCCAAAGCAATTTGTTTTGCCTTTTGGGTAAGGTTGAGCGCAGCGACAGCGTGCTGGCGCACCGCTTCTTGGTCTTCGTCAGTCAGGTCGGGATACTTGTCCTTGATAATCTTTCCCATGCGGGCAACGGTCAGCTCCTCAGGGACAAGCTCCTCGTCAAACAGACCGCGCTCGATGGCGGTCTTGTCCTGCACAAACGCCGCAATCACTTCATTGAGGTCTTCGCGGACGATACGCCCAGCCTCCTTGCTGGTGGGCTCGGCCAACCCCTTAATCTCGATATGGAACTGACCAGTTTCCTCATTGAAGCCAACATTTGTCTTGTCCGACGCATAACCGCCGTCGCCATAATCGAACCCTTCAATAGGGCCGCTCTGGGGGTTCTTCGGGGTGAAGTTGAAACGCGGCGCGAGCACCTGTTCCATCAGCAGGCTGGCGGCGATGGCTTTCAGCGTGTCGTTGATGGCCTCGGTTACCGCCTCGTCGGATGCGTCAGGCTCGGCGATGAGATTGGAGAAGCGGGCGCGGGTCTTGCCTGGCGCGTCGCGGGTCGCGCGCCCGATGATTTGCACGATTTCCGTGAGGCTAGAGCGGTAGCCCACTGTCAGGGCGTGTTCGCACCAAATCCAGTCGAAGCCTTCCTTGGCCATACCGAGTGCAATGATGATATCGACATGGTCGCGGTTATTCTTCTGGCTGGGGTCTTTCAGCGCAGCAGAAACGCGGTCGCGCTTACTGGGGTCGTCATCGACAAGGTCGGCAATGCGCAACACTCTGCCGTCGGGTCGCTTGACCAGTTGGAAGCCGGTCGCAGGATCGGTTCCCTGCCAGTCGCCCAGCGCTTCGATGATGTGTTCCACTTCCCGGATTTTATCTTTCGTGCTCTCGCGCGAATTGACGGAAGGGATGTGGATGATGGTCTTTTCCCCAGGGTTGAGGACATTGAGAATGTCGTCTGCGTAGGAGCCCGAGTAGAAGAAGTAACCAATATCGAGCTGCTTAAGATACTCATAGCCGTTGAGCTGCTCGTAGTAGGTATAGGTGACAGTCCCGTCGCGAAATTTTGCCTCGTCATCCGGCATGAGCACCGGCACTGCGTCGCCCCGGAAATAGGAGCCGGTCATGGCGACGATGTGAGCGCTGCCGCGCGCGATGAGCTGGCCCAAATGCTGGCCCAGCTTGCTGTCGGTGTCGGCGGAAACATGGTGGAACTCATCCACTGCGATCAAGCGATTGTCGAAGGCTGCTGCTCCGAACCTATCCAGAGCAAAGCGGAACGTCGCGTGGGTGCAGACCAGTACCTTGTCCGTGCTTTCGAGAAACGCACCGACCGACTTGACCTTGCCGCCGTCCTCGCCGGGCGCGTTGCAAAGGTTCCATTTCGGTTCCACCGTCCAATCGGCCCAGAACCCGTATTTGGTCAGCGGTTCGTCCGCGAAACTCGCACCGATGGACTTTTCCGGCACGACGATGATGGCCTGCTTCAGGCCCTGGTTGTTGAGCTTGTCCAGCGCGATGAACATGAGCGCGCGGCTTTTGCCGGACGCGGGCGGGGACTTGATTAGCAGATATTGCTCGCCCCGCCTTTCGTATGCGCGCTCCTGCATCGTGCGCATGCCCAGCGCGTTGGCCTTGGTCGAGTTGCCGTTGCGGGCATAGGGAACCGAAATGGTTGGAACCGTAAGGAATCCCGCATTGTCGCTCCTATTGCCTGTCATCAAAATACGCCCCATTCACGGCCGCTTGTCATCTTGAAGATGCCATCAATCGCGCGGCTTCTTTTCAACCAATTGGTTTTGTCCGCCCGTGTCCCCAGCGATAAGTCAAATGCTCTTGGACCCACCTGTCTGAAAATAATGAGCCTGCCATCGTAGGCGACTGGTCCTCCTGCGCCTGGAATGGGGAGATTCAGCTTGTCCATCTTGTTGTCGCTGTAGGTTAGCGAGTATTGTTCCAGATTGCCTCCCTGGTAGCTAATTAGCACGTTTCCAATATGAGTATTTTTTGGAATGTCTGTTGGTGGAAAGCCAAAAAATACTCGTGAAAGTCGCTTCATCATAAGCTGACTTCCAGGTAAATGCGGACCTCTATTTTTTGTTATGTTGCCTGCTTCGATCCAAAAATTTCGGCAAACTCTAAGTTTCTGCAAGTTTGCGCTGGAGATTGCACCCGCGCTGGTGTCGCTGGTCGCAACATCATCTTCCGTGGGAGTGGGCTTTTTGAGATTTTCCGCGCTTTCGAAAACTCTTGTGTAGTCTGCCAACAATGCTGCGTTCAGAGGTGTTGCGGCAGCCCACGTCGCTGCGTACCAATCGCGCAGCGCCTGCACGGCGGCGACCGAAGTTGGTTCATCCGCGACCAATCGATCCACACTGATTGCAAGCCCGGCCTCAACACCCCTCGACAATCCAGACCGTGAGAGATTGCCGGACCCCGCAAGGGCATAATCTCGTTGATTACTGCGCATCAAATAGGCTTTCGGGTGAAATGGCACCCTGGGCATGCCCCCATGAGCCAAGCAGAATTGGGCGTCGTATACGCGGACAGATGAACCCGGCATTGCAAGCATGGCATCGAGCGCGACAGGCTCTGTTCGGCAATAGTCAAATGAGGTAAGCCATCTTTTGTCCAGGCCAGCCCACCGAGCCCCCAATGTCGCGGCGCTGCGAACGACCAAGTCGTTTAGTCCTCCTGACGTGACGTACGCTGCGGCTACATCCAGGTTCGCGATCCCAGCCTGCGACAGGATGCCGTCAATTGTTTCGAGCGTTGATCGAAAGGCTGGCTGCGCGATGTAGTCAACTTGAGTCATATGCGGCCTCCTTCAGTTACCATTGCCTCTCTGCGTTGACCGCCTTTCTGATCGTCCGCGTACATTGCGAAGAGCTTCTCAAGTCGCTCAGTGTCGTTCTTAAATTTTCGCCCAATGTAGATGCGCTCAATAATCTCATCGTTGCGGTCATGCGCTTGCTGCAAAGACGGGAAAGCTCGAGACATTTCGTCAGGATCGTACATTTCGCTGATTGACGCCGGATAGTAGCTTTCTCGCGCCAACAGGATGCTGGTAGCGGACTCGTTCAAATCCGCCTCATTCTTCGCGGTAAGGCGAGGCAGGGGGAATGTGTTCCAACCCAAAGTGTTCGAGTAACGATAGTCGGTCTTGAGCTTTCCGCAGACTGCTGCGATCCAGACAAGGTGGAGGCGAGAGGCGATTAGCGAGAGCGTCCACAATGGCGCGTCGTAAATTGCGAATGCGCTGTCCGCGATGATCGCGGATGCGTCCAGCAAGCCAACTGGAAGATATGATCGGCGCTCCGAACTGTGGCGAGGCACTATAATTGTGCTGACTTTGGCTGTGCCTTGTATTTGCACGAATCGGTAAGGAGCCCTTGCATAGTCACGGGTTGATCCGGCTTTGCTCGCAAGACGCACCTCCTTTACCGCATCCAACCTTTTTGCAATTTGCGCAGATCGCAAAGCGTCTTGGTGCTGGGATTTCTCGATCCAAAGACAATATCGTGATTTTCCCTGGATGAAGTCCTCCGAACCTACAAAGCGCCTTAGGTACTTTGCAAATACATCATCGCGCTGGGTTTTTGTTGCAGCAAATTCCTCCTGTGTCACAATTAAATTACCACCGTCACGCGGCATATTTCCGAACAGCATTGGCGCACGGCCTCGTCCTGCGTCGCGCTTGCTCTCAATAACGAGGTTCGGCCCATCTACGAGATAAGGATTAATGTTGTTACAAATTTTCTCTTGGGTTAATCCATCCTGATCGATTGAATAAAGCTTCCGCCTTTTTCTGTCAGAATTCGAAATTCCCACTATAATTACCGTTACACCGGCATTATAACTTGCGAGATTTGCCCATTTGAAAGACGTGTGAGCAAATATGATCTCGTGATGTTTTGCAAATATTGCAGGCCACAGGAGCGGAACTTGCTGTCCTTGGCACAGAGAGTTGGTAGTAACAAAAGCGGATGCGGCGCTGGTCTTCGTGCCGTAATCTGCCGCCCTCATAAACCATGCAGCTACGTAGTCGAGGGACTTCCACCCTTCTATCCGGCCTTCAAAGACATTGCCCAGATCAGACTTTTGCTCATCAGACTGAAGCTTGTTTCCGAGATATGGGGGGTTTCCACAAATATACGTTTCGCCACCTTCGTTGTCGAAGTCGATCTGTGCCTGGTTGATAGGAGTGTGAAAAAGATCATCTGCCTGGAACTTTACACCGGTGCCGGTCGGTGGGCAGATGCTCAGCCAATCGAGCCTTAGAGCATTGCCACAGGTGATCCAGTTCTGAGCGTCGAGCGGCAGGAACTCCGCAAGGGCTTCCTTCTGCCCACGATAGAGCACGTCACACTGAAACTCGGCAATGATGAGCGCCAGCCGAGCAATCTCGGCTGGGAAACTTCTCAGTTCGATGCCTCGGAAATTGGTCAGTGGGATTTCGCTGCGCCGGTCAGGTTCGCCGCGACGCTCATTTAGCTTTGCTTCGATAGCGCGCATTTCCTTGTAAGCGATGACAAGGAAATTTCCCGAACCGCAGGCCGGATCGAATACCCTGATTTTGGCCATGCGGTTGCGTAGGTTCAGCAACTTCCGGGAATTATCTCCGGCTTCCTGAAGCTGTTCTCGAAGGTCATCGAGGAAGAGTGGGTTGAGCACTTTCAGGATGTTCGGCACGGACGTGTAGTGCATTCCGAGCGCGCCACGCTCATCTTCATCAGCGACGGCCTGAATCATAGAACCGAAAATGTCCGGGTTGATCTGAGTCCAATCCAGAGCGCCGATATTTAAAAGATATGACCGGGCAATTCGGCTGAACCTCGGCACCTCCGTACTACCCGAGAAGAGCCCGCCGTTCACATAAGGAAACATGTCTGCCCAGCGAGGAACCTTGGCCAACTCGCGTTGGGCATTGGTCATGCTCATGGTACCAAAAAGCGTCTCAATGACCTCATGGGTATTGGCAGAATCCCGAGAGCTCATCTGCTCAATGGTGGTGGTAAAGCGCCGATTGCCGCCAAAGATGTCCGTATCCTCGGCGAAGAAGCAGAAAATCAATCGCGCCATGAAGTGGTTCATGTCCGCGCGACGCTCGCTGGTTCCCCATTCTGGGTTGTCCTTCAGCAATTCCACGTACAGTCGATTCAACCGCCCAGTGGCGCGGATATCGAAAGAGCTTTCCCGGATTTGCTTGACAGTGGTGATGCCGGCAAGTGGGAGAAAAAAGCCGAAATGATCCGGGAACTCGGCATATCGGCAGGCAACTGGCGGGTCGTCGGTGGTCAGGTCTTCTGCCTCCAGGGTATCCCCATCCGTCGCCAGGATGAACCGCGCTTTTGCGCGCGCGGTCGCAGGGCTGGCACGAAGGGCCGCCAGGGTATTGCCGACTTCGCCGGGCGCGCTGACTGCGATGTGTATGTTGCTGGTCTGGAGGACGCCGCCCAAGTCGGATTTGTTCGACTCGCCTTTGCGCAAGCGCTTGATGGTGGTCTCTTTGTTGCCGAATGCTGTCAGGAACGCGAACGGAAACTCGGACGCATCGAACGGCTGCTCAGCCAGTGCGGAAATGGCCTCTTCGATCTCAACGGCGTTCATACGTTCAGGCACCTCGGTCAGTCATGCCCTGCCCGCGGTGGCAAAGAATTCGACGATATCGCGGTTGGGCATTTCCTATGGAATGGGCAATTTTCCCGACCGGGTCAATCGGACGATTCCGGCCCTTTCGACGGACACCAAGGCTTGAGTTAATAAGCGCGTATAGGTCGATCCTTGTCGGCGCGCAAATGGTAGCGGGTCGCCGCGCCTCGCTCGGTGTTACCAGGGCTTCGATATCTTCGTTAGCGGTGCGAGCTGCCCATCTTGATGTTCAAGGGGATGGCCCTTTGCCAAGATCAAACATTGAGGGGCCCGCCGAGGCGTCAAACAAATCGCTCGTCGGGCTTTGCATTGGCATGGTGACTGGGCATTCCTTCGCCAGCTTGCGGGTGATCTGCCTAACAATGACACATGCACTTTCGGTCTTTGCACTCTTCAGTTGTGCCGCCAACTCAGCGGGTGGCGCAATTCCGAACCCATCGGCCCATGTTATCCACGCATCGCAGAGCGCTATGGCACGTTGATCCAACTCGTTTGCGGCCCCAGCGTGATGCTGGCGCAGCTGATGGGTCCAACTGTTTTCAATCATTGCCAGAGCCTCCATGCAAAGATTGCGAAAGCGGTCAACATGGACGCGATGAATCCGCTACCAAGTGCGATGACCATTTGGATCAGCCATCCGGCCACCTGGGCGCGTTCGACTTCTTCCAGCTTTACGCCCAAGGCGTGCTCGGCCTGATTGGCTGCCTGTGAAATGGATTTGACCAGTGGGGCGCAGGACTGTGCGATCCGCGATGCCGCTTCGGTATAGACGCCAGCTGACACCATATGGGCCAGTTGCTTGCGCGCTCGCAGGTTCTCTGTCGTAGCCTGCTGCAGAGCGCCAGTAACCTGCACAACTTGTTCTGCCTGCCGCTCAAGAGCAGCGCGCATGGCCGCAGCCTCAATCAGGAAATTATTGATGGTGTTTTCAATATCGTCGCTCACGCTTCACCTACAATTTCGGGAGGGGGATGACTGCGCCAATGGCGCGGGTAATGATGCTGGAAGTGCTCGGCGGCCGGACGCCAGACAGGCGTGGACTTCTGATCCGTGCATTGCGGATGGCCATTGCCAGCTTGTCTGCGCCGGTGGGCTGCGGGGTGGGCGTTGGTGACGCGTTTGCGCCAATTTTAGCGCGCTGTGCCGCTGTGCGCGGCGGCGCCGAGGCCGAAAATCGCCGCGCGAGGGCTGGGCCGGAACAATCGCGACCGCATGCACTCGCGTTGGCGCGGGCGCCTTCGGGGCCGTAGAGGATCAATCCACCAGCCTTTTGGCCGCGTCGGGGTGAAGCCGATTCAAGTTTCCAGCCCGCCGATGCCAGGCGCGCGTCCAGCTCGGCCCTGGAACGTGCCGTTTGCATTGCTTCGATCACCGCCAGAGGAGGTTGCACATAACCGCGCCGCGCCGCCCGCGGCCCTGCAAAGCGCTTTTGCCCAGGTGTTTCGGCCAACCGCCCGGGAACAGGCTGAAGCTCGCGCTCGGCCTCGATGGCGCGCAGCACCTTCTCGATCTTTCGCTTGGAGTTGCTGTCGCCAACGCAACGGCCGTCTGGATCGACGCGATTTATGACCAGATGGAAATGCTGATAGCTCTTGTCGTCGTGAATGACTGCAAACGCCTGATGGCCGCGCATACCGAGCACGTCAAGAATGCCTTGGGCATCCACCTGCATCTCCGCCGGCGTCACCTCATCGGTCGGCGCATAGCTGACAGAGATGTGCAAGATCGGTTTCTTTGCACGTCGACTCAAACCAGCCTGCGCGTCCATCAAGTCGAGGATGTCCGCTGCGTCATCCGAAGCCAGGTTCAGCGAGAATGAGCCAGCGACGCGCTCGGAAGCGGGACCGCGCAGATAGGCGTCCAGCCGCCTCAGGTCGGCACCTGTCGGCAGGTTTTTGATCTTGCCGATCATTGGTCGGCCCGTCCGGCGCCAACCAGAACTTCCGGGTTCTCGATCCTTTTCACAATCGCAGACAGTCGGCGGAACATGACCGTAAGGGCCTGCAGATGCTGCTGGTTCAGCGTCTTGGAACTGTTCCCGATTTTGGCGATCTGGTTGAGATTTGACCCAATCGCATTGAGTGCCGCTATCGCAGCCCGGTCCACTACGTGGGCCTTGGCCCGGGCGCTTACAGGCTGATCAATCATCATGGCCTGTCGCGCAAATGCGGCCATGGTCAAGCCAGTCGCCGCCGCGCTGGCGGCGACAATTTCGCGCTCAGCATCGGACAGCATCAGTTCAAAGCGGTGCGTTCGGTTGGCCATTACTGTTCCTTTCTTCGTCCGGCTCTGCGCCGGGCCCGGGCCTGCCCCGGCAAGCTGGAGCCGGAGGCGACGTTTTCAACGGCCCCGGCAGGGACCCGGAGAAAACACTGCTTGCTTATCCCGATTTAAAGAACTAACGTCTGAATTGCAAGACGCAAGTGACTTACTCCATTTGCCACGAATCGACCGCCTCTTAGGAGCAATAATGACCAAGCTGACCGCCTTTCTGATTGAACGCGACGGGGAACCAGACCTGCAATTTACCGGCGAGGTGGTTGGTTGCGGGTTTGCGCACGACCATCAGGCCGGCGGCGTTACGCGGTCAACCATGGTCCGCCTGTTCCGAACGGAAGCGGATAACTGGATCGCAGAAATCGTCGTTCGTGAAGAGTTCGCTGGAATGCGGAATACCGTGAGGTCAGCGGCCTCGGTCTCGGACACCGCTGAGGGGCTGGTTGGATTTTTTGGCAATGGCCGCGCTGCCAAGGCGCTGTACGCCTCAGTCGGATCCATTTTGCCCCGGCCCTGCCTGTTCATTGAATAGGTGAGCGGTGGACAGCCAACAGTCAACAGTGCTGAGCGCACTGCAGAGCAGCGGTGCCGAAAGTTGGTCGACGCAGCTGGCCGCCCAGATTTTCGGACCGTTGTTCGGGGCTGGCGCAACATTGCTGAGCAACACTATCGGCTATCTAAACGTAGCCATTCTGGTGGTTGGTGGTCTGCTCTTTTTCTACAACGTCACCGCTGCCCTACTGCAAACGGCGCACGAGGGGGAAGTCCTAGGAAAGCGTTGGAACTCGCTTTGGGGACCGATCCGGGTGATCGTCGCAGTGGGCCTGATGATGCCGGTGCCCAATCTTGGCGGATACAACACGATCCAGGCCGGAATTGGCTATGTGGTGCGCGGCTCCACCGCCCTGGCAACATTGATGTGGTCAAGTGCCGTTCCGGCGCTTGTCACGGGTGATGTGCAGGTTATCGCCACCAGTCCGAGCCTCCCGACCCCGATTATCGCCGAAATCTGGAAAATATCGGCCTGCACAGCACTCGCCAATCACCAGCTTGCGGCTGTTGGATCAAACTCCAATGTCTCACTGGTTGAGGCTGAGCACAGCAGCGGCGCTATTGCGCTCGTCTCTGCCATCTTAGGCCAGGAGACCAGCACGGCTGGAATTTGCGGCTCCATTGCCACCCCATCTGCGCCCATGCATCTGAGCGAAGTCGATGCAGCGCTGTTCTTGTCGGCTCACAAAAGTGCTCTGTCGACCATGATGGCCAAGACAGACCTATTGGCAGCCAAGGTCCTCGCCGCATCTTTTGGCCGGGATGGTCAAGCGGTCGATCTAGCCGGCGATCTGCGCCAGGCTGTCATTGACGCCAACTCGGCATTGTCGCCTGTGTTTGAACTGGTCAGAAGCGCTGGCGGCGGTGAGGGGCAAGAGCGGCTGCGCAGCTATCTCCAAAATCAGGAGGGAGAGGGCTGGCTCAGCGCAGGCAGCTACTATCTGGTACTTGCACGACTGAATCAGGAGGCTGCCTCTGTTCTTTCGGCTCGGCCGTCGGTCCTGACGCCCGCCCGCTATATTTACGAGCAAACCGGCTCAACGCTGGATGCTGCCGCCAGCGGGCGGCGCCCGGGCTGGTTCGGTAGCGCCAGCGCCCAAAACCTTCGCCTAAATGAGGAAGAAATCCTGCGCATAGGCGGCGACATGGAGGGCGCATTTGCGCGCGCTGCGGCGTCACTGTCATCGTTCGGCTTCGGCCTGCCAGATCCGGCCTTGGCTGCCGCCCTAACGCCGAGCCAAGGCGAAGGCGGCTCGATCTGGGATGCTCTCAGCGCTGCGGTCGATGAGGTCGGTCGAAAGCTGACGCAGCAGATTGCGCTTAATTTCTCGCCAGACGCTGCCGGGGGCGACCCGCTGGTCGGACTAGTCGAGCTGGGCCAGCTTCTGGTTGGTGCCGCTGCCAGCATTCTGGCTGCGCTTGCATTGGCGTCAGCAGTGCCAGTTGTCGGCGGGGCCGTAGGAGCGGCCATGGCAGTTGTGGGACCATTGCTGCTGACCATGACCGTGGCCGGTGGGGCCATGGCCGTCCTCCTTCCAGCAATGCCCTTCGTGCTCTGGGTTCTGGCGGTCTTTGGCTACTTCGTCACGGTTGTCATTGCCATTGTTGCGGCCCCACTCTGGACGTTGGCGCATATGCAAATGGATGGTGAAGGTATTGCCCCTGCTGCTGCGCAACAGGGCTATCGGCTTTTGCTCAGACTATTCCTAACGCCGCCCTTGATGATTGTCGGCTTTTTCGCCGCCATGGCCGTCTTCCGGGCCGTCTCCACTCTGATCGGCACCGGTATCTATTACCTGCTGTCGAGCTTTTCCGGCCATCCGGTCTTCTGGCTCGCAGCCATTGCGGTGATGACGGTTCTGACCGTCGCCATTTTTCTGATCGTGATCGAGCGTTCGTTCTCGCTCGTCACATCCCTGCCTGCGGCTGTTTCCGAGTGGATCGGCGGCGGCTCTTCGTCAAATGACTCCTGAAAGGACCCCTCATGAAAGCTTTGTACCATCGCTGGCTCGATCTGCCTCGCCCGCTGCAAATCGTGACCTTCTGCCTCGGACTGTCCGTGCTGGCGGGCGTCTTTTCAGGAGCCGCAGGCCAGTGACCCGCGCCAATGTTCTTACTCTCGCGGAAGTGGCTCTATCCCGCGCGGCGGCGCGCAGCAGCGGCGCGCTCTCGACAAGTCGACTTCGCCAAATCCTGAGGGGCGCAAGCCCTGAGGGCAATGAACGATTTGTCTTTCAGGCTGTTCTGGCCAGCGGCACGATTGGTGAGCGCAGACAGCTCGCCGCCGCTGCTGGTATCTCCTGGGGTAAGTTCGCTTCCCGCTTCCAGGCCCTGACGGGCATCCACCGGGACCGCGCTGGCAGCGCTACTTCTTCGTAGTCTCTGATGGCCTGACCGCCGCCGGAGGCGCCAAGCCAAGTCTTGTGCGAATATCTGCCGCGCGCGCCTCATTTGCACCATGCAGGACGGCACCGGCATCATAGAGAGCCAGCCAGGCCAGGTCGGTGTAATCACGCATCGCCTTGACGATGGCTGGTTTGTCCTCTTCCCGGACAAAAAAGTTCATCTGCACGACGCCTGCTTTACGGCGGCGCTCGCGCATTTCAACGGCTTTCTCAGTACTTGTGGCGGGCTTTGAAGATTCGTCGTCCATAGCAAGTTTCTAGCATCTTTGACCTAAGACGCCAGCTCAACCTGTTTCTATCTGTCGCAATGCGTTGAAAGCAAATGCCCATTTTTAGGCGGGTTTATAGGCGGGCATTGGATTGGAAGAAACAAAAAACCCAATCAAAACAACGGCCTATTGGGGTGATTGGCGGAGAGGAAGGGATTCGAACCCTCGAGACCGTTCCCGATCTGCACCCTTAGCAGGGGTGTGCCTTCGACCACTCGGCCACCTCTCCGGCGGGGTCGGGTCTAGCGGCAGGCTGGGGGGATGGCAAGCGGTTTTTGCGTGGCGCGGGTCGGTGGGGCGTCCTTGGCCGGGGATAAAGGCGCGCTTCCCCCATTCGAAGGACATTTTTAGGCATGCCGGACGATGTGAGCGCAAGGGGCTTGCCGGGGCGCGAAATGCTAAGGGCTCCTTAAGGGATAGTCCCTAGTGCTGACGGCACGTTCCGGGGGAAGCGCTCAAGGTGTTTCAGGTGATCGACTTTTTCATTGTGGGCCATGACCTGCCCTTCGTGCTGCTGGCGGCGCTGGTCTGCCTCATCGCCACCTATGCCTGTATCGGGCTGATGCATCATGCGCGCCAGGCCAGCGGGCGCATGCGCCATGTGTGGAATGGCGTTTCGGCGCTGTCGGTGGGGCTGGGGATCTGGGCCACCCATTTCATCGCCGTGCTCGCCTTCCGGCCCGGCTTCGCGCTGAGCTACGATCCCGGCCTGACCGCGCTGTCGCTGCTGATCGCCATTCTCGTCTGTGGCGGCGGCATCGGGCTGGCGGTGCACAGCAAGGGGCTGGTCGACCGCATGCTGGGCGGGGCCACGGTGGGCGTGGGTATTTCGACCATGCATTATACCGGCATCGCTTCGCTGATGATGCAGGGCGATATCGGCTGGCATTCGGGCGCGGTAACGCTCTCGATCCTGGCCGGCATGGCGCTGGCCGCCCTGTCGTTCGGCACGACGCTGAAGCGTGGCTGGACCTGGAACCTCGTCGCGGCAGGGCTGCTGACGGCGGCGATCTGCGCCATGCACTTCACCGCCATGGTGGCGGCCGATTTCAGCAATTGCATGGCTGTCGTCGGCAGTGCGCAGGTCGATGGCGGGCTGATGTCGCTGATCGTCGCCTTCATCTCGATCCTGGTGCTGGGTTTTGCCATCGGCAGCCTCGTGCTCGACGAGGCCGACCGCCGGCGGACGGCCCGTGAAGTGGCGCGGCGGGCCGAGGATGCGGCGCGGCTGGCCGAGGCCAATGAGCGGCTCAACCTGGCGCTGACCCATATGGGCCAGGGGCTTGCCCTGTTCGGCAGCGACGGGCGGATGCAATTGCACAATGCACGGCTGGCCGAATTGCTGGGCCTGGGCGCGGCGGCGCAGCTGGCCGGGGCAGAGCTCGAGGACGTGCTGCACGATGCGCTGGTGGGGCTGGGCACGGCGCCAGAGGATGCCAAGGGCCGGGTGGCGGAGCTGCTGCCGCAGCATCGGCAGCTGATCGAAGGCGGCGGGGGTGAACTGGTGCAGCCGGTTTCCGACGACCGGGCCTTCCGCATCCGCCACAGCCCGGCGGGCAATGGCGCCTTCATCACCACGGTGGAGGATATTTCGGAAAGCCGGCGCAATGCCGCGGCCATCGCCCACCTCGCGCACCACGATTCGCTGACCGGCCTGCCCAACCGGGCGCGGTTCGGGCAGCTGCTGGGCACGGCGCTCGGCGCGCTCGGGGGCAAGGGCAAGTTGGCGGTGATCGCGCTCGATCTCGACCGGTTCAAGGATATCAATGACGGCTATGGCCACGCGGCGGGCGACGAGGTGCTACGCGAACTGGCGCGCCGGTTCGGTACGCTGCTCAAGGACGGGGAAAGCGTGGCGCGGCTGGGCGGGGACGAATTTGCCGCGATCAAGCCATTCACCACCCTGCCGGCGCTGCGCGATTTCCTCGGGCGCATCGAAGAGGCGCTGGGCCAGCGCGTCACTTATGGCGAGAACCAGCTGGCTCTGGGCGGCAGTATCGGCGTCGCCATCGCCCCGCAGGATGGCATGGACGGCTCGAAACTGCTCAACAATGCCGATCTGGCGCTCTATCGGGCCAAGGCGGAAATCGACCAGCGCATCTGCTATTACGAGCACGACATGGACGAGGCCGCCCGGCAGCGGCGGGCCATGGCCAAGGATCTGTGGACCGCTGTGGAGAAAGACGGGTTTCACCTGGCCTATCAGGTGCAGAAATCGGTCACGACCGGGCGGATCACTGGCTATGAGGTGCTGCTGCGCTGGGACCGGCCGGGCCATGGGCCGGTGCCGCCCTCCGAATTCATCCCGCTGGCCGAGGAATGCGGCGCCATCAGCGCCATCGGCGCGTGGGTTCTGAACAATGCCTGCCAGGAAGCGGCGCGCTGGCCGGAGCCGCACCGCATCGCGGTCAACGTTTCCGGATTGCAGCTGGCGCAGCTGGAGCTGGTGGACCTGGTCAAATCGGTGCTGGAGCAGACCGGGCTCGCCCCTGCCCGGCTGGAGCTGGAAGTCACCGAGACGGCGATCATCTCGGATCGGCAGCGGGCGCTGGCGGTGCTGGGCGCGATCAAGGCGCTGGGGGTGTCCATCGCCATCGACGATTTCGGTACGGGCTATTCCTCGCTCGATACGCTGCGCAGCTTCCCGTTCGACAAGATCAAGCTCGATCGCTCCTTCATGACCGAGGTGGAGCGCGACGAACAGGCCAAGGCCATCGTGCGCGCCATCCTGGCGCTGGGCAAGAGCCTCTCGGTGCCGGTGCTGGCGGAGGGCGTGGAAACGCTCGAGCAGCTTGACGTGCTGCGGATCGAGGGTTGTACGGAAGCACAGGGCTTCTATCTGGGGCGCCCGGGCCGCATCGTCTGGCCCGAGCTCAAGCAGATCGCCTGAAAGACGGGCCGGCCACCAAGCCGGCCCAGCTGCTATTCGCGCATGATGTGCATCTGCGGGGCGCCATTGCCGCGCAAGGCCGGCGAGATGCCGCGAATGTCCACCGTGGCCGTCACCCGCTGGCGGGGTGCGGCAAACATGAAGTTGGGCGTGACATTGACCGGCGTGTCGAAATGCACGGTCAGCGTATAATGCTGCATGTTGTGCGCCAGCTGCACCCCCAGAAGCAGGCCCTTGAAGGGCTGTTCCAGGTAGTAACCCTTGACGCGCATGCCGACCTGGAAAGGCACCGCGACGCGATCGGGCAAGGCAGCGCGCGCCGTGTTCCAGTCGCGGTAGCCATGAGCACGGGCAACCTCTTCGAGCGCGGCGCTGTGGGTCAGCATGCGGCCGGCACGGGCGCGTTCCTCACGCAGATTCTTTGCCTCGGACTTCAGGGTCTGGGCGGAGGGGGTATCGAGGGAAAAAGACATATCGGTCTCTCCGAACGGAGGCGGCTTGAGACATGGGAGCCCGCATTGCCATGATGCGCCCTGGGAGGAAGAACCGAAGGGATCAAGAAGCGATGCTGGACTTCACCATGGATCTTTCGACCCGCGGGCGGCAGGCGCCAGCAACCGGAGTGGAAAATGGTGCCCGCGCGGTCAGAAGTCAAGCATCCGATCAATCGCCGTGATGGACCGATCAGACAATTGTGTTGGGCGAACCGGTCAGGTGCCGCTAGGAGGAGGTATCGAGGGGGACTGACGATGACCGAATTGTTGCTGCTGGTGGCGGGCCTGCTGGGCGGAGCCGTCAATTCTCTGGCCGGAGGCGGGTCGTTCATCGTGTTCCCGGCGCTGCTGTTTTCAGGCGTGCCGCCAGTCCTGGCCAATGCTTCCAATACCTATGCCGCCCTGCCCGGCTATGTGAGCGGCGCGGTGGGCTATTGGAAGGCCATGGCCCCGCATCGCGACAAGCTGATGCTCTATGGCCTGATCGCGGCCGTGTTCGGCTATCTGGGCGCCGAATTGCTGCTGGTGGTGTCGGACGAGCAATTCTCCAAGGTCGTGCCGTGGCTGATGAGCTTTGCGGTGGCGCTGTTCGTCTTCGGCAACCAGATCAACGCCGCGGTCAAGGCGCGCAGCGGCACGGGTGGCGGCATGAAGATGGTCGGCGCGCTGCTGCTGCTGAGCCTGCTCGCAGCGGTGTGCATCTATGGCGGATTCTTCAATGCCGGGCTCGGCATCCTGCTGCTGGCCTTTCTCGCCATGGCGGGAATGAGCGACATCCATGCCATGAACGGGCTCAAGCTCTATGTCTCGTCTATCGTTGCCCTGGTGGCGGTGGTGCGCTTTGCCATCAATGGATCGATCGACTGGTATCACGGCTCGATCGCACTGGTGGGCGTGACCATCGGCGGCTATGTGGCAGCGCGACTGGCCCAGCATATTCCGCGCGACTGGATCCGTAACGGCGTCATCGCCTATGGCATCGCCATGACGGGATATTTCTTCTGGACCGCCTATTTCGCCTGACAGGCCGGAGCGGGTTGAGCCGATCGCGGGCAGACCTTTGCCCCTACCCTAGGCCTTGCGAATCCAGACGGCTGCATCGTGGAAGGCCGCGCCGCCGAAGGGGGGAGCGGGGGTGGCGCTGGTCAGCATGTTGATGCCCTGCCCGCCGCGATGCGCCTTGTTGCGATGGAGGCCTTCGGCAATCAGCACGCCGGTATTGAGACCGGTATGGAGACGCGCGGTGAGGTGAACCTGGCCCCGCACATTCCCGACCGTGACGGCATCGCCCTCGGCAATGCCAAGGCGCACAGCATCTTCGGGATGAATGAAGACGGAGGGCTCACCCTCGCGCCTGAGGCTGCCGGGGGTCTGGTTGAACGACGAATTGAGGAAGCCGCGGGCGGGACTGGTGGCCAGCTTGAAGGGATGGACCGCATCGGTCGCCTCGTTTATGGCCCAGTGGTCGGCGAAGCGCGGCATGTCGGCCGGGTCGCAGGACCAGCGATAGCCTTTCCGGGCGACATCCTGCCAGGCGGGGGCGAAACGGAAGCGGCCATCGGGCCAGCCGAAACCGTTGGCGAAGCGGGCGGCGTCATCGGGTCGCTCGCGATTGATGTAGCCCTGACGCTCGATTTCCTCGAGGGGCGGAAAGTTGGATCGGGCAAAAGTATCGGCGATGACGTCGCGGTCGCTGATATGGAAGCTCGGATCGTCGCTGCCCAGCCGCAAGGCGATGGCGTTGATGACATCGTGATTGGAACGGGTGTCACCGGGCGCATCGACCACGGCCGGCCCGTAGAGCACCCGCGTGTGACCGCCGCGCGTGTAGTAATCGTTGTGTTCGAGGAACATTGTGGCGGGCAGGACGATGTCGGCCAACTCTGCGGTCTCGGTCATGAACTGTTCATGGACGACGAGGAACAGATCCTCTCGCAGCAGTCCCTCGCGGACCTTCTTCTGGTCGGGGGCCACAACAGCGGGATTGGTGTTCTGCACGATCATGGCGTGGACCGGCTTGCCGCCCTGCAGCGCCGTGGCATCACCGGTAAGGATGGGGCCGATCTCGGACATGTCGAGAATGCGGGGCGTGCCCTTTTGCAGATGCCGGCCTTCGAGCCGCGACTTGTCCAGCGACCATGTGCCGGAATTGGAATGGAAGGCGCCGCCGCCGCGATGCTGCCAGGCGCCGGTCATGGCCGGGATGCACAGGGCGGCATGAACGGCAGTAGCGCCATTGCGCTGGCGTGAAAAGCCATAGCCAAGGCGGAAAAAGGTTCTGGGCGTCTTGCCGACCAGATGGGCGAAGGCCTCGATCTCGGCGACAGAAAGGCCGGTGATTTCAGCCGCCCATTGCGGCGTGCGCGCCTCAAGATGCGATTCAAAGTCGGGACCGAAGTCTGTGAATTTGGCCATGTATTGGCGATCGGCAAGGCCGTCGCGCAGCAGCACATGCATCACGGCCACAGCCAATGCGCCATCCGTGCCGGGGCGCAGCACAAGGCCCATATCGGCCTGTTCCATGGTCGCATTGCGGTAAATGTCGATGGCCACGACCTTGGCGCCGCGTTGCTTGCGGGCCCGCATGGCATGGGTCATCACATTGACCTGGGTGTGCACCGCATTGGTGCCCCAGATGACGACGCAATCGGCTTCGGCCATCTGTTCGGGATTGACGCCGCCGAGCAGACCAGTGCCTGCGATATAGCCCGGCCAGGAGAGGCCGGTGCAGATGGTGTCGTATTGATGGGAATAGCCGCGCACGGCGCGCAGGCGCTCGATGCCGTCGCGATGCACATGCCCCATGGTGCCGGCATAAAAATAAGGCCAGACCGATTCAGCACCGTGCTCGGCTTCGACGGCCAGGAACCGGGCAGCAATCTCGTCCAGCGCCTCATCCCAGGAAATGGCCTGCCACTGCCCTGCGCCCTTGGGGCCGACCCGGCGCATGGGATGAAGGAGACGCTCGGGGTGGTGGATGCGCTCGGCATAGCGCGCGACTTTTTCGCAGATCACGCCCGCCGTATAGGGATCGTCCTTGGCGCCGCGCACCCGGCCGATCGTGCCATCGGCAAGGATATCGACATCGAGGGCGCAGACCGACGGGCAATCATGCGGGCAGACGGAGCGGATGGTGCGGGCGGGGACTGGAGCGTTCATGCCGGAAGGCTAAAGGAGCCCGGCCATGGCCGCAAACGGAATGTGGTGATGGCAGGGATGAAGAGGCGTGATGAGACCATTATCACGCGCCGCTCAGACGGGCCGTCGTGCCTTTAGTTCTTGTCGAAGGAACGATCCGGGATGAGAGGCGCCGCCGATTGGCGTCGCCTTCATATGTCAAAGCGCGAAGGCCTTGGATGCGGCTTCGGCGTTGCGCTTGGCGCGCGTCGCGGCATGTGTGGCCAACTGGGCGGCGCCGCCGTGGAATTGCGAGAAGGTGATCCGGCCATTGCCGGCGCTGATGGTGATGCCGCGCCAATTGGGGCGGACGGCGCGCACATCGGACCAGTCGAGCACGGTTTCGCGGCCCATGGCCGAACGATGGCGCACCTGGCGGTTGTCCCAGCGGGTGCTGGTGAAGAGACCGGCAATGCCGATGCCCAGCGCGCCGGACGCCAGCAGGATCACGGCGATATAGGTGGCGATCAATTGCGTGGGGTCGGCAATGCTTCCCATGACGATCACGGCGAAGAGCAGGATTGCCGCGAGAGCCGCCGCGCCGTAGCAGGCAAAATATTCGACCAGCGACGGCCGCAATTCGGCCCAGCCGCCCTCGACCATGATGCCCTCTTCGGGCTGGACCAGGCGCAAAGCCAGAAAGGCCGCATAGCCGAAGGCAACGACCCCAGCGGCCCGCGCCAGAGGCAGGTGCTCGGTCAACGGCACATATTTGAGAAGGATGAGGACGGTGATGGTAACGAGTGGCAAAGCCACTTCCTGCCAACGCAAGGGCACGCTTGTGTTCTCCAGAGGACAGCCGGCGACGCATTCGGCAGAGCTAATGCAGCCAAGGTACGCGAGCGCGCCGATTTGGCCACTCACAATTTCGCCATAAGTCGGCTGGGGCGTGCTCGCTGCAAAGTCGCGGCGGAAGTGTTGCAAAAATGATTCTGCCGGGCGCGCCAAGTGTCTGAAAAGGCAGTGTTCCGCCGCGCATCCGGACCTGCGCGGCGGTGACGATCAGCGGGTGGCGGCGAGCGGCGCGCCGACCATGGCAGCCGTCGCATGTTCCTCGGCGTCGATTTCGGCCTCCGGCTCCTTGCGCAGGGTGGTGGCCAGGGTGCGCTCCTCGAGCAGGAAGCTGAGGCCGAAGGCGAGGATCGCGGCGCCTGCAGCGGTGTAGAAGACCGGGTGCAGCGCACTGGCGAAGGCTTCGAGCACGAGATTGCGCACCGGCTCGGGCAAGGTCGCAACCGCCTGGGGGCTGAAGCTGCCCGTGCCGCCGCCGGCCGGCATGATGTTGCCCAGGCGCGCGGCCAGACCGCTCGAAAAGATGGCGCCGAAGACCGAAACACCGATCGAGCCGCCGATCTGTCGGAAAAGCGTGGTGCCGGCGGTGGCCGTGCCGACGACTTCGCGGGGCACGGCATTCTGCGTGGCGGTGACGCTGACGCTGTTGACCGGGCCGATGCCGGCGCCGACCAGGAACATGTAGAGCGCCACCAGGGTCGCCGGGGTATCGAGCTGCATGTTGGCGAGCAGGACGAGACCGATGACCAAGACGAAGGTGGAGAGGATGGGCAGGAAGCGATAGCGCCCGGTGCGGGTCATGATGAAGCCCGACAGCATGGATGCGCCGATCAGGCCCACCATCATCGGCACCAATTGCAGTGCTGAATCGGTGGGTGAAATGCCCTTGGCCAGCTGCAGGTACATTGGCAGGAAGGTAATCGAGCCGAACATGGCCATGCCGACCAGGAAGCCGACGGCGCTGGTGACCGCGAAGGTATTGTTGCGGAAGAGGCTGAGCGGCAGGACCGGCTCGGGAGCACGGGCCTCGACCCAGAGGAAGGCCGCAAGAGTGGCGAGGGCAAAGAGGATGAGCCCGACGATCTGCACCGAGAACCAGGGCCAGGTATTGCCCCCCAGCGAAGTGGCCAGGACGAAGGCAGTGAGCCCGCTCGACAGCAGCACGAAGCCGGAATAGTCGATGGAGTGCTTCACCCGCTCGGCCCGCGGCTTGAGCGCAACGGCGATGACGGCCAGCGCCAGGATGCCAAGCGGCAGGTTGATGAGAAAGATCCACTGCCAGGACAGGTGCTCGACAATGAAGCCGCCGGCCAAAGGCCCGATGACCGTGGCGACGCCGAAGACGGCGCCGAAGAGGCCTTGGACCTTGCCGCGCTGGCGGGGCGGGATGATGTCGGCCACAACGGTCATGGCGACGACCATGAGCCCGCCACCGCCCAGACCCTGAATGGCGCGGGCGATAATGAGGAAGGTCATGGAGCTGGCCATGGCCGAGAGCACGGCCCCGACGAGGAAGATCACGATGGCGGCCTGCAGGACGATCTTGCGGCCGAAGAGATCGCCCAGCTTGCCATAGATGGGGGCCACGACGGTGGAGCTCAGGAGATAGGCAATGACCACCCAGGTGAGGTGATCGAGCCCGCCGAGCTGACCGACGATGGTGGGCAAGGCGGTAGAAACGATGGTCTGGCCCAGCGAGGCCAGCAGAAGGGTGACGGCGACGGCGCCTATGACCAGGCGAACGGATGTATCCTGCGGCGCATCGGCCGGTTGCATGGGGTCGGACATTGGGGCAATCCTCAAAAAGAGAGGGTCGGCGCCCGGCGTCGGCCCTTGCGAAATCAATTCTGCGGGCATACATGTGCTTTCAGCAATTACATGTCAATAGCATGCATTTGTAGAGAGCATGCAAAATGGCGGGGTCTGCCATGCCTTTGAGTGACAAATCCGAACTGAACGCCCTGCTCCGCAAGGCCGGCATCGGCGCGGCCACGGCCGAGGCGGTGATGGATATCGACGGAATGCTGCAGCAATGGCGACGCCGGGCGATGAAACGCGAACTGGGGCACAAGGCGCTGGTGGACCTGCGGATCG
This sequence comes from Devosia chinhatensis, assembly GCF_000969445.1. Lineage (NCBI taxonomy): Bacteria > Pseudomonadati > Pseudomonadota > Alphaproteobacteria > Hyphomicrobiales > Devosiaceae > Devosia > Devosia chinhatensis. The sequence goes on along the minus strand of NZ_JZEY01000054.1, from coordinate 846,144 downwards.
GCATCGACCTGGCCCAGTTCGATGTGCTGGTGGCTATCGAGGGCCCTGCCCCCGAATTCGGCGAGGTCATGGGGGAAACCATGGTGGCCAGCGTGGCCGAGCGGCTGGGGATCGACCCATCGCGGGCGAGCCGGCTGGTCAGCGAAATGGTGGAAGAGGGCTTTGCCCAGCGGGCCGTGAGCCAAGCCGATGCGCGGCGCACAATCATCGCGCTGACAGAACAGGGCCGCGCCGTCGTGGATGCCGTGCGCGCCTATAAATACCTAATCATGGGCGATTTCCTCGGCACCTGGCCGGCCGAGGACGTGGCCGCCTTCGTGCCGCTGCTCAAGCGGTTCTCCACCTGGACGGACGGCATTGAGGCGGCGACGGAAAAATATGCCGCCGAAATCGACGCTCTGTCGCCGAAGGGGGCGAAATCAGGCGTTGCGGCCTAATCGCACCCCTTCGACGGCGAAATATCTCAGTCGACAGCGCGGGTCTTCTTGTGGTCCTTGGGCTTGGCGGCCTTCTTCTTGGGAGGACGGGCATCGCCTTCGGCCGTGGGTTTGGACCATTTCGGCTTGCCCTTGTCCTTGGAGACCGGCTTTGCTGATTTGGCCGATTTTGCCGGGCGAATGGTGACGTGTTCGCCGGGCTGCTCCGCAGGCCGTGTGGACGGACGCTCGCCGGGCTGTTCGAAATCGTCGGGACGCAGGCTTGACGAGCCGTAACGCTGCTTGCGGTCGGCGCGCTCGGGACGCGGAGCCATCGGATCGTACTTTTCCGGGGGGCCGGGCGGACGACGCTTGGATTGAGGGCGCTCCTGGCGCTCGCCGGGGCCATCGATGGACGAAATATGCACGCCGCGCTCGCCGGTGCCGTTCTTGCCAACCGAACGCAGGAAGGAGTCCACCTTGTCGGCAGCGACCTCGAAATGGGTCTCGGTGTCGAAGATGCGGATCGACCCGATGGCCGACTTGGTAACGCCACCGGCCTTGCAGATCATCGGCAGAAGCCAGCGCGGCTCAGCGCGCTGCTTGCGACCGATAGTGACCTTGAACCAGGAGCCGCCGGCAAAGGCATCGCGGGTGCGGGGCGAACGGTCGCCGGAATCGTCTGCGGTGGCGGTGACGTCCTCGGGAACAGGGCGCGCGGCCAGCTGCATGCGCAGATAGGCTGCGGCCAGCGCTTCGGCCGGCCACTTTTCGACAAGGCTCGCAATGCTGGGCTGCTCGTCCTCGGTAACCGGATCGCTGAGCAGGGCATTGGTGAGAATGGTTTCGCGATAGCGGGCGTCGATGGCCTCGGCGCTGGGCGGCGCGATGTTCTCGGCCTCAATCTTGGCTGTTCGCAGGATCGAAAGCGCGACGCGCTTGCGATGGGCGGGCGCGATGACCACGCAGGTGCCCTTGCGCCCTGCCCGGCCAGTGCGGCCAGAGCGGTGCAGCAGGGTTTCGGCATTCATCGGCAGATCGGCGTGAATGACAAGGTCGAGATTGGGCAGATCGATACCGCGCGCCGCCACGTCGGTGGCCACGCAGATGCGGGCCCGGCCATCGCGCATGGATTGCAGGGCATTGGTGCGCTCGGCCTGGGTCAACTCGCCGGAGAGGGTGACGACGTCGAAGCCGCGATTGTGCAGGCGCGCCGAGAGATGCTTGACCGCCTCGCGGGTAGAGGCAAAGACGATGGTGTTGGTGCTGTCATACCAGAGCAGCGTGTTGATGACCGCATTTTCGCGCTCGGCAGCGGGCACCGACATGAGCTTGTATTCGATATCGGCATGCTGCTGGCCGGTGCTGGCGGCCGTGATGCGCAGGGCGTTCTTCTGGAAGGTCTTGGCCAGTTCGGCGATCGGCTTGGGCACAGTGGCCGAGAACAACAGGGTGCGGCGATCCTCAGGCGCAGCGGCGAGGATGAATTCGAGATCTTCGCGGAAGCCGAGGTCGAGCATTTCATCGGCCTCGTCGAGCACGACGGCGCGCAAGGCCGACATGTCCAGAGCGCCGCGGGTAATGTGATCGCGCAGGCGACCGGGCGTACCGACGACGATATGGGCGCCGCGTTCAAGCGCCCGGCGCTCGGTGCGCTGATCCATGCCGCCAACGCCCTGGGCAGTCTGCGCGCCGGTTTCGGCATAGAGCCAGGTCAGCTCGCGCTGCACCTGCATGGCCAGTTCGCGCGTCGGAGCGATCACGAGGGCCAGCGGCGCGCCGGGCGGCGGCAGCATTTCGGCCTCGCCCAAGAGGGTCGGCGCGATGGCCATGCCGAAGGCAACGGTCTTGCCCGAGCCGGTCTGGGCGGAAACGAGCAGGTCGCGACCGGCGGTATTGTCTTCGATGACCGCGGACTGGACTGGAGTGAGTTCGGCGTAACCCTTGGCATCGAGGGCACGGGCAATCGGGGGCAGAATGGTTTCAGGCAGAGACACTATCGTTCTTTCGGAGCGGGGACACCATGGTGCCGTGCCCCGACGCAATGCGGGATGCTCCGACAAGAAAGTGGTGTTCCATCAATGGGTTTTCGCCAGCTCGGTGGACTAACCCGGGAAAAGTTCGCGTCACTATAGCACGAACAAGCAAAAAGGCCGCCCGGCGGGCGGCCTGGTATTGAGTGGTGGAGGAAAGATCGCTCCGGCCCTTCGCATGGCTCAGGGCGTTCGTCCCTCAGATCGCTTCACCGGAGCGATCTGCCGGCTGGCTAGAGCCAGCCGTCGGATCTCACCCGACGAGTTCTTCGTCGCTGAAGAAGTACTTGATTTCCTGGGCAGCGGTTTCCGGGGCGTCGGAACCGTGGACCGAGTTTTCGCCGACGGACAGGGCAAATTCCTTGCGGATGGTGCCTTCAGCTGCGTTTTCCGGGTTGGTGGCGCCCATGATCTCACGGTTCTTGAGGATCGCGCCTTCGCCTTCGAGAACCTGAACGACGACCGGGGACGCGATCATCTGCTCGACGAGTTCGCCGAAGAAGGGGCGTTCCTTGTGGACCGCGTAGAAGCCTTCGGCCTGGGCGCGGGTCATGTGGATCTTCTTGAGGGCGATCGGGCGGAGACCAGCTTCCTCGAACTTGGTGAGGATCTTGCCGATCAGGTTGCGGCGGACGGCATCGGGCTTGATGATGGAGAAGGTGCGTTCGATCGCCATGGCGGTCATATCCTGCATTAGCTTGGGAAAGGTGGGGCCTTTTAGCGGGGACATGTGCCAGACGCAAGACAGCTGGATCGGGCCAGCCACCAACTTTCTGTCGGCGTCACCGCCGGGCTCGTCCCGATGGTCCATTTGATCGCATGCTGAAAAGGCATTGCCCGGACAAGCCGGGCAATAAGGGTTCTGGATGCAGGCAGTCCAGCTTTAGTCGTGGTCGACGTCGGTCGTGCCGGTCGCCAGCACAGACCCGTCCGGACGGGTCAGCGTCACGTCGACCCTGGAGACGATATGCTCGGCCTCGATGGTCTGTTCGACTTCGATCTCGACCACCTGCATGGTGCAGACTTCGGCTGTGGAGATGGTCGGGAAGGTCACGGCAAGAGTGCCGTCCACCAGCTCGCCCACTTCGGCAGGACCGACCTGTTCGCAGGCGCCGCCATCATATTCGAACTCGATGGTGATCTGATTGGGATTGATGCGGGTGGCATCGAGGTCGTCGAGGCGCAGGGTCTGCTCGGCCGGAGCGTTTGTGGCCGGGCTCGCGGCGCCAGACTGATCCTGGGCCAGGGCAGGCGCAGCGATGAGAACGGCCGATACGGCGGCAAGGGCAAAAAGACTGGAGCGCATAACATTTTCCTTGTTGCAGATTTTTGCTTGAAACGTCCGCCCCGCCCAAATGGATGCGCGGCAAATCCGGCAGGAGCGTGTCGGGCGGTTGCCTTATGGGCAGCAAGCCCCTAATTCCTCGGGCAACAAATTCATGCGTCCCCTGCCCCGAAGGCGCGCGCGGGGTCGACGCCAGCAGATCGGTCCGTCGCCATGTTGAGCATCAATAACCTCACCTATCGTATCCAGGGGCGCGTGCTGCTGGACGAGGCGAGCTTTGTCTTGCCGGACGGCGCCAAGGCCGGCTTCGTGGGCAAGAACGGCACAGGCAAGACCACGCTGTTCCACCTGATCCAGGGCCATATCGGGGCCGATAGCGGCTCGATCGAGGTCAACAAGAAGGCGCGGATCGGCGCGGTCGCACAGGAAGCCCCTGCCGGCGACGAAACCGTGCTGGACGTGGTGCTGGCCGCCGACAAGGAGCGCACGGCGCTGATGGCGGAAGCCGAGACTGCGACCGATCCCGACCGGATCGGCGAGATCTATACGCGGCTGGCCGATATCGACGCGCACACGGCCGAGGCGCGCGCCTCGTCCATTCTCAAGGGTCTGGGCTTCGAGCAGGACCGGCAAAACGCCCCGACACGGCAGTTGTCGGGCGGCTGGCGGATGCGGGTGGCGCTGGCCGCCGTGCTGTTCAGCCAGCCCGACCTGCTGCTGCTGGACGAACCGACCAATTATCTCGATCTCGAAGGCACGCTATGGCTGGAGAAATACCTGGCCACCTACCCCTACACCGTCTTTCTCATCAGCCACGACCGTGACCTGCTCAACAAGGCGGTCAACTCGATCGTGCATCTCGAGCACAAGAAGCTGACCTTCTACAAAGGCAATTACGACACGTTCGAAGAAACGCGCCGCATGCAGATGGAGCTCAACAACAAGAGCCGCGAGAAAACGCTCGACCAGATCGCGCATCTGCAGAAGTTCGTGGACCGCTTCAAGGCCAAGGCGACCAAGGCCAAGCAGGCGCAGGCGCGCGTCAAGATGATCGAAAAGCTGAAGCCGCCGGAGGCCATGTTCGACGAACATGCCGCCCCGTTCCAGTTCCAGCAGCCCAAGGTGGACTTGCCGACCCCTATGATCACGCTCGACGGCGTATCGACCGGCTATGGCGACACGGTGATCCTGCGCAATGTCACCCAACGCATCGACCCGGATGCCCGCATCGCCCTGATCGGGGTCAACGGCAACGGCAAGTCAACCTTCGCCAAGCTCCTAGCGGGCGATATCGGGGTGATCGACGGCAGCCTCAAGATCAACAAGAAGCTCAATATCGCCCATTTCGCCCAGCACCAGATGGACAAGCTCAAGCCCGAGCAGACGCCGCTGGAGCACGTCACCGAGCTGATGCCGCTCGACAGCGAGGCCAAGCGACGCAGCCGGCTCGCGCAGATGGGGCTGACCACGAGCCGCATGGATACCAAGGCCAAGAGCCTTTCGGGCGGCGAGCGGGCGCGGCTGCTGATGGGGCTCATCACCTTTTCGGGGCCCTCGATGATGATCCTCGACGAACCGACCAACCATCTGGATATCGATAGCCGTGACGCTCTGGTCTATGCGCTCAACGACTACCAGGGGGCAGTGCTGATCATCAGCCACGACCGGCACCTGATCGAGGCGACCTGCGACACGCTGTGGATCGCCGAGAACGGCACGATCCGCGAGCTCGACGAGGATCTCGACAGCTATCAGCGCAGCATCACTTCGGGCAAGGACAGCAAGGGGAATGGCGCGACAGCGTCCGGAGAGCGCAAGCAATCGCGGCAGGAAGCGGCGGCGCGGCGGGCTGAGCTGGCCCCACTCAAGAAGTCCATCAGCGATGCCGAGACCAAGATGAAACGGCTGCGCACCGAAATCGACAAGATCGAGGCGCAACTCAACGATCCCAAGGTCTATAACGGGCCACCGGACAGAATGATCGCCCTGGGCAAGGACAAGGCCCGGTTCGGCAGCGATCTCGAGGCCATCGAGGAAACCTGGCTGGAACTGAGCGCGGAGCTCGAAGAGGCCGAAAGGGCCTGAGGCAGGCGGGACTGGGGCGCTCTGCCCACAGGCTTTACCAAAAGCCCGAGAGGTCGTTGACAGGCGATGCCCCTCTGGCCTTTGCTGGCGGGACTGACCTGGAGGGCAAAGATGCGGCGTCTGTTCCTGATCGTCACGGCCCTCATGCTGGCCCTGGCCGGGCCGGCCCAGGCTGATCCGCTGGCCGGATTGTCCAAGAGCGAGCGCGCCGACACGCTGCGCTTTGCGGTCAATAACAGCCTCTTCACGCTCTATCACGAGGTGGGGCACCTGCTGATCGACCGGCTAAAGCTGCCGCTGCTCGGCCGGGAGGAGGATGCGGCGGACAACATGGCGACCTGGATGCTGCTGCAAAAGCGTACGCCGGACGCCAATCAGGCGCTGGAAGACGCAGCGTCAGGCTGGATGATCTCGGGCAAGATCTATGGCGACGCCTATGACGACGAAGATTATGCCGCCGGCTATACGCCCGACCGGCATCGCTCGATGCAGATCGTCTGCCTGATGGTGGGCGCGGATGGCCCGGCATTTCGCCCGGTGGCCAACTCCTACTCGATGCAGGCGGATCGCCAGCGCAGCTGCCATTTCGACTATGAGGTGCTCGATCGCTCGATGCGGGCTTTGCTCGACAATCCGGGAACGGGCACACAGGTGGACGTGCGATACCACAATGGCGGGCAGCGGCTGCGCACGGCGGAACGGATCTTCCGCAGCAGCGGCATCTTTGACAGCGTGGCCGAGGAGGTCCGGCGCGGTTATCGCATGGAGGGTCGCGTCAAGTTCACCGCGCGGCGCTGTGGCGAGCCCAATGCATTCTATGACCCCGAAACGGTCGAGGTGATCTTCTGCTACGAACTGGTGCAGGATTTCCTGCAAATGTATGTTGACGAATTGCCCGAGATCAGCCGGAAATAGGGCATGTGCGCAGCGGGGGCGCTGTGTGAGGGAATGAAATCCATGACGCTGAAACTTGCGGCTGCGGCCGCTTTTTTGTGCCTGGGACTTGGCGCTGCGCCAGCCCATGCGCAGGACGACGCGGATGCCGAAATTCTGGGCGAGGCCATGACCTTCGCCATGCATGACGCGGCGTTCACGATGTATCACGAGATCGGGCACATGCTGGTGGGCGAACTGGGCCTGCCGGTGCTGGGCAAGGAAGAAGATGCGGTCGACGCGCTGGCCACGATCTGGCTGCTCGAATTCGACGAGGCTGAGGACAGCTACGATGCTCTGATCAACGCCGCCGATGGCTGGTATTTCAACGCCGTCAATTCGACGGGGTCGGGCGTGGACGAGTTCTCCTATTATTCGGACCATAGCCTCGATATCCAGCGCGCCTATGCCATGGTGTGCATGATGGTGGGCAAGGACCCCGAGGCCTTTGGGGAAACCGCCGATATCTACGAGATCGACGCCGAGCAGCAGGAAGCATGCGGCTATACCTATGAACAGGCCTTCACCTCATGGATGAAGCTGCTCGACCCCTACCTGATCGAGGGCGATGACGTCTCACAGGTGGAAGTGGTCTACGAGGATGCCGGGGAATACGAGGATTTTGCCGAGGCGCTCAAGACCTCGGGGATAATGGACTATGCCGCCGACACCGTGGCCGCGAGCTTCAACCTGCCGGGCAAGGTGACGTTCCGCGCTACCCAATGCGGAGAGGCCAATGCCTTCTACAGTCCCAGCGACAGCGAGGTGATCTATTGTTACGAGCTGGCCGAGCAGATGTTCTACATGTACCTCTACGACATCGTCGGATGGGGCGACACGGCTAACTGAAACCCACATAGCGGTCGCGCCGGTGGTTGAGCGCGATGATCATGTTGAGCACCAAAGCGCCCAGGATCGAATAGAGCACGCGATCAAAGGGCAGGATGAAGAAGGCCGCCACGAGAATGCAGGCATCCACGCCGAGCTGAAAATAGCCGGCGCGGATGCCGAAATTATCCTGAAGAAAGAGCGCCAGGATATTGATGCCGCCGACACTGGCCTTGTGGCGGAAGAGCGACAGTATGCCCAGCCCGATCAGCCCGCCGCCGGCAAGGGCCGCAAAGAGCGGCTCGATGCGTTCGATGCCGATCCAGCCGGGCACCTGACCCGCAAAGAGCGATACCAGCGCCACGCTGGCAATGGTCTTGAGCGCAAAGGGCAGGCCCATGCGCAGGAAGGCCAGCGCGTAGAACGGCAGGTTGATGCCGAAAAAGAGCAAGCCGAAGGGAATACCGGTGGCATATTGCAGAAGCAGCGCAAGCCCGGCCGTGCTGCCGGTGGCCAATTGCGCCTCGGCGTAAAAGGCGATGCCCAGCGACACCAGCGTCGTGCCGATGAAGATGGCGAAGATGTCTTCGTACCAGCGGTGATGGCTGGGCGAGGAAAGGTCGGGCGTCATGCTTTTTTCACCCAGCGTCCGCTGTCTTCCTGTTGCCAATAGGTGACGTCGTTGCCCTCGCGCATGGCCCGCCAGGCAAGGCGTGCCTCGGCCAGGGCATCGGGGTCGTGGCCCGAGAACATGAAGACGAGGCGATCATAGCCCTCGGACGATTGCGGGACGGCGCGATCGACAAAGAAGCGCACATTGGCGCCGTTTGGATTGTCGGAAGCAGTGGTCAGAAGGATGGGCTGATGGGCGTCGGTTTCGTCTCCGGCGAGCCCGTGGGGCAGGAAACTGTCGTCGCGAAAGGTCCAGAGATGGGCGTCCAGCGCCTCTGCCCGTTCGGGGGAACCGACCTCGACCACGGCACGCCAGCCGCGCTCCAGCGTTTTTTCGAGAAGCAGGGGAATGACGGCCTCCAATGGGCGCGATTCGAGGTGATAGAAGAGCACTTCAGCCATGAACGCATCTTAGCCTGCGCCCAAGACTTCCACCAGCGCCGGGATTGTCTGGCGGCGCAAACTGCACCAAGGTGCGCCGCCATGAGAAAGCTCACTGCCTATCTGACCCGCCTGTTCGCCGTGGACGCCATGATCCTGTTCGGAATCGTGTGCGTGCTGCTCTGGCTGGTCAATTGCCTGCGCTCCTTCGAGGTGGTGTCGGTCAAGGGACAGGGCTTCGGCACGCTGGCCCTGCAGGCGCTCTACACCATGCCGCCGCTGGCCTTGTCGTTCTTCTATATCTGTGTGGGCATCGGCATGGTGCGGGCGCTGATGGCCCTGCAGAACAGCCATGAGCTGCACATCATCCATACCTCGCACGGCCTCTCCGGCCTCTGGCGCGCCACCCTGTCGACCATGGCGGCAGGCTCGCTCGTGGCCATGCTGCTGGCGCATGTGGCCGAGCCCTGGGCAAACCGGCAGCTCAACGTGCTGTCATCGAGCATTGCGGCAGACCTCGTCAGCTCGACGCTCAAGCCCAATCGCTTCACCCAGGTGACGCCGGGCGTGGTGCTGCTGATCGGTGGCCGCGAGGATGGCGGGCTGATTTCGGAATTCTTCGCCGATGATCGGCGCGACCCCGAGACGCGCCGCACCTATATCGCCGAATCGGCGCGCGTCATGGCGCTGGACGACGAATACATTCTGCAACTCCAGAATGGCACGCTGCAATACAGCGCCGACGACGGCCGCTATTCGGAAATCCGATTTGCCCGTTACGACATCAATGTCGAAAGCCTCAGCCAGCAGACGGCCTTCGTCAATCCGTTGCTGGAACGGAACAGTTTCGAGCTGCTGGGCAGCGGCCTTTCATCAGGGGAATGGTCGCCCGAAGCGGTGACCCTGCTGCTGAACCGCAGCGCCGAAGCCCTGCGGGTGATCGGTCTCTGCCTGTTCGTGCTGGCCATAGCGGGCTTTCCCAGCGGGCGGCGGGCCCGGTTCCGTCTGCCCCTCGAGGCCGTGGTCCTGCTGGTGGGCTTTGCCGAGCGCGGCATCGGCTCCTACAGCCCGCTGGGCACGGGAACCGGCGCAATCCTTCTGATCCTGATTTCCGCCATGGTGCTGGCCATACGCTTCCGGCCGCGCAGGCCAGTGCAGGAGGCGCTGCAGGCATGATGAACCGCATCGATCGACTGGTTCTGGCACGGATCGGCAGTCGCGTCCTCATGACCGTGTTCATTTTCTACGGGATCATTGCGCTCGTGGAATCGCTCGACACCTGGCGGTTCAACTATGTGGCCGAGCAGCGGGGCCTGCCGACTGCGATCCTGATGGTGGCCATGAGCGCAGTGCGCTGGACCATCAAGACGCTGCCCGTCACCGTGCTCATGGGCGGCATACTGGGCCTTGCGGACCTCAAGGCGCGGCACGAACTGACGGTGATCAAGGCCAGCGGCATTTCCATCTGGCGCGTGCTGCGAGCCCCCGTCGCTGCGCTGGTGCTGGTGAGCTTCGTGATCGCATTGGGCGCCGAAACCATCAGCACGCAGATCAACCGCGAGCTCAGCCCCACTCCGCCCGGTCAGGCGGCGCAATTGACCCCGCCTGGCGAGATCTGGCTGGAGCAGCGCAGCGGTGACGTCCATTATGTGCTGATGGCACGCAGCATGGCGCCCGGAGGCGCCGCCCTGGGCAATGTCACCCTATTCCATATGGGCGAAAGCGAGGTCGCCCAGATCGAGGCGGACGAAGCATTTCTGTCGAATGGCGCCTGGCACATGCCCTCGGCGCTGGTCCGCACCGCCAATGCCGCACCGCGTCGCGTCAACGACATCAGCGTGCCCACGACATCCTCGGCAGCGGAGATCGACCTCAAGACCGCCTCAACAGAAGACCTCACCTTTTTCGAGCTGGCGGAATTGCTGCAGCGCGGCGTGGCAGATCCCTCGATCCGGGCCGCCACCAGCATGCGGCTGATCAAGCTGCTAGCCCTGCCGCTGGTCTTGACCGGATCTCTGCTGATCGCCTTCGCCTTCACGGCGGGCTATAGCCGCAACACCCAGTTCGGCCCCGCCGTGCTTTATGGGGTGGTGCTGGGCTTTGTGGTCTTCATCATCACCGAAATGGCCGACCGAGCAGGTTCGACAGGCGTGCTGAGCCCGACATTTGCGGCCATCGGGCCGGCAATTGTCGCGATCGTGATTGGCCTCACCGTTCTGCTTTATAAAGAAGATGGGTGGACGTAACCGGTCCGGATTTTGGCCGTATTCGTCGCCCAATTGACAGCAAGGACCGGACGCCGCATTGAAGGCGTCACGAAACGAGCGGACCCGACCATGACATTTGCAGATCTTCGGCGCCCAATCGCCGCCCTGTTCCTGGCCCTGACCGTTGCCAGCACTGCTGCCCTGCCCGCCTATGCGGCGACCGTTGTCACCGTCAATGGCGAAGCCATCAGCGACGTCCAGGTGGACCAGCGCATTCGCCTGTTCCGCATGGAAGGCAATAATACGGGACGCAACGGCGCGCTCGAACAGCTGATCACCGAAGCGATCCAGTTGCAGGAAGCCGCACGCCTGGGCATCTCCGTTTCCAACTCGCAGGTGGACGAGGCCTTCCTCCAGATCGCGCGCAACCTGAACATGAGCCGTGACCGGCTGCAGCAGATGCTGCAGCAGGGTGGCGTGAACAGCGATTCCCTGCAGGCGCGCCTGCGCGCTGCCATTGCCTGGAATGCCGTTGCCGAACAGGCCATCATGCCGAGCGTGCAGATTTCGGAGCTTGAACTGGACCAGCAGGCTGCCCAGAAAGTCGCCGACTACCAGAACTTCGATTACATCCTCAAGGAAGTGACCTTTATCGGCAATGGCCGGTCGGGCCAGGCGAACAATTACCGCGCCAACTTTGCCGGCTGCGATGGCGCCGTGCAATTGTCGCTGACCTATAATGACGTTGCGGTGGTCGATATCGGCCGCCGCCACGCCACGCAGATGCCTGATGCGCTCGCCCGGGAACTGGCGGGGCTCAATGTGGGTGGCCTTACCAAGCCGCGCGCTGTCGAATCCGGGCTTTCGATGCTGGCCGTGTGCGAAAAGGTGCAGGCCCAGGACCTGACCTTCGTCAAGGGCGGGCTGCGTGAGGAAGCCGGCAGCCAGGCCTATGAGCAGGAAGCCAAGGCCTATCTCGACCGCCTTCGTGCCAACGCCAAGATCATCCGCAACTAAATCCCGGCGGGGCCCGAAGTCCCGCCCTGAATTTCGAAACAGCCGAGCGCAGCCGCAGATCCTGCGGCTGCTTTTGCATTGGGGGCAAGATGAAGGCGCCATTGGCCGTGACGATGGGCGAGCCGGCCGGGATCGGGCCGGACCTGATCCTGACGCTGTTCGCCGAGCGGCACCGGCGCAACCTGCCCGCCTTCATCGTTTTCGGACATGCCGGATTTCTCGCTGCCCGCGCGCGGCGACTGGGCCTCGACATCGCAATTGTTGAATGCACGCCGGCCGACGCAGGGAGCCTATTCGCGGACAGGTTGCCGGTCTTCCCAATTGCCGGCCATGTGGTCGACCGACCGGGCGACGCCGACGCGGCGGCCGCTCCGGTGGTGATTGCAGCCATAGAGGCGGCGGTTGCGGCGACGCTGGCCGGGGCATGCCGGGCCGTGGTGACAGCGCCGATCAACAAGGCGGCACTCTATCAGGCCGGTTTCCGCCATCCGGGGCATACCGAATTTCTGGCCGACCTGACGGCGCAGGGTGGTGTACCGAAGCTGCCGGTGATGATGCTGGCGCACGGCGATCTGCGCACCGTGCCGCTGACCATCCATGTGCCGATCAAGGACGTACCGGGACTGGTAACCGGGCCATTGATCGTCGAGACGCTTGCAGTGATGGCAGAAGACCTTCGCCGCCGCTTCGGCATCGCCGCACCGAAAATCGCGGTGGCGGGGCTCAATCCGCATGCGGGCGAAGACGGCGCCATCGGGCGGGAAGATGTCGAGATCATAGCTCCGGCCCTGGCACTGGCGCGCGCGGGGGGGATTGACGCGGTGGGCCCCCTGCCCGCCGACACGCTGTTTTATCCGCCGCATTGGCGTCAGTTCGACGCGGTGCTGGCCATGTATCACGATCAGGCGCTGATCCCGATCAAGACCGTGGCCTTCGATGCCGGGGTGAACGTGACGTTGGGCCTGCCCATCGTGCGGACGTCGCCCGACCATGGCACGGCATTCGGACTGGCGGGCAGCGGAAAGGCATCGCCATCGAGCTTTTCAGCGGCTATCGAGATGGCACACACAATGACGATGCAGGAAGCATGAGCCAGATCGACAACCTCCCGCCCCTGCGCGACGTGATCGCCACCCATGGCTTGCGCGCCAAGAAAGAGCTGGGGCAGAATTTCCTGCTCGATCTCAACCTGACCGCCCGCATTGCCCGGGTCGGCGGATCGCTCGAGGGCGTGCGGGTGATCGAGGTGGGCCCGGGCCCCGGCGGGCTGACGCGGGCGCTGCTGGCGGAAGGCGCAAGGGAAGTCATCGCCATCGAGCGGGACGCGCGGGCGCTGCCGGCATTGGCGGAAGTGGCCGACGCCTATCCTGGTCGGCTGACCGTCATCGGCGGCGATGCAATGGACATCGATTATCGCACGCTGGCCAATGGACCGACGCGGCTGATCGCCAACCTGCCCTATAATATCGGCACGCAATTGCTGACCGGCTGGCTGACGCTGGAGCCCTGGCCGCCGTTTTTCGAAAGCCTGACGCTGATGTTCCAGCGTGAAGTGGCCGAGCGGATCGTCGCCCGTCCCGGCGATGACGCCTATGGACGGCTGGGTGTGCTCGCCGGCTGGCGCAGCGAGGCGCGCATTGCATTCAATGTGGGGCGCCAGGCCTTCGTGCCCCCGCCCAATGTCACCTCGGCCGTGGTCCATATCGTTCCCAAGCCGGTCGAGCCGGACCTGCCGGTCAAACTGGTGGAGCAGGTGACCAAGGCCGCCTTCGGCCAGAGGCGCAAGATGGTGCGGCAATCGCTGAAATCACTGGGCGTGCCGGTCGAGGGACTTCTGGCCGCTGCCGGGCTCAAGGGCGATGAGCGGGCCGAAGACCTGCCGATCGAGGCATTTCTGGCCATGGCCCGCGCCCTGCCCGGCTTGCGGGGCTAGACCCCGCCCGGCGGCAGGGGCGACACGGGCGTGTCGGGCACTGGCAGCGGCGCGACAAAGGCCAGCCGAATGGCCACGAGAAGTGCCAGCAGCGCCGCGCCGCCGCTGACCAGCATGACGCCGGGCCAGGCCCAGGCTGTCCAGGCATAGCCGCCCAATGTCCCCAGGATCGACGCGCCCAGATAATAGGCCACGAGATAGATGGCCGATGCCTGTGCCTTGCCGATGCGCGCCCGCCGGGTCACCCAGGCGCTGGCGACACCATGGGCGGCGAAAAAGCCGATGGTCGCGATGGCTAGGCCAATGATGATGACAGGAGTCGAAGGGATGGCCGTGATGGCGACACCCAAGCCCTGGAGCGCCACCAGCCCCCAGAACACCTTGCGTCGGCCCAACCGCTGCGACAGTCCGCCGGCCCAGGTGGAACTGGCACTGCCCAAGATATAGACGAGGAAGATGGCGGCGATGGCCGAATGGCTGAGCAGGAATGGCGGCAGAGCCAGGCGGAAGCCCGCGTAATTATAGAGCGTCACGAAGCCGCCCATGAGCAGGAACGAGGCCGCGAACAACCAGGGCAAGGCGGCATCGTCGAAACTGGCGCGGCAGCGGCGCCAGAGCTCGGGCAGGCGAATAGGATCGCGCAGCGAATGGCGTGGCTGCGGCAGGAGCAGCGCCACGGCAAGGGCCGCGAGAAGGATCAGCGCGGCCAGGATGCCGGTGCCCAGCCGCCAGCCGAGAAGATCGGACAGGATGCCGGAAATGACCCGACCGGCCATGCCGCCCAGGGCCGTGCCCCCGATATAGAGGCCCATGGAAAAGCCCAGAGCCTCGGGGTCCATTTCTTCGGAGAGGTAGACCATGGCGACGGCAGGGATGCCGGCAAGGGTTACGCCCATGAGCGTGCGCAGAGTGATGAGCTGCCACCAGACCTGTGTCAGCGGCAGGAGGCAACCCAGCGCTGCGGTGATCAGCAAGGCGCCGACAATGAGGCGCCGGCGACCGAGCCGGTCGGCGAGCATGCTGGCGGGGATCAGGGCCATGGCCATGGTCGCCGTGGTTGCCGAGAGCGCCAGCGAGGCCGTACCGGCGTCCCGCACCCAATATTGCGCGAACATCGGCAGAAGCGGCTGCACGGAATAGAGCGAGGCAAAGACCGAGAAAGCCGAGAGGAAGAAGGCGATGTTGGCCCGGATGAAGGCCGGCGTGCCGCGACGGATGGCAGGAGCCTGGGCTGTCACGAGGTCATTCCCGCGACGGTGGGGGTCTCCATATTTCCACCCGTCCCGACAAAGGCGCCTGCCGTCATCAGTCGGTGGGCACGGGGCGATATCATCTTCTCAGAGAGAATCGATCTGGCTCTGCAAGTCCTTGACGAAACTTGCCAAATCGACCTGACGTTCACGCTTGAGGCGCGAGGACGCAAGGATGGACCGGACGTTCTGGACCGACTGTTCAAGATCGTTATTGATGATGACATAGTCGTATTCACTGGCGTGATCGAGCTCAATCCGGGCGTTGCGCAGGCGCTTTTCGATCGTGCCGACGCTGTCCTGAGCGCGCCGCTCCAACCGGGCCCGCAATTCCAGGATCGTGGGCGGCAGGATGAAGACCGTCACCATGTCGGCGCGGCACTTTTCGTAGAGCTGCAGGGTGCCTTGGTAATCCACATCGAACAGGATGTCGTTGCCCGCCGCCAGCTGTTCCTCAACACGGGCCCGCGGCGTGCCGTAGAAATTGCCGTGAACCTCTGCGGATTCGAGCAATCCGCCCTCGTCGCGCATGCGCCTGAAGGTCGACTCGTCGACGAAGTAATAGTGGGTGCCCTCGACCTCGTCGCTGCGACGAGCGCGCGTCGTGACGGAGACGGACAGGCGGATATTGGGATCCTGCTGGAACAGCGATCGCGAAATGGAGGATTTTCCGGCACCCGAGGGAGAGGCAATCACCAGCATGACGCCGCGGCGCTGAAATTCCATTGGAGCACTCTATTCGATGTTCTGAACCTGCTCGCGTAGTTGATCGATCGCCGCCTTGAGGTCAAGACCGATGGCGGTCAGCTCCACCGCGTTCGACCTCAACCGAAGTCTGCCGGCTCCGCGATTGCATTCCCGGCAGCCTGCCCGTCAGCGCCGGGAGAGCCGATCAAGCTCGCAAGCGACGCGGTTACTGCGCGTCGGGGGCGTCTTCGGCCTCCTCGGCTTCCAGCGTCTGGCGGGCCGATTCTGCATCCGCCTCGGCCTGTGCCGCCGCTTCCGCCGCTATAGCCCGATAGGCAGCGACATTGCGCTGATGATCGGCATAGGTCTCGGCAAAGACGTGGCCTTCGCTGGGCGTAGCGCCCTTGGCGACGAAGTAGAGGTAATCGTGACTATCGGGATTGGCCACGGCCCGCAGCGCATCGATGCCGGGATTGGCAATCGGCGTGGGGGGCAGACGGTCGATCTGGTAGGTATTATAGGCGGTTCGCTCCTCGATTTCGGAGCGACGAATGCCCCGATCGAGCGTCGTCTGGCCCAGTGTGATGCCGTAGATGATGGTGGGGTCGGACTGCAGCCGCATCCCCACCCGCAGGCGATTGACGAAGACGGCCGCGACCTGCGGACGCTCGGAGGCAACGCCGGTTTCCTTTTCGACGATGGATGCCAGGATCAGCATTTCAGCCGGAGATTCCAGTGGCAGATCGGCTTCGCGGGTTTCCCAGACTTCCGCCAGGGCCTGTGTCATGGCCAGCTGCATCTTGTCGAGCACGGACTGACGCGTATCGCCTGGCGTATAGTCATAGCTGCCCGGAAGGATGGAGCCCTCGGGCGGCAATTGGTCGATCGAACCGGTCAGGCGGTCGTCGGCATTGATACGCTGGATGGCCTGCCAGACAGTCCAGCCCTCGGGAATGGTGACCGCATAGCGCAGCGGATTGCCCTGGGTGAGCTCGGTAAAGATTTCCGCCATGCTGGCGCCGGCGGGAATTCGGAAATCGCCGGCCCTGATGACTGTGTTGTCTTCCACGCGGCTGCCGAACTGGCTGAAAATCAGCGAATTACTGATGAGCCCCTGCTCTTCCAGACGGGTCGCAGTGCTGGACAGGGACGAGCCGGTCTCGACACGGAAGACCCGCTCTTCGGGAGCCGGGCCGTCGCCGTAATATTGCGAAGCCACGAAGATGAAGCCCCCGGCGACGACAACGAGGCCGATCACCAGAAGGGTCAGGAAACCATTGAGGATATCGACAAGGGCGTTGCCTGAACGGCGGCGGCGCCGTTTTTTGCGGTCGTTCATCGTTTCCGTTTCACTCGCAATGGGTCACTTGGGCCAAGCAACCGCTCTTTATTATCTTTTTCGCCAAACTGTGGCGAAGCGCCGACAAAGACAAGGGGCACATGGCGGTTAAGCGCCATGTGCCCCCATCAAATTCGCAGTCGTGATCAGCTGACCTTGCGCATGACCAGCGTGGCATTGGTGCCGCCAAAGCCGAAGCTGTTGGAGAGCGCCACGTTGATTTCCTTCTTCAATGCCGTGTGCGGCACGAGATTGATCTCGGTCTCGACAGAGGGATTGTCGAGGTTGAGCGTGGGCGGCGCGACGTTGTCACGCATGGCCAGAAGGCAGAAGATCGCTTCGACCGAACCGGCAGCACCCAAGAGGTGGCCGATGGCCGACTTGGTGGAGCTCATCACCGTCTGGGGCGCAGCATCGCCCAGGACACGGGTGACCGCGCCCAGTTCGATTTCGTCCCCCAGCGGCGTCGAGGTGCCGTGGGCGTTGATGTAGTCGATATCGGCGGCAGAAATGCCGGCCCGCTTGATCGCCGCGCTCATGGCCCGGTAACCACCATCGCCATCGGGCGAAGGCGCGGTGATGTGATAGGCATCGCCCGACAGGCCATAACCGATCACTTCGCCGTAGATCTTGGCGCCGCGGGCCTTGGCCCGCTCATAATCCTCGAGGACCACAATGCCGGCGCCCTCGCCCATGACGAAACCATCGCGGTCCTTGTCATAGGGCCGCGAGGCGGCTGTGGGATTGTCGTTGAAACCGGTCGACAGAGCGCGGGCAGCGGAGAAGCCAGCCAGCGACAGGCGGTTGACGCAGCTCTCTGTGCCACCGGCGACCATCACGTCCGCATCGCCCATGGCGATGAGGCGCGCGGCGTCGCCAATGGCGTGAGCGCCAGTGGAACAGGCTGTGACCACCGAATGATTGGGGCCCTTGAGGCCAAAGCGGATCGACACATGGCCAGAAGCCAGGTTGATCAGACGGCCCGGAATGAAGAAGGGCGATATCCGGCGGGGACCCTTTTCGTGCAGGGTCACGGAGGCATCATAGATGCCGCCGACGCCGCCGATCCCCGAGCCGATCAGAACGCCGGTGCGCTCCTGCTCCTCGGGGGTCTTGGGCTCGACGCCAGCATCCTGAATGGCCTGAGTGGCCGCAGCCATGGCATAGACGATGAAGGGGTCAACCTTGCGCTGCTCCTTCACTTCCATCCATTCGTCGGGGTTGTACTTGCCATCGGCATAGTCCCCCAGCGGCAGACGGTGAGCGATCTGGCAGGCAATATCGTCGACCTCGAAGTCGTCGATACGCTTGGCACCACTCTTACCGGCAAGAATGTTGGCCCAGGTCGGCTCAACACCACAGCCAAGAGGCGTGACAAGCCCCAGTCCGGTTACGACGACTCGGCGCAATTCCATGGTCAGCGGCCTAGCCCCAGCTCTTAGCTGGTTGCCTTGGTGAGGAATGCGACCGCATCACCGAAAGTCTGGATCGACTCGGCGGCGTCATCGGGGATCTCGACGGAGAATTCTTCCTCGAAAGCCATCACCAGCTCGACCTGATCCAGGGAGTCAGCACCCAGATCGTCGATGAAGCTGGCCTTTTCGGTGACCTTCTCGGCATCCACATTGAGGTGTTCCACAACGATCTTGCGGACCCGATCAGCGACATCGCTCATATTTGACTTCCCTTTTAGAAATCGAAGTTTCGTTTCGCTTCTTATTGGCGATGCGCCAATTCTTCAAGCGGTGTTGGCTTGCCTGAGCCAATGTAAGCGGCCTTGTAAGCGCCTGCAAGGCGATCCGGCAAGGGTAAACGCGGCGCGAAGTAACATGTTTCGCCCCTGCAAGCCAACCGCCTTTGTCCCGGTTTCCAAGGCTTTCGCAGAGATAGAGGGCCAAGAACCCCTTTTGTCCGCTGTCGTTAGCGGGGGAATGACCCCGTGGGAAACGGGGGGCTGGTCGAGAGAGGTTCTTTCGGCCAGCGCCACCGTTCCAGCCGTCAGATCATGGCCATGCCGCCGTTCACGTTCAGAGTATGGCCGGTGATGTAGGCCGCGGCATCGGAGGCAAGGAACACGGCGCAGGCGGCCACTTCCGGGGCCGTGCCAAGCCGGCCGGCCGGCACTGTGGTCAGGATCGACTCGCGCTGCTTGTCGTTCAGTTCGTCCGTCATGGCCGAGGCGATGAAGCCGGGCGCGATGGAATTGACGGTGATGTTGCGGCTGGCCACTTCATAGGCGAGGGCCTTGTTCATGCCGATCAGGCCGGCCTTGGAGGCGGCGTAATTGCCTTGCCCCGGATTGCCCATGACCCCCACAACCGAGGAAATGCCGATGATGCGGCCCCAGCGGGCCTTCATCATGCCGCGCAGGACGGCGCGATTGAGGTGGAAGGCTGCCGTGAGGTTGACGGCGATGACGTCGTCCCATTCCTCATCCTTCATGCGCATGAAGAGGTTGTCGCGCGTCATGCCGGCATTGTTGACCAGGATGTCGACGCCACCCATGGCCGCTTCCGCGGCAGGCACGAGCTTGTCGACCTCATCGAGCCTCGAGAGGTTGGCAGGGAGAATCGGGCAATCCTTGCCAATCTCCTTGGCCGTATCCTCGAGTGCACCGACGCGGGTGCCGGACAGGGCCACGGTGGCGCCGGCAGCAGCCAGCGCCTTGGCGATTTCACGGCCGATTCCGCCGCTGGCGCCTGTCACAAGAGCGCGTTTACCAGTCAAATCAAACATTTAGAGCCTCTTGCGAGAAACGGGAATCAAGCACTTCAGAGAACGATTCAAGCGCCAGCCTGAGCGGCAAAGGCATCGATGTCGGCCGGAGCGCCGATCGCCTGGGCCGTGGCATCGGGTGCGATGCGCTTGGCGAGGCCAGTGAGAACCTTGCCGGTGCCGATCTCGAGCAAAGTGGAGACGCCACCCGCGCCGGTCAGCCAGGCGACGCTCTCGGTCCAGCGGACGACGCCGGTGACCTGCTCGACGAGGCGCCGGCGAATCTCGTCCGGATCGGAGATGGGCGCGGCAAGCACATTGGAGACGACCGGCACGACGGGGGCATTCATCTGTACTTCGGCCAGCGCTGCGGCCATGGCATCGGCGGCTGGCTGCATGAGCGAGCAGTGGAACGGAGCGCTCACCGGCAACAACAGCGCGCGCTTGGCGCCCTTGGACTTGGCGATCTCGACGGCGCGCTCGACGGCGGCCGTGGCGCCGGACACCACGACCTGGCCCGGCGCATTGTCGTTGGCCACGTCGCAGACCTCGCCCTGCCCGGCCTCGTCAGCGACGGCGCGGGCGGTTTCGAGGTCAAGCCCCAGCAGGGCCGCCATGGCGCCGTGACCGACCGGCACGGCCTTCTGCATGGCCTGGCCACGCGTGCGCAGGAGCCGCGCGGCGTCCGTGAGGCTGAAGGTGCCGGCTGCGCAGAGGGCGGAATATTCGCCCAGCGAATGACCGGCGACGAATCTGGCATGGTCCTTGAGGTGGACGCCCTTGGCCTCGAGCACGCGGATGACGGCCATGCTGACGGCCATCAAAGCGGGCTGGGCGTTCTCGGTGAGGCGCAGAATGTCCTCGGGGCCTTCGAACATGGTGGCCGACAGGCGCTCGCCAAGGGCCTCGTCGACTTCCTGAAACACGGCGCGCGCTTCGGGATAGGCTGCTGCAAGTTCCTTGCCCATGCCGACAGCCTGGCTGCCCTGACCCGGGAAAGTGAATGCGGAATTGGACATGACGGCCCCCTCTCACAATGAATGTGACAATCCGACAGCGGACTGTCCAGTTGGCCGGGCTTTGGCTTGTGCGTGTGGCAGAGTCAAGGCGCGGCCCCCCCGCCGGCAGCGACGAAGGCCCATCTGGCGGGGTTTTCAACGATTAGCGCAGTCCCAGCGCGTCGCGGGCGCTGCGTTCGGCGACATCACCGGCCTGCTGGATTTCAACTTCGGTCTGGCCAAGTGCGCGCGCCGCGGACTCGGCTGCGTTGCGCGCATTGACCACGGCGTCCTGCTTGGCCTGTTCGGTCATCGAGCCGGCGCGGGAGCGCAAATCCTCAAGGGCCTGCTGCGGATTGGAAAGGGCATCGAGCGCCGGGGTCATGGATTCGGGCACGTTGATCTGCACGGTCGAGGAGCCATCCGGCTGGGTCTCTACAGAGACGGCCGGCTGGGACGGTTGGGCGGCGGCATTGTCGGGCGCGTCCCCGCAGGCGGCCAAAGCGAACGCGGCGAGCAGGGCGGCGGCGGGCAGAAGCGTCTTGGTCATCTTCGTTCTCGTATCATGCTGCGTCTTGCGACGCGGCCGGCCTTCTAATGGACAATAATCGGCAAAGATGTGGCAAAGACCGACCGCCCGGCGGGATCATGAGGGAGGCAAGAATGGCGGAAGGCCTTGCCTTTGCGGGCCGGCTGCACTAAACGGACGCCAGCAATTCGTTTGGCCGGGGGCTGAACGGAGGGTTTTTGCTTTTGCAAGAACAGGGTCCGACGGACCCGGCCTCCCGTGTTCCCGCTCTTTGCAAGACTGCTTTGACGCCTTTCCGGCTTCGAAGGGGCTCCGCGCCAGGCATTGCGACGTAAAACTAGAAAGGAAGGCGCATCAATGGCCCTTTACGAACACATTTTCCTTGCTCGCCAGGACGTGTCCCAGCAGCAGGTTGAAGAGCTGACCACCCAGCTGACCGACATTCTCGCCCAGGGTGGCGGCAAGGTCACCAAGAACGAATATTGGGGCCTGAAGGGCCTCTCCTACCGCATCCGCAAGAACCGCAAGGCGCACTACACGCTGCTGAACCTTGATGCTCCGGCCGCTGCCATTGCCGAAATGGAACGCCAGATGCGCATCAACGAAGACATCCTGCGCTTCATGACCGTGCGTGTCGACGAGCTGGAAGAAGGCCCGTCCGCGATGATGCAGAAGCGCGATCGCGATGACCGCGAAGGCGGCCGTCCCGGTGGCGACCGTGGTGGCTTTTCCGGCGAACGCCGCCCGCGCCGCTTCTAAGATAAGGAACGAGTAAAAATGGCTATTAAAGACCTTACCACTTCCCAGGCCCGCCGCCCGTTCCAGCGTCGTCGCAAGACCTGTCCGTTCTCGGGCGAGGGCGCGCCCAAGATCGACTTCAAGGACGTGCGCCTGCTGAGCCGTTACGTGTCCGAGCGCGGCAAGATCGTGCCGAGCCGCATCACTGCCGTTTCGGCCAAGAAGCAGCGTGAACTGGCCCGCGCCATCAAGCGCGCCCGCTTCATCGGCCTGATGCCCTACGCCGTCCAGTAAACGCGCTGTGCTGACGATCTGACGTCAGCCCAACGGCTTCCTGCGAAGGAACCTGTGTCTTCGGGCACAAACGCTGGAGTCGCGAATGGTTCGCGGCTCCTAACCGCCCCAGAGGCGGGACAGCCAAAGGATTTAAGAATATGAAGGTCATTCTGCTCGAGCGCGTCGGCCGCACCGGCACCATCGGCGACGAAGTCACCGTCAAGGACGGCTTTGCCCGTAACTTCCTGCTGCCCCAGGGCAAGGCCCTGCGCGCCACGGAAGCCAATCGCAAGCGTTTCGACAACGAACGCGCTCACATCGAGCAGCGCAATGAAGAGCGCCGCAACGCAGCCGCCGGCATTGCCGAAGGCCTGAACGGCACCACCGTGGTGATGATCCGCCAGGCCGGCGAAACCGGCCAGCTTTATGGTTCGGTCGCCGCTCGTGACGTCGTCGAGGCCCTGGCTGACGCCGGCTTCACCGTGCAGCGCAACCAGGTCGAACTGCCCGAACCGATCAAGTCGGTCGGCGTTCACACCGTTTCGCTCGCTCTGCACCCGGAAGTCGAAGTCTCGATCACCGTCAACGTGGCGCGTTCGGCTGACGAAGCCGATCGCCAGGCTGCCGGCGAAGACGTTACCGTGCACACGTTCGAAGCCGACGAAGCCGGCGATTTCGCCGCTGGT
This sequence comes from Devosia chinhatensis, assembly GCF_000969445.1. Taxonomy (NCBI): domain Bacteria; kingdom Pseudomonadati; phylum Pseudomonadota; class Alphaproteobacteria; order Hyphomicrobiales; family Devosiaceae; genus Devosia; species Devosia chinhatensis. The sequence goes on along the minus strand of NZ_JZEY01000054.1, from coordinate 823,136 downwards.
CAGGCCGACGCTGCTGCCGAAGACCGTTTCGAAGACTGATCGATCCCAGGATCGAATGGTTCGAAAGGCCGGGCACTCTGCCCGGCCTTTTCCTTTGTCGGGGAGTGCGTCTGCAGAGGCAAAGGAGAATCGGCCAGAGGGCTTACAAGGCCTGCCGATCACAATCCCCGTTGTCCCCGGTGTTCACAGACCGTGTTTTCACTACATTAACCGTGCTGCCGTTAGCCAAGACTCATGCCCGAGTCGCGTGGTTAAGAGAGGTTAACCGCAAGGAACCGTCATGGCCGAGATTGCACGCCTACACCCCGCTGCCGAAGACAAGACCTTCCGCACGGCGCCTCACAATGTTGACGTCGAACAGGCGTTGCTGGGCGCCATCCTGATCAATAACGACGCCTTCTACCGCGTTGCTGATTTCCTGCTGCCCGAACATTTCTACGAGCCGATCCACCGGGAAATCTACGAGCTGGCCGGCAAGATCATCCGCGCCGGCAAGGCCGCGGAACCAGCGACGCTCAAGACCCACCTGCCCGACCAGCTGCTGCCCGACGTCACCATGATGCAATATCTGTCGCGGCTGGCGGCGGAAGCGACGACCGTGCTCAATGCCGGCGATTATGGCCAGGCGATCTATGATCTCGCCATCCGGCGCAACCTGATCCAGGTGGGCGAGGAAATGGTCTCGGTCGCCTATGACAGCGATGTCGAGATGACCCCGGTCAAGCAGATCGAGAAGGTCGAAGGCGAGCTGTTCCAGCTGGCGGAAAAGGGCCGCTATGACGGAGGTTTTCAATCCTTCGGCGCCGCGCTCAGTGCCTCCATCCAGATGGCAGGCGAAGCCTTTCAACGCGATGGCGGACTTTCGGGCGTCGCCACCGACCTGCACGACCTGGACAGGCAGATGGGCGGACTACAGCGTTCCGACCTGATCGTGCTCGCCGGTCGTCCGGCCATGGGCAAGACCTCGCTCGTGACAAATATCGCTTATAACGTCGCCAAGAACTGGCGCGGGGAGATAACCCCCGATGGGCACAGCAAGACGGTGAATGGCGGCCAGGTTGGCTTTTTCAGCCTCGAAATGAGCTCCGAACAGCTCGCCACCCGTATCCTGGCCGAGCAAGCGGAAATCTCCTCCTCCGACATTCGCCGCGGCCGCATACATGACGACCAGTTCGCCAAGCTGGTGGACGTGTCGAACATGATGAGCAAGGTGCCGCTCTATATCGACGATACCGGCGGCATCTCGGTGGCCCAGCTGGCCGCCCGTGCCCGCCGCCTCAAGCGGCAAAAGGGCCTCGACCTTCTGATCGTGGACTATCTGCAGCTGCTGTCCGGCTCGTCCAAGGCATCGAGCCAGAACCGCGTGCAGGAACTGACCGAAATCACCACCACGCTGAAGGCGCTGGCCAAGGAACTGGAAGTGCCGGTGATCGCGCTGTCCCAGCTCTCCCGACAGGTGGAAGCGCGCGACGACAAGCATCCGCAACTGGCAGACTTGCGCGAATCGGGGTCTATCGAGCAGGACGCCGACGTGGTTCTCTTCGTGTACCGCGAGGAATATTATCTCAAGAACAAGGAGCCCAAGGAGGGCACGCCCGAGCATCTGGCCTGGCAGGGAGAGATGGAAAAGGTGCATGGCAAGGCGGAAGTGATCATCGCCAAGCAGCGCCACGGTCCGACCGGCACGGTGCAGCTCAGCTTCGAGGCGCAGTTTACCCGCTTTGGTAACCTTGCTCGGGCAGATTACCTGCCTGAACGCATGGAATAGGCATGACGCTGACATCGGGCCTGGGCGGCCAATTAAGCATCGATCTGGGCGCATTGGCCCGCAACTGGCGCGCCTTGGACAAGGTGAGCGCCGGAGCCCTTACCGCTGCGGTGGTGAAGGCCGATGCCTATGGCACGGGCATCGAGAGCGCGAGCCGCGCCCTGCACGCGGCGGGCGCCCGCTTCTTCTTCGTCGCCACACCCGATGAAGGCATGGCGGTCCGCGCCGCCGTGCCCGATGCGCATATCTTCGTGCTTTATGGGCTCTATCCGGGCGCGGCCAATCTCTATATCCGGCAGAACCTGATGCCGGTCCTGTCTTCGATGGGCATGCTGGAAGAGTGGCTGAACAAGTGCATCGAGCGCAATGAGGCCTATCCGGCCGCGTTTCACTTCGACACAGGCATCAATCGGCTCGGTTTCCGGCTGAGCGAAGCATCGCAGGTGCGCGAACGCATCGGACAGCTCGGGTTTGCGCCGCAGATGATCATGAGCCACCTGGCCTGCGCGGATACGCCAAACCACGAAAAGAACCGGACGCAATTAGCGCTGTTCGGTTCGGTCATGTCGCAATTTCCCGCAATTCCAGCTTCGCTTGCCAATTCGGCCGGGCTCATGACTGGCCGCGACTACCATTTCCAGATGGTGCGGCCGGGCATCGCCCTTTATGGCGGGCGAGCCGTCAATGGCCGGCGCAATCCGATGCAGCCGGTGGTGACGCTGCACGTACCGATCCTGCAGATTACCGAGGGCCGCACCGGGGAAACGGTTGGCTATGGCGCCAATTATACGCTCAACCGCAATTCTCGGCTGGCCGTGCTCGGCTATGGCTATGCCGACGGCATCCTGCGCTCGCTGTCGAGCTCGAACCAGCGGCCGGGCGGCAAGGCCTTCATTCGCGGCAAGCTCTGCCCTATCGTCGGCAGGATCTCGATGGACCTGACCATTGTCGATGTCACCGAGCTGGGCTCGGACCTGCCAATGCCAGGAGAAGGCGCCGAAGTGCTCGGCCCTAATGTGCCGCTCGACGACCAGGCCGATGCCGGCGGCACGATCGGCTACGAATTGCTCACCAGCCTCAAGGGGCGCTATGGCCGCAATTATGTCGGCGACGGACGGTTGCCGGACTAGGCATTGCCAGGCCACCTGAATCCAAGTTCTGTTTTTGTTCTTGTCAGGCGGGAGAGCCGGCTTTAAACCTCGTTCGAATTGAACCGGAATATCGCCTTGGCCAAATCCCGATCCCATTTCGTCTGCCAGTCCTGTGGCGCCGTCTCGAGCCGCTGGCAGGGGCGTTGCGACGCCTGCGGGGAATGGAACACGCTCGTCGAGGAGATCATGGATTCGGGCGTGGGCGCGGGACCCAAGGCCGCCAAGGCCAATGGCCGGCCCGCCAATCTCGTGCCGCTTTCGGGGGAAACCGAGAGCGCGGCACGTGTCGTGACCGGCATGGCCGAACTCGACCGGGTGACCGGCGGCGGCTTCGTCAAGGGCTCGGCCCTGCTGGTGGGCGGAGATCCGGGGATCGGCAAATCGACGCTCCTGCTGCAGTCTGCAGCGGCCCTGGCGAACAAGGGCAAGCGGGTCGTCTATGTTTCGGGCGAAGAGGCTGTGGCGCAGGTGCGCCTACGCGCGCAACGCCTGGGGCTGGGCGAGGCGGGCGTGCTGCTGGCCGCCGAGACCAATGTCGAGATCATCCTGGCGACGCTGGAAAATGGTCCGCCGCCGGACCTGGTGATCATCGATTCCATCCAGACGCTGTGGACCGACCGCGTGGATTCGGCGCCCGGAACGGTGACGCAGGTCCGCACCTCGGCCCAGGCCCTCACCCGGCTGGCCAAAAAGAGCGGCGCGGCCGTGGTTCTTGTGGGCCATGTCACCAAGGACGGACAGATTGCCGGGCCCCGCGTGGTCGAGCACATGGTGGACGCGGTGCTCTATTTCGAGGGCGATTCGAGCCATACGTTCCGCATCCTGCGCGGGGTGAAGAACCGCTATGGCGCCACCGACGAAATCGGCGTGTTCGCCATGACCGAACGCGGGCTCGAGCAGGTAGCCAATCCGTCCGCGCTGTTTCTCGACCAGCGCGACAAGGATGCCGCCGGCTCTGCCGTCTTTGCCGGCATGGAGGGCACGCGCCCGCTGCTCATTGAGATCCAGGCGCTGGTGGCCCCCTCCCCGCTGGGCACGCCGCGCCGGGCGGTGGTGGGCTGGGATTCCTCGCGCCTCTCCATGGTTCTTGCTGTGCTGGAGACGCGTTGCGGCGTGCGGATCGGGGCCAACGACATCTATCTGAACGTCGCGGGAGGCCTCAAGATCAACGAGCCGGCGGCGGATCTGGCCGTGGCCGCGGCGCTGATTTCTTCGCTGACTGGCGCAGCCCTGCCCGCGGATGCCGTCTATTTCGGCGAAATCTCGCTGGCGGGCGGAGTGAGGCCAGTCGTTCATGCCGGGCTGCGCCTGCGCGAGGCACAGAAGCTGGGCTTCGGCTCTGTGGTCACCGGCAAGCTTGGCAATGCGGATCGCAACAATGGGCTAGACGTCACCGAATACGCGCAATTGAGCGACATGGTGAGCCGCATCGCCGCCCAGGGCAAGCGAGCCATTCCGGAGCCAGAGCCCGAATCCTGGTAAACGCATTGTTTCCGGGGAGATCGAGACCGGCATTGGCGGTTGGTCTTGGCAGGGGGCGTTAAAGTGTTTATTGGTCGCCCCAACTCGGCAGGCGGCTTGAAACAGGCGAAGATTATATGCTGACAGCGTTCGACGTTGGTGTGGGTGTACTGGTTCTGATTTCGGCGATCCTGGCGACCGCCAGGGGCCTGACCCGGGAAGTGCTGTCGCTGGCCACCTGGGCTGGTTCCGCCGCCATTGCCGTCTATATGTGGCAATATCACCCCGACATCGCCCGGCAATATATCGCCGAGCCCGTCGTGGCCGACATTGCCACGGTGGTCGTGACCTTCATCGTGGCGCTGATCGTGCTGCATCTTTTGACCATGCGCATCGCCGATTTCGTCGTGGACAGCCGGATCGGGCCAATCGACCGCACGCTGGGCTTCGTGTTCGGTGTGCTGCGCGGCATACTTATCGCCATCGTCATCACCATTTTTGGCCTGTGGCTGCTGCCCAACAACCTGCCCGACTGGGCGGCCAATTCTCAGTCGCTGCCGCATCTGCGCGACATGGGCAATACGCTGATCTCGATGCTGCCCGAGGGACTGGAACAGCAGGTCACCGACATTCTTCAGGGTGGCGGCGCCAACCTGACCGAGGACCCGCCGGCTCCCACGGCCCCCCTCGAAGATGGCGCGGCCAATCCTGAGTTCGACGGCACCGTCGACCCGACCGACACCGTCGTCGACCCGCAAGCCTGAGCCGGCACGGCGGGAAGCGCATCCGCCGCAAGCCTGCCGACCGCACATGTCATTGGTGGCCGACAGGAAAATGCGCTATTGGCGACACACTGAGCCCGCCCCGCGCTCCTGGCGAACGCTGAGCGAACCCGGTGCCCGAGTTTCGTTGCGCTGATCAGGCCCCAGACGGGAGCCTGCAGTGCCCAGAAAGCCAGTTGGCATGGAGAGTCCGGTGACCCATTGGAACGATGACGTTTTCGATCTCAATGGAGACACGCTGCATGAGGAGTGCGGCGTGTTTGGCATTTTGGGGCATGACGACGCCTCCACCCTGACGGCCCTAGGCCTGCATGCCCTGCAGCATCGGGGGCAGGAAGCGGCCGGCATCGTCAGCTTCGACGGCAGGCAATTCTACCAGGAAAAGCGGATGGGCCTGGTGGGCGACCACTATACTGACCCCGCCGTCCTCGCCAAGCTTCCGGGCCACATCTCAATCGGCCACACCCGCTATTCGACCACGGGCGAAGTGGCGCTGCGCAATGTACAGCCGCTGTTCGCCGAGCTCGAGGTCGGTGGCATCGCCATTGCCCATAACGGCAATTTCACCAATGGGCTGACGCTGCGCCGGCAGATCATCGCCACGGGTGCGATCTGCCAGTCGACTTCGGACACCGAAGTGGTGCTGCACCTGATCGCCCGCTCCCGACATTCGTCCAGCACCGATCGGTTCATCGACGCCGTCCGGCAGATGGAAGGCGGCTATGCCATGCTGGCCATGACCCGCACCAAGCTGATCGCCGCGCGCGATCCGGTCGGCATCCGGCCGCTGGTGATGGGCGAGCTCGACGGCAAGCCGATCTTCTGCTCGGAAACCTGCGCGCTCGACATCATCGGAGCCAAATATATCCGCGACGTGGAAAACGGCGAGGTCATCATCTGCGAGATGCAGCCCGATGGCTCGATCAAGATCGATGCGCGCAAACCGGCCCACAAGGCCCCAGAACGGCCGTGCCTGTTCGAATATGTCTATTTCGCCCGCCCCGATTCCGTGGTTTCCGGCCGCAGCGTCTATACCGCGCGCAAGAACATGGGCATCAACCTGGCCAAGGAAGCGCCGGTCGAGGCCGACGTTGTTGTCCCGGTTCCCGATGGCGGCACGCCGGCAGCCATCGGTTTTGCGCAGCAGAGCGGCATTCCGTTCGAGCTGGGGATCATCCGCAATCATTATGTCGGCCGCACTTTCATCGAGCCGACCCAGCAGATCCGGGCCTTCGGCGTGCGGCTCAAGCATTCGGCCAACCGCGCCGAAATCGCCGGCAAGCGTGTGGTGCTGATCGACGATTCCATCGTGCGCGGCACGACGTCGGTCAAAATTGTGCAGATGATCCGCGATGCCGGTGCCACGGAGGTTCACATCCGCGTCGCCAGCCCGATGATCTTCCATTCCGATTATTACGGCATCGACACGCCTGATCCGGACAAGCTGCTGGCCAATCAATATGCGGACCTGGATGCAATGTGCCGCTATATCGGCGCCGATTCGCTGCAATTCCTGTCCATCGACGGCCTTTACGAGGCCGTGGGCGGGGAAAAGCGAAACGCCAAGCAGCCGCAGTTTACCGACCATTATTTCACCGGCGACTATCCCACGCACTTGACCGATCTGCATGGCGGGACCATGAGCGACCCCAAGCAGGTTTCGCTGCTCAAGGAAGCGGGTTGATGACTGAGACTATGGAACTGGCCGGCAAGGTGGTGCTGGTCACGGGTGCCTCGCGGGGCATCGGTTATGCAGCCGGGCTGGAAGCGGCCCGGCGCGGCGCACACGTGATCGCGGTGGCCCGCACAGTTGGCGGTCTTGAAGACCTCGACGACGAAATCCAGAAGATGGGCGGTTCGGCAACCCTGGTGCCGCTCGACCTGCGCGACGGCGACGCCATCGACCGCCTCGGCGCCGCGATTTTCGAGCGCTGGGGGCATCTGGACGGTCTTATCGCCAATGCCGGTCAATTGGGGGTTCTGAGCCCCGTCGCCCATATCAAGCCCGACGATTTCGACAAGGTCCTGTCGGTCAATGTGACGGCCAATTACCGGCTGCTGCGCTCCCTGGACCTGTTGCTGCGCCAGGCCGAGGCGGGCCGCGCGGTTTTCGTATCATCTTCGTCGGCCCGGTCCGCCCGGCCGTTCTGGGGGCTTTACGCCGCGAGCAAGGCGGCACTCGACGCGCTGGTGAAATCCTATTCTGGCGAAGTCGCGCAGACCAATGTGCGCGCCAATGTGTTCTATCCGGGCGCCGTCCGTACCGCCATGCGGGCCAAGGCCATGCCGGGCGAGAATCCCGAGACCCTGCCCACTCCGGCCGATATCGTCCCGAGGCTAGTGGACCTGCTGAGCCCGACGCTCGACGAGCAGGGCCGCCTGTTCAACGTGGATACGGGCCAGTTCGAAGAGATCTGACATGGTGATCCTGCGCCCCTATTCCCCGCTCGACCTCGACGCGCTCTACACGATCTGCGTCAAGACGGGCGATTCGGGACGCGACGCCACCCCGTTGCACAACGATCTCGACCTGATCGGGCATATCTACGCCGCCCCCTATGGTGTGCTGGAGCCGGAGAATGTCTTCGTGGCCGAGGACGAGAACGGCGTTGGGGGCTATGTCGTGGGCACACTCGACACCGATCGCTTTGCGGATCGCCTGGACACGGAATGGTGGCCTGCCCTGCAAGCGCGCTATGCCAGTGCCGATGACATGACCGAGGCCGACCAAGGCCGGATCGGTGCGATCATGCAGCCGCACCGGTCGCCCGAGGATCTGGTGCGCGACTATCCGGCCCATATCCACATGAACCTGTTGCCGCACTTGCGCGGCCAGCGCGTCGGCTCCCGCCTGCTCGGCCTCTGGATCGACCAGGCGCGCGCGAAGGGCGTCACAGGGATTCACCTGGGGGCCAGCGCCCGCAACGAGGGCGGAATGGCTTTCTGGAGCCGCAGTGGCTTCACGCGGCTGCGCGAAGATGGCGCGGTGTGGTTTGGAATGAAGTTATAAGAAAAGGCCCGGTTTCCCGGGCCTTTTGTTTAGCTGGGCACGACCAGCGGCGCGATCAGCACCTTGTCGATCCGGTGTCCATCAAGGTCCACGACTTCGAACCGCCAGCCATCGCGCTCAAAGGTTTCCCCGACCGCGGGCAGATGATTGAGACTGGCGAGCACATAGCCGGCCAGGGTTTCGAAGCGGACTTCCCGCGGGATCGGCACCTTGAAGCGTTCGCGGAAATCGTCCACCGGCATCCAGCCAGCCACCAGCCAGGAGCCATCGGCACGTTCGACGACCGCCGGCTCGTCGCCAGGCTCCTCGATATAGACACCGGTGATGACTTCGAGCACGTCGCCAAAGGTGATGATGCCTTCGAAATGGCCATACTCGTCCACGACGAGGGCCATCTGTGCGGTCGACTGGCGGATCGCATCGATGACGTCGAGCGCATCGGCATGTTCCATGACAACAGGAACCGACCGCACCAGCTTGCGCAGGTCGGGCTGCTGACCGGATGCCAGAGCCGGCAGGAGATCTGCCAGGGACAGCACACCGAGAATGGAATCGGCGTCGCCTTCCTGCACCAGAACCTTGGAATGGCTGCTGCCGACGATGATCTTGAGGTTTTCCTCGAAGCTGTCCTCGACATCGACCACGATGACGTCCAGTCGCGGCGTCATGATGCCCCGCGCGGACCGATCGGCGAGGCGCATGACGCCGGAAATCATCGAGTGTTCGCCGCTTTCCAGCACGCCCGCCGTGGTGGCCTCGGCGATGATGGTGCGAACCTCTTCCTCGGTTACCGATTCCTCGGCCTGGCCACCCTGCCCCAGAAGGCGCAGGACGGTCTTACCGGAGATATCGAGCAGCCAGACGATCGGCGTGCCGATGCGGGCCAGCAGCGTCATCGGCGGCGCAACGCGGGCAGCAACGCCCTCCGGATTGCGCAGCGCGACCTGCTTGGGCACCAGCTCGCCCAGAATCAGGGTCAGGTAGGTGATGGCCACGACAACGAGGCCCGTGCCGCCGATATCGGCAATATTGGCGGGCACGCCGACTTCGCGCAGCCACTCGGACAGGCGCAGGCCCAGCGTGGCGCCGGAAAAAGCACCGGAAAGGATACCGACAAGGGTAATGCCGATCTGCACGGATGAGAGGAACTTGCCCGGATCCTCGGCCAGCTTGATGGCCATGGCAGCGCCCTTGTTGCCTTGTTCGGCCAAGACCTTGAGACGGGCGGGACGGGAAGAAACGACGGCCAGTTCAGACATGGCCAGAGCGCCGTTCACCAGAGTGAGGACGACGACGATGAGGATTTCTGTAAGCAACAAAGTGCAATGTTGACACGCCGCGACCAATGGCGGGGTGCTACGACGGCGTGCACTATACGGCAGACAGGCCGGAATGGAATAGGCCAATGGATAAACATTGGCCGACCGCCCGGTCCGCCAAAACGCCTAATCCTTGTTGGCGTACGGATTTTTTCCGCCGCGCAGCCACATGCGGATCGGGGTTCCGGGCATGTCGAAGGCCTCGCGCATGCCGTTGACCAGGTAGCGCTGATAGGAGGCGGGCACGGCTTCGGGGCGGGACGCGAAGATGATGTAGCTGGGCGGTCGCGTCTTGGCCTGCGTCATGTAGCGCAGCTTGAGCCGGCGCCCGGAAACGGCCGGAGGCGGATGGCCTTCGACCATGCCCGCAAGCCAGCGATTGAGGCGCGCGGTCGAGACGTGGGAGTTCCAGCTGCGCTCGATCGAAAAGATTGCGTCCATCAGCTTGTCGATATTGCGACCCGTAAGGCCCGATAGCGTTACCAGCGGCACGCCGCGCAGCTGCGGCAGCAGGCGCTCGCAGGCCTCGCGCAGTTCGGCCAGAGCCTTGTTCTTGTCCTCGATCAGATCCCACTTGTTGAGTGCAATGACCATGGCCCGGCCCTCGCGCTCGACCAGGTCGGCCAGCGCCAGATCCTGTTTTTCGAACGGAATGGTGGCGTCGAGCAGCAGCACCACAACTTCGGCATATTGAATGGAGCGCAGGCTGTCGCCCACCGCCAGCTTTTCGAGCTTTTCATGCACGCGCGAGCGGCGACGGATACCGGCAGTATCCACGAGATTGATGGTGCGGCCTTCCCATTCCCACGGCACGAGAATGCTGTCGCGGGTAATGCCGGCCTCGGGGCCGACCAGAACGCGATCCTCGCCCACCATGCGGTTGACGAGGGTGGACTTGCCGGCATTGGGACGCCCGACAATGGCCACGTTGAGATAACGGCGGGGATTCCAGCGGAGCGTGGCGTCCTCGCCCTCCCCTTCGAGCATGTCCGGGGTGATGTCCACATCGACTTCGGGCATCATGTCCAGATCGTCGATGGCCGCAGCCTCATCGGCCGCATGCTGCGCGGCGACCTTATCGATGGCGGCCGAGACGATGGAATAGAGTTCGGACAGACCGAGGCCATGCTCGGCCGACAGTGGAATGGGTTCGCCGAAGCCCAGCTTGAAGGCCTCGACGAGGCCGGCCTCAGCAGAAGAGCTTTCGGCCTTGTTGCCCACCAGATGCACGGCCTTGCCGGCCTTGCGCAGCACCTGCGCGAAGCGCTGATCGAGCGGCACGACACCAGCGCGCGCATCGATCATGAAAAGGATGACATCGGCCTCGCGAATGGCGAGCTCCGTCTGCTGGCGCATCCGGTCCTCGAGGCTGCCGTCGCGCACGTCTTCATAACCGGCGGTGTCGAGAACCTTGAACGTCAGGTCGGCAATACGGCCCTCGGCCTCGCGCCGATCTCGCGTGACGCCCGGCGTGTCGTCGACAAGCGCGATCTTGCGGCCCACCAGCCGGTTGAACAGGGTAGATTTGCCCACATTGGGACGACCGACAATGGCTACGGTAACCGTCATGGCGGTATTCCCTTCGGCAAGAGCCGGATTATTCGGCGACGGGTTCGTCGACGGCAGGTTCGGTGGCTGCAGGCTCGGCGGCATCTGCAGCGGGAGCGACATCCGCATCGGATGCAGGTTCTGCAGTGACGGTGCCGGCGGAGAGCATCTGCGCCATGTAGAAGGCCATGCGGTTACGCAAGCTCGAGGTGGCGAGCGGATCATCGAGAACAGCCTGGAAGCTGGCCTCGGCAGCGGCAAAGTCACCGGCCTTGTATTGGGCAAGACCCAGCAATTCGCGCGCAACGCGACGCATGGCGCTATCATCGGTCGCCAGGGTGCCGACGCGCGCCTCAACATCGGCCAGGGTGCCGTCGTCGACCAGGATATGGGCGGCAAGGATCATGGCCAGCTCGCGCAGGCGGGCGTTGGATTGGTTATTCGCCAAGCCATCATAAGCCGCGACCGCACCGGCATTGTCGCCCTGCTCGGCCAGGAGCGCCGCCTTGCGGAACTCCGCCAGGACCGGATAGCCGCCCGAGCCATTGGCTGCCAGCTGGTCAAGCTGCGCCTGAGCGCCTGCCAAGTCTCCGCGGCCTGCCGTGTCGAGAGCGGCATAGAGCTCCTGAGACGACTGCGAGGACTGGCTGCGCGTATACCAGGACCAGCCTTCATTGACGGCGACGAGGACAACGATAGCCACGGCCCCGCCAATGACAAACGGCGCAAAGCGGCGCCAGAGCGCGCGCATCCGGTCGGAGCGCAGCTCTTCATCGATTTCGCGGAAGATATTCTCGTTGGACATGTGCGGCCGTCTAAGCGTTCAAAATCGCCGGCAGCTTTAGCATGTGCCCCCCGGAATGCAAACCGCCTGCACCGCCGCATTCCAGACGTTAACCGTGGATTCAGCATGACAATGCCGACAGGCCGGCGCGGGTGTAGCTTATGCGTCAAACAGGCGGATCATCATGACCGGCACGCGCGACCAGACCATCGACATTTTCCGGGGCATCGCCATCCTGATGGTGGTGCTTTTCCATTTCACGGCGCGCCTGCCCGAAACGGCGCTCAACATCACAGATGGAGCGCCCTGGCCGGTGTTTTTCGGCTGGGTGGGCGTCTATTTCTTCTTCATCATCTCCGGCTATTGCATCTTCATGACGCTGGAGCGCTCCTCCAGTGTGGGACAGTTCCTGGCGCGCCGGTTTTCGCGCATCTATCCCACCTTCGTCGCCGCGGTCGTCTTGCTGTTCCTGTTCGGACTGGTCTTTGATGTTCCATCCGTGCCGGAAGCCAATTTCCACGAAGTGCCGCCCGGCCCGATCGATGTCGTGCTCAACCTGCTCTTTCTGGGCGAGTTGGGCGAGTGGATCGATGGCGCATTCTGGTCGATTGCCGTCGAGGTCAAGTTCTACGTGCTCGTCGCCCTTCTCGCCGGCATGATTCCCGACCGGGCCCGGTTCGGCCGGGTGTTTGGGGGCATGGCGCTGGTCATGGGGCTGGTGTGGCTGGGCTCGACACTGTTGACCGGGATCGGCAGCGGCTCGGTGACCCCGCAATCCCTGCTCAAGTTCCTGACCATCGCGCCCTACCTGTCGTTCTTCGCCATTGGCATTTTGGGCTGGCAGTTCGAACAGGGCCAAAGTGGAACGGGCTGGCTGCTGGGGGCTAATCTGGCGCTGTCGACGTTTATCGTAGCGGTCGAAGCCTATGCGTTCGAAGTGCATGGCGGCTGGATCATCGCCAGCGCCTGTGCCGGCGTCTATCTGGCGCTGGCCTTGCTTTTCGTGCAGTTCGTGCGCGGCCGGCAGCTGCCCTATGTGCCGGCGCTGAGCTGGAGCCTGGCGCAGATCGGGCTTCTCAGCTTCGCCTGGTACCTCATCCACGAAAATATCGGCATGAGCATGCTGGCCACTTTCGACCTTTACTTGCCTGCGCAAGTGGCGCTGTGGCTGGTCATCGCCAGCACGTTCATCATGGCCATCGTCTTCAGTGCAGCCTTCGAATGGCGCTTCCGCAAGCCGGTGGAGCGGGTTGCCGTGGCGGTGCTGGATCGGCTTGCCGCACTCGCTGCCCGTCTATCCGGGCCGCGAAGCAAGCCAGCTGCCTGAGCCTCGACATACTCAAAAGGCGGGCCCGCAGAGCCCGTCTTCTCGTCTCGAGCCCTAACGGCTCACTCCCACTCAATGGTGCCGGGCGGCTTGGATGTCACGTCATAGACCACGCGATTGATGCCGCGCACCTCGTTGATGATGCGGGTGGCGGTCTTGCCCAGGAAGTTCATGTCGAACTGGTAGAAGTCGGCGGTCATGCCGTCGACCGAGGTAACGGCGCGCAGGGCGCAGACGAATTCGTAGGTACGACCATCGCCCATGACGCCCACGGTCTGGACCGGAAGCAATACTGCAAAGGCCTGCCAGATCTTGTCGTACTGGCCGGACTTTCGGATTTCATCGAGATAGATGGCATCGGCCTGACGCAGAATGTCGAGCTTTTCGGGCGTGATGCCGCCGGGGCAGCGGATGGCGAGGCCGGGACCAGGGAAAGGATGGCGGCCGATAAAGCTGTCCGGAATGCCAAGCTCGCGGCCCAGAGCGCGCACTTCGTCCTTGAACAATTCGCGCAGCGGCTCGACGAGCTGCATGTTCATGCGCTCGGGCAAGCCGCCGACATTGTGGTGGCTCTTGATGGTAACGGAGGGGCCGCCGGTGAACGACACCGATTCGATGACGTCCGGGTAGAGCGTGCCCTGGGCGAGGAATTCGGCGCCGCCGAGCTTTTTGGCTTCTTCCTCGAAGACTTCGATGAAGAGGCGGCCGATGATCTTGCGCTTGGTCTCGGGGTCGGACTGGCCGTCCAGCTCACCGAGGAATTTCCTGGACGCATCGACATGGACCAGCGGGATATTGAACTGGTCGCGGAACATGGTCACGACCTGTTCGCTCTCGTTGAGCCGCATCAGGCCATGGTCGACATAGATGCAGGTGAGCTGGTCGCCGATCGCTTCATGGATCAAGACTGCAGCCACAGAGGAATCCACCCCACCGGAGAGACCGCAGATGACCCGACCCGAGCCGACCTGATCGCGGATCTTGTCGATCATCTTCTGGCGATAAGCCGACATGGTCCAGTTCGACTGGATGCCGCAAATGCCGTGCACGAAATTGGCATAGAGCTTGGCCCCGTCGGGGGTATGCACCACCTCGGGGTGGAATTGCACGGCCCAGATGCGGCGCGCTTCATTGGCGATCATGGCAAAGGGCGCATTTGGCGAGGTGCCGACCACCTCGAAGCCGTCCGGCAGCGCGACCACCCGGTCACCATGGCTCATCCAGACCTGATGGTCGGTGCCCACTTCCCAGACGCTATCCGACAACGAGCTGGGCTTCTGAACCGTCAGCTCGGCACGGCCAAACTCGCGGTGATGGCCCGCCTCGACCTTGCCGCCCAGCGCCACGCACAAGGCCTGCTGCCCATAGCAGATGCCCAGGATCGGCACATTGGCTGCCAGAATGGCCGGATCGATTGTGGGAGCGTTCTCATCCAGCGTCGACGCCGGGCTACCGGAGAGCACGACGCCTTTAGGCCGCAGCGCCGCCATGGCGGCCCCGGCGGACTGGAAAGGATGGATTTCGCAATAGACCCCAGTCTCGCGAATGCGGCGGGCGATCAGCTGGGTGACCTGCGAGCCGAAATCGACAATGAGAATGGTATCGTTGAGGGGGGCGGTGTCTGGGTGCAGCATGGCGAGGCTTTAGCCCCGCCATCGCATTTTCGCAAGCGCGGCGTTCGCGCTGGCCTGCCTATGCCTGGGGATTGAGCAGGGCAATCGACAGGTTGAGATAAGTGGCAAAGCTCACCCAGGCCAGATAGGGCACGAAGAGCCAGGCGGCTAAGGTGTCGCGACGGCGGGCCGCGCCGATGAAGCCGACGATAGCCAGCCACATGGCGACGATGATGGCAAAGGCCAGCCAAGGCATGTTCGCGTTGAACCATACCGGCGACCAGGCCCAATTGAGAAGCATCTGGGCGCCCCAGAATTTCATGGCGGCAGATTTGGGATCGATCATCCAGATGCGCCAGCCTGCGACCGCGATCATCACGTAAAGCGTGAACCAGACCGGGCCGAAAACCCAGTTGGGCGGATTGAGCGGAGGCTTCTGCAGCTGATCGTACCAGGCGCCTGGGGCCGTCTGGGTGCCGACAAGGGCCCCGATGCCTACGACGATGGCAAGGAAGATAGCGAGGACGACCCATGACTGGGGCTTGCGGTAATCGGTGCTGGTGCTGGTCGCGTGCATGGAAACGCTCCTGTTCGAACGGGTCTTGCCCATTGAACGTTGGCCGGCACCCACTGGTTCACACGCGTTTCGTGCGGTCAGGCCTTGCGCAGGAGATGAATGTAGAAGCCGTCCGTGCCGGTGCGAAGTGGCGTGAGGCATAGCCCACCCCCGGCCGTGGCGAGCCCTTCGGGCAGATCGGTGATCAGCGCCTGCCGCCAGGCAGCAGCGATGTCGAGAGACGCGAAGCCGGGCGTCTCAGCGAGGAAGGCGGCGATCTGGTCGTCGTTCTCCTCCGGCAGGACGGAGCAGGTGATATAGGCCAGTGTGCCGCCCGGCTTGAGATAGCGCGCGGCCTCGACCAGCAGCGCCGCCTGTTCGGCCTGACGCTGGGCCAGAAGCTCGGGCGTCAGCTTCCACTTGGTGTCTGGCCGGCGGCGCCAGGTTCCGGTGCCGGTACAGGGCGCATCGACGACCACCCGATCCATCTTGCCGACGAGATCATCGAGCGCATTGTCATTGGGAGCGCGAACCTGCGCATTGCGCACACCATTGCGCTTGAGGCGATCGTAGATCGGCGCAAGGCGCGACCGGTCGCTGTCATAGGCGAAGATCTGGCCCGAATTGCCCATATTGGCCGCGAGGGCCAGCGTCTTGCCCCCGGCTCCGGCGCAGAGGTCGAGCACCTGCTCGCCTTCGCGGGCATTGGCGAGGGCAGCGACGATCTGACTGCCCTGATCCTGCACCTCGAACCAGCCCTTGAGGTAGCCCTCGTCCGTGGTCACATTCGGCGTGCGTGCATCGCGTGGCCCTGCGGGCATGGTGAGGCCAAACGGAGCGATGGCTGCGGATTGCGGCGAGAACCGGGCCAGCGACTTCATGACCTTTTCGGGTGTCGCCTTGAGCGCATTGACGCGCAGGTCGAGTGAAGGCCGCCCGGCCATGGCCTGGCCTTCGGCAACCCAGTCCGGGCCCAGGGCACGTTCGAGCGACGCGGCGAGCCAATCAGGCATATCGGCCTGCGTCGCGAGTGGCGCGGCAGCAAGAACGGCAACGGCGCCGGCCGCTTCCTGGGGGCTTAGCGGTTCGGGCGCGTGTGTGTCGGAGGCAAAGGCTTGGTTGAGGCTTTCCGGTGTCTCACCCCAATCGCGCATGGCAACCGCCAGTACCAAGGCGCGTGGCGTGTCAGACCCCATGGCCGCGGCATGCGAGGCGCGACGGCGCAATGCGTCATAGACGAGATTGCCGATGGCTGCCCGGTCCCCTGCCCCGGCAAAACGATTGTTGAGCCCCCAGGCCTTGAGCGCCTCCGAGACCGGTCGCTTGCGCTGCTCCACATCGGCGAGGACGGCAATGGCAGCGGAGAGACGGCCGGGAAAACGCATAGGTCAGATACTCGGAGCCAGGATGAGAAGACGCAGGATCAGCCATAGCCAGAACAGCGCCAGAACCGCAAGGCCGGCCGCATAGGCCATGAAGCGCTTGCCGACCCGATTGTGGGTGACGTGGATATAGGCATGGACATAGCGCGTGGCAACGAAGAGCCAGGCCAGAACCACTTCGGGCCAGCCGGGCTGAAACAGGATAGCCAGCAGCGCCCCCACGTAGAACAGCACCGGCAGCTGGAACTGATTATCGAAATTGTTGGACAGGAGCCGCGCCTTGAGGGGATAGGCGTCCCGCTCGACGGCAATGCTCGCCATGGGAATTTCCCCCCGCATGACGCGGGGTACCCGCTCGCGGGCCATAAGCAGAAGAATGCCCATGGAGAGAAAGACCTGCGCCGAAATCGCGGCGATGAGCAGCTTGGCTGTGAGGGGCATGTGAGGTTCCGCTGGAGAATCCGTATACAATCATAACGGCTTCAAACGGAATCGGTTTTCCTGGCGGCCACTTCAGCGGAGGCGCTTGCGAGACAAGCCGCCTCCTCTTGCGAGGAGACGGCCTTCTCAGCAGGGCGTTTCAGGCCGCGGGGCGCATCATGCGCAGCAGCGTTCCGTCCTTGCGCACGAACTGATTGAAGAAGGCTCCAGCAACATGGAGCAAGACCAGGACGAACAGCGCCGGGCGGACCAGCCCATGGACGTCGCCCACGTCGGCAAGGCCATAAAAGGCGACAAGGCCCGAAATCGGTGCGGCCAGCAGCACGAGGTAGAGCGCACCGTGCACCACAGTCGCCGCCACGTTCTGGATCGGCGATGACCCTGGTGCATGCGGCGGAGCCCCCAGAACCAGCCGCATGACCAGCCGACCCGCCATGAGCACGAGAATGGCGATGCCGACCCAATAATGGATCGAGCCGCCCGTCGCGACCTGGCTGGCGATCGGCTCTCCTTCTTCCATGGCATCGAACATCGTCGTCATGCTCTCGGCGACGACGAGCTGGACAATGACGAGCACTACAATCAGCCAGTGCATTGCAATCTGCGCGCTGGCATATCCCTGACGTCTGGCCATTTCCACCTCCGGGGAACTTCGTTGGGCCGAGGACAGGATATACCGTTCAGACTGCCGGCAATTATTAAATCTTGGACAGGCCAGATATTGACCGTGAACGAAAAAGGCCGCGAACGTCGACAGACGCGGCCCTGGTGTGGAGTGGCGGTCAGCGGCCGCTGCGATAATTCGGCGCCTCGCGGGTGATGGTCACGTCGTGGACGTGGCTCTCGCCCAAGGCTGCGCTGGAGATCTTGACGAAGGTCGCGTTCTCGCGGAAGTCCTTGAGCGTGTGCGCACCGGTATAGCCCATCGAGGCGCGCAGGCCACCGGCCAGCTGGTGCAGCACGGCGCCGACGGAGCCCTTGTACGGCACCTGGCCCTCGATCCCCTCGGGCACGAGCTTCATCTGGTCGCGCACATCCTGCTGGAAATAGCGGTCGGCCGAACCTGCGCCCATGGCGCCGACCGAGCCCATGCCGCGGTAGGATTTGTAGGACCGGCCCTGATAGAGATAGACCTCGCCAGGGCTTTCGTCCGTGCCGGCCAGAAGCGAACCGACCATGACGCAGGACGCGCCACCGGCCAGGGCCTTGGCCATGTCGCCCGAGAACTTGATTCCGCCATCGGCGATGACCGGCACACCGGATTTGGCAGCCTCTTCGGCGCAGCCCATGACTGCAGCCAACTGAGGCACGCCGACACCGGCCACGATACGCGTGGTGCAGATCGAGCCCGGGCCGATACCGACCTTGACCGCATCCGCACCGGCATCGATCAGCGCTTTGGTGGCCTCGGCAGTGGCGACGTTGCCGGCGACGATGCGCGTGGAATTGCTCTCGCGCTTGACGCGCTCCACTGCCTCGGCGACGCGCACCGAATGGCCATGTGCCGTGTCGATGACCAGAAGGTCGACGCCGGCATCGATCAGCGCCAGCGAGCGCTCGAAGCCGCCATCGCCCACGGTCGAGGCAGCGGCGACGCGCAGCCGGCCCTGTTCGTCCTTGACGGCATTGGGATGCAGCTGGGCCTTTTCGATGTCCTTGACGGTGATCAGGCCGATGCAGCGATAGTCCTCGTCGACAACCAGGAGCTTTTCGATACGGTGACGGTGCAGCAGCACCTTGGCCTCTTCCTTGGACACGCCCTCTCTCACCGTGATGAGGTTCTGGTGTGTCATCAGCTCCGAAATGGGCTGGTTGGGATTACTGGCGAAGCGCACGTCGCGATTGGTCAGGATGCCAACCAGCTTGCCGATCGCCCGGCCGCCGGTTCCGCCGTTCTCAACCACCGGAATGCCGGAAATGCGGCTCTTCTGCATCAGGGCATGGGCATCGGCCAGCGTCGCATCCGGGCCGATGGTGATGGGGTTCACCACCATGCCCGATTCGAAGCTCTTGACCATGCGCACCTGCTCGGCCTGCTCGGCGGCGGTGAGGTTCTTGTGGATGACGCCCATGCCGCCGGCCTGAGCCATGGCAATGGCCATATTGGCTTCGGTCACCGTGTCCATGGCTGAAGACAGAATGGGAAGATTAAGCGCTATGTCCTTGGTGACGTAGGTGGAAATGTCGGTTTCCGTGGGCAGGATATCGGAGCGCGCGGGCTGCAGCAGCACGTCATCGAAGGTGAGCGCTGAATCGCCGGTGATAGTGGTAATAATCTTCGCCAAGGCCAGACCCTTCCTGCCTTCTGATCATAATCAGAGATGTTGGAATATGAACCGGCGACAGTACTGCGCGGGTTCAGGTTGGCGAGGGTCATTAGCACCGGGGACGGCGCTTGCATAGGGGTGGGAGCCATCGGCAATGCAGGCGCTCCCTGCGATTTCTCCGGGAAGACATTTGCGCCAGGGCATGCGATAAATATGAGGTTTGACTGGCCAAGGATGGCAAAGCCATCCATAGTATCGACGCGGCGCCCTTCCTGCCGTCCATTTCAGTCATCATGCCCCCTATCCGCGTTACCCCGCTCATTCTGGCGGTGGCCCTGTTCATGGAACAGATGGATTCCACCGTCATAGCCACGTCACTGCCCGCAATCGCTGCCGATATCGGCACCGAGCCGATTGCGCTGAAGCTGGCGCTGACTGCCTATTTCGTCGCCTTGGCCATTTTCATTCCGGTGAGCGGCTGGATGGCGGACCGGTTTGGGGCAAAGAACATCTTCCGGCTGGCCATCTTCGTCTTCATGCTGGGCTCGCTGGCCTGTGCCTTTTCGTTTTCGCTCGAAACATTCGTCTTCTCGCGTTTCTTCCAGGGCATCGGCTCCTCGATGATGACGCCGGTCGGACGGTTGCTGCTGGTGCGTTCGACGCCGCGCAACGAGCTCGTCTCGGCCATGGCCTGGCTTACCATTCCCGCGCTCGTCGCCCCGGTCACCGGCCCGCTGATCGGCGGCTTCCTCACGACCTACCTGTCCTGGCACTGGATCTTCTGGATCAATATCCCGATCGGCATTGCCGGCATCATTCTGGCAGGCATTTTCCTGCAGGTGCCGGACGAACGCACGCCTCGCCCTGTCGATCTCGTTGGCTTCTTCATTGCCGCGGTGGCCTTTGCCGGCATGGTGTTCGGCCTCTCGGTGGTCAGCCTGCCTGCATTGCCGATCATCTATGGCTACCTGACCCTGGCCATCGGATTGACGGCGGCATGCCTTTATCTGCTGCATGCCCGCAAAACCAAGTATCCGCTGCTCGACCCCCGGCTCTTCCGCCACAAGCTCTTCCGGGCGTCGATCACTGGCGGCTCCTTGTTCCGCATCGGGGTTGGCGCTGTGCCGTTCCTGTTGCCATTGATGCTGCAGCTCGGCTTCGGGCTCAATCCCTTCCAGTCCGGGGCCATCACCTTCGTGTCGGCGATTGGCGCAATCATGAGCAAGTTCATCGCCGAGCGCATCTTCGCGCGCTTTGGCTTTCCCCGCGTCCTCGGTTTCGCGGCCCTGTTCGGGGGCCTGCTGATCGCGGCACAGGGCCTGTTCACCGCCGAGACCTCGGTGCCGGTCATGATGACCGTGCTGATCGTGGGGGGGGTGCTGCGGTCGATCTTCTTCACCGGCACCAATGCCATCGGCTATGCCGACATTTCGGACGAAGAAGCAAGCCAGGCCACTGCCATCGTGGCCGTCGGCCAGCAATTGTCGGTCGCCTTCGGTGTGGCCGTCGCCGGCGCCATCATTGAAATTTCCAGTACGCTCAATGGCGGACAGCTGACCCTGTTCGATTTCCAGATTGCATTTTTTGCCGTCGGCGGCCTCAGCGCCCTTGCCGGCCTCATCTATTTCCGCCTGCCGCGCGATGCGGGCAACAATGTTTCGGGCCACAGGACCGGCCACAGAGAATAAAGCCGGTCCACCGGCCTGGAGGAAAATTGTCCCGGACGATCCCGCTGATCCTGGCAACGGCCGTGTTCATGGAGAACATGGATTCCACCGTGATCGCCACCTCGCTGGCGGCCATTGCCGGCGATATCGGCACCGACCCGATTTCCCTCAAGCTCGCCCTCACGGCCTATCTGGTCGCCCTGGCCATCTTCATTCCCATTTCGAGCTGGATGGCGGACCGGTTCGGCGCCCGCCGCGTTTTCCGCATCGCCATGCTGGTTTTCATGGTCGGCTCGATCGGCTGCGCGTTTTCCGGCTCGCTGGGGGAATTCGTGGTGGCGCGCTTCGTACAGGGCATGGGCGGAGCAATGATGGGTCCGGTGGCGCGCCTCGTGCTGGTGCGCATGACACCGCGCCATCAGCTAGTGGACGCCATGGCCTGGCTTACCATTCCCGGCCTGATCGGGCCCATTGTCGGCCCGCCATTCGGGGGCTTCCTCACCACCTATTTCTCCTGGCACTGGATCTTCATCATCAATATCCCGATCGGCATCCTGGGGATCGTGCTGGTCGGCTTCGCCCTGCCCAACGAGACGCGCAACCAACCACGCCGCATCGATGGCAAGGGTTTTGTGCTGGCCGGCCTCGCCTTTGCGCTCTTTGCCTTCGGCTGCTCGGTGGTGAGCCTGCCCGCCCTGCCCCCGATCTATGGCGTAATCGCCGCCACGCTGGGCATCGGGCTGGGATATATCTACACCCGCTATGCGCTGGCCACAGACTATCCGCTGCTGGACCTGCGACTGCTCAAGGTGCGCAATTTCCGTATCGCCATCGTTGCCGGCACGTTCTTCCGGCTTGGACAGGGCGCGACGCCCTTCCTGTTTCCGCTGATGCTGCAACTTGCCTTCGGGCTGTCGCCGTTTGAAAGCGGCATGGTCACCTTTGCCGGCGCCGTCGGGGCGCTGGCTGCGAAATTCGTCGCAAACTGGATCTTCGCGCATTGGGGGTTCAAGTATCCCTTGGTGATCTCGACCGCAATTTCGTCGCTGGGCATCCTGGCTATGGGCCTTTACATGCCCGGCACACCCATTCCACTGATGCTGGCGATCCTGGTGTTTACCGGCTTCTGGCAGTCGACGTTCTGGACGGGCTCGAACGCCTTTACCTTTGCCGATATCGAAGACAAGGATGCAGGCCAGGCCAATGTGATGAGCCAGGTCTGGGGACAATTGATGTTCGCCATGGGCGTGGCGCTGGGCGGCGGTGTTCTGGAACTGGCGCATCGCCTGCGGGGCGGCGACGAACTGGCCCTCAGCGATTTCCACATGGCCTTTTACGTGGTTGCCGCCGTGGGCGCTGTCGCCACCCTGCTCTTCCTGCGGCTGCCCAAAAATGCGGGCCACCAATTGCTTGGCGGCCCGCACGTTCACTGACGGCTATTCCCGGGCTTCGCCGCGACGGCTGAATTCCTTGTTGACCCGGGCAATGGCAGACTGGATCAGGCCCGCCTTTTCGCGGTTGCCCCGTTCGGCGTCACCGGCCTTGTCACTGCCCTTGGCGGCACGGTTGCCCTTGCGCACGGCGCGGCTTGCCTTGTCGCGGCGCTCACGCAGGGTGCGGGCCAGCTTGCGCAGGTCGTCCGCTTTCATGTCGGCAAGTTCGGGATGGCGTGTGCCAGCAACGAGCTTCTTCTCATCGGCATCCAGAAGACGATCTTCACTACGACGATTGGCGGCCATTCGGGTTCTCCTTGCTTGATGACACCAGAGGTAACGGGCAAGGTCCGGCCGGGTTTCGCCTAAAGCTCGGTTTCCGGCTCCTGTCGTCCCTTGAAGCCCTTGGCCACCAGATAGGCCTCCGCCGAATCCTTGCGGCTCGAGGGCGGCTTGACATGAAACGTGGTCGAGAAATGCCGCTTCAGCATGTGCAGCAACTCATGCTCGGTGCCGCCCTGGAACACCTTGGCGACGAAGGAGCCGCCGGGCTTGAGAACCTGGATGGCAAAATCGGCAGCGATCTCGATGAGGTGGACGATGCGCAGGTGATCGGTGGCGCGGTGCCCCGTCGTGGGCCAGGCCATGTCGCTCATCACCACGTCGGCGCCATGGCCGCCCATGGCGTCGATCAGCATGGCAGGGGCATCGTCCTCGGTAAAATCCTTCTTGAGCAGGATGACGCCGGGAATAGTGTCCATGTCGAGGTAATCGATCCCCACGACCAGGGGCTTTTCAACCGTCGAGCCCACGGCGGCAGCAGCCACCTGCGACCAGCCTCCGGGCGCCGCTCCCAGATCGACGACATGCATGCCCTTTTTGAAGAGCTTGTGCTTTTCGTCCATCTCCTTGATCTTGAAGGCAGCACGCGACCGATAGCCCTCGGATCGGGCCCGAGCCACATAGGGATCGTTGAGCTGGCGTTCCAGCCACTTGGTCGAGGCGACCTTGCGGCCCTTGGCCGTTTTCACGCGGATCTTGAGATCCTTGTCGGACTTGCGGCCGCCCGTGCCCAAAGCCTTGTTATTGGCCATTGCCCTGCCTCCTGGGATAGCGGTTCGGCCGCTTCTGGCCGCGATCCGCATCCATGAGTGAAATCAAAATGCCCTCGCGCAGCCCGCGATCGGCAACACGCACGCGCTCGGTCGGCCATTCGCGCCGGATGGCCTCGAAAATGGCGCAGCCAGGCAGGACGAGGTCGGCCCTGTCCTTGCCGATGCAGGGATGAGACACCCGTCGGTCGAACGGCATGCCGAGCAGAGCACGCATGGTTTCGTCGACCTCCTCGCGGCGCATCCACAGGCCGTCGACCTTCTGGCGCTCGTAACGCTCAAGCCCCAGATGGAGCCCCGCCAGGGTGGTCACCGTGCCGGACGTGCCGATCAGGTGCACCTTATGGGTCGCGATCATCTGCCGAAGCTTTTCCCGGCCGCGGAACTGCCGCAACTGCTCGGCGACATAGCCGACCATGGCCTCGAACACGTCGCGGGTGACATCGACACCGCCGAATTTCTCTGCGATCGAGACGACGCCGACCGGCAGCGATTGCCAGGACCGGATCGATGCCGACATGCGTCCCTGCGCCCGGGGACGACCGCCCCTGAAATCGAGCCAGGCCAGCTCGGACGAGCCACCGCCGATATCGAACATCAAGGCGCCCTGTGCCTCGCCGTCGATGAGGTCGGCGCAGCCGGTCACCGCCAATTCGGCTTCGGTGCGGCGATCCACGATTTCGAGGTCAAGGCCGATCTCCTGCTTGACCCGCGCGAGGAAGTAAGCGCCATTCTCGGCGGCCCGGCAGGCTTCGGTGGCGATAAGGCGCATGCGCGTCGGCTGGTGGTCGCGCAGCTTGTTCCGACATTGCCGCAGCGCCTCCATGGTGCGGTCCATGGCAGCCTCCGAAAGGCGCCCGGTGACGGACACGCCTTCCCCCAGCCGCACGATGCGGGTGAACCCGTCAAGCACGCGAAAGCCGCGCTCATGCGGGCGGGCGATCAGCAATCGACAATTATTGGTGCCGAGATCGAGAGCCGCATAGAGCGGCCCGCGCGTGCGGCGCGGCGTGCTGGCGGATGGCGTCCGCTGGTCCGGCCGAGGCGCGGAAATGTTCCCGCGATCCTTCCGGCCCGTACCGGAAGGTGCACCAGACCCCGCCTCGGCATGAGGTGCCGAAGCGGCGGCGGACCGATTCGAATCGGTCACGTCTGTCTCCTTCATGCGCGGTCGCCTGGTCCGGGATCACCGGCCGCGCCCGAGCGCACATATGTTGCGTTGTCACAAACCAAGGTAGAGCAAGGGCCGCACGAGCGCAATGCAAACCATGTTGCACACTGAATGCGCCGAAGCGCTTGCAATCTCATTCCGCTTTGTCTAATGAGACCCCGCGCCGAACGGAAGCACCCACCCTTCCTCACGCCGCCCTGCCAGCAGGCACCTGCTGGGGAATAGTTCAATGGTAGAACAGCGGACTCTGACTCCGTCGATCTTGGTTCGAATCCAGGTTCCCCAGCCAATTCTCCCCGTCTCACATCACACAGCGAACGTGCCGGAGCGGCTGCGTTATGGGTGTTGCGCATTCCGGCTTCGCTGATTTTGGTGTGCTGCGTTGCTGACGCGCACGCCGACCTTTCCGCGATTGATTTAGTGAGGCGGTTTGGCCGTCACGTTCGGCTCCATGCGCGCTGGGGCGATCGTGCGGGAACGCTCTCGACAGAACCAACACAGGATAGAGAGCGGAACGAGGGTCGGGGGCGTTCGTTGGGCTTTCTCTCACCATTTCGTGAGCGAACCAACAAGGAGCGCCCCGATGGCCGCCGAGAAGACGCTGAACGATCTCTTCGAAGATACGCTCAAGGATATCTACTATGCGGAGCGCAAGATCCTAAAGGCATTGCCGAAGATGAAGCGGGCTGCCCAGTCGGATACGCTCAAGGCGGCATTCGAAAAGCATCATGGAGAAACCCAGGACCAGATCGAGCGGTTGCAACAGGTCTTCGAGCTCATGGGGCTGTCCCCGCGCGGCAAGACCTGTGACGCCATCGAGGGCATCTTGTCCGAAGGCGAGGACATCATCGAGGAATTCAAGGGCTCTCCGGCGCTCGATGCCGGCCTGATTTCGTCGGCGCAGGCTGTCGAGCATTACGAGATGACCCGCTATGGCACGCTCAAGCGTTGGGCCACAGAGCTTGGCATGGACGAAGCCGCCACATTGCTCGATGCCACGCTCGATGAGGAGCGCAAGACCGATGCAGACCTCAACCAATTGGCGGAACGCTCGGTCAACGCAGCCGCGCAGGGTTGATCCTCACGAGGGGTCCGGGCCACCGGGCCCCTTTTCTTTATTCCTAAACCGGAGGCCGAACATGGCCAGAAAATCCAAGTCCACCAGTGCTGCCGCGCTCGAGGCGCGCGTGCACGACACGGTGCTCACACGCGGCAATGGCGGCGAACTGCATCAGACAGCAGGCGAAGAGACGCCCGTCCTGACCACAGCCCATGGCGTGCCGGTCAGCGATGACCAGAACAGCCTCAAGGCCGGGACCCGCGGGCCCGTGCTGCTCGAGGACTTTCACTTTCGGGAGAAAATCTTCCATTTCGATCATGAGCGTATTCCCGAGCGGGTCGTTCATGCCCGCGGCTACGGTGCCCACGGTTATTTCGAGGCTTATGAAGGCCTGGCCAAATACACGAAGGCCGACCTGTTCCAGCGCCCCGGTGAGAAAACGCCGGCTTTCGTGCGGTTCTCGACCGTGGCCGGATCGAAAGGCTCGTTCGACCTAGCCCGCGACGTGCGCGGCTTTGCCGTCAAGATCTATACCCAAGAGGGCAATTGGGACCTCGTGGGCAACAATATCCCGGTATTTTTCATCCAGGACGCCATCAAGTTTCCCGACATCATCCATTCGGTGAAACCGGAGCCGGATCGCGGTTTTCCGCAAGCCCAATCAGCCCACGACAATTTCTGGGACTTCATTTCGCTGACGCCGGAATCCATGCACATGATCATGTGGACCATGTCGGACCGGGCCATTCCCCGCTCGTTCCGCTTCATGGAAGGGTTCGGCGTACACACCTTCCGCCTGCTCAACGAGGAGGACAAGTCCACCTTCGTCAAGTTTATCTGGAAGCCCAAGCAGGGCCTGCAATCGGTGGTGTGGAACGAAGCGGTCAAGATCAACGGCGCCGATCCCGATTTTCACCGTCGCGACCTCTGGAACGCCATCCAGACCGGAGATTATCCGGAATGGGAATTGTGCGTGCAGTTGTTCGACCAGGATTTTGCCGACACGTTCGATTTCGACATCCTGGACCCCACCAAGATCATCCCCGAGGAGATCATCGCTCCCATCCCCGTCGGCCGGCTGGTGCTCGACCGGATGCCAGACAATTTTTTCGCTGAAACCGAACAGGTCGCGTTCATGACGCAGAACGTGCCTCCCGGCATCGATTTCTCCAACGATCCGCTGCTGCAGGGACGAAACTTTTCCTATCTCGACACCCAGATCAAGCGGCTGGGATCGACCAATTTCACCCACCTGCCCATCAATGCGCCCAAATGCCCGTTCCATCATTTCCAGCAGGATGGGCACATGGCCCAGCGCAATCCGGTTGGCCGGGCAAATTACCAGCCCAATTCGTGGGACGCCGGCCCGCGCGAAGATCCGAAACGCGGCCATCGCGCCTATCCCGAAGCCATCGAGGGCGCCAAGACGCGTTTACGGGCCGAAAGCTTTGCCGATCACTATAGCCAGGCCAGGCAATTTTTCGACAGCCAGACCGTGCATGAGCAAAAGCATATCGCCATGGCCTTGACCTTCGAACTGAGCAAGGTGGAGACGCCGGTCATCCGCGAACGGATGGTTGCCCACCTGCTCAACATCGATCCGGGGCTCGCCGAGACCGTGGCCAAGAAACTGGGAATGGACGAGCTTCCCGAGCCGGCCGACGCCGCCGTGGCGCCGCGCGACGACCTTCCGGCCTCCGACGCACTCAGCATCATCAAGAACGGGCCGGAGAGCTTTGCCGGCCGCAAAGTGGGTATTCTCGTCACCGATGGTTGCGATGCGGCCCTGGTCGACCAGCTCGGCGCGGCTCTCGAGGGTGAGGGCGCGACCTTCGAGTTCATCGCGCCCAAGATCGGTGGCGTCACCGCCAGCGACGGCACGCCCATCATCGCCCATCACATGATCGATGGCGGCCCCTCCGTGCTGTTCGACGCCGTTGCCGTCCTCATCTCCGAGGAGGGGGCCGACCTGCTGATCGGTGAGGCTGCGGCCCGCGACTTCGTGGCCGACGCCTTCGCCCATTGCAAGTTCATAGCCCATAGCGCCGCAGCCAAGCCGCTCTTTGCCAAGGCGGGAATTCTCGAAGATCTCGACGAGGGGGTGATGCTGCTCGAGGATGCGGCGACCGCGACCGAGTTTGTAAAAGCCTGCCGGTCCCTGCGGCTCTGGGCCCGCGAGGACGCCACCAAGCTTTAGGGCTCACCTGCCTGGCAGGTCAGTGCGGCTGCACTGCCAGGCAGACATACTTGATTTCGGTGAATTCCTCGATGCCGTAATGGCTGCCCTCGCGGCCCAGCCCAGACGACTTGATGCCGCCGAACGGCGCTTCCGGGGTCGAAATCAGGCCCGTATTGACGCCGACCATGCCGAATTCCAGGGCTTCGGCAACGCGCCAGACCCTCGAATGATCACGCGCATAGAAATAGGACGCCAATCCATATTCGGACGCATTGGCCATCCGGATGACATCCTCTTCGGCGTCGAAGGGAAACAGCGCCGCCAGCGGACCAAAAGTCTCTTCGGTGGCCAGCGCCATGTCGCTACTGGCCTGGGTGACGACGGTTACCTCGAAAAAGGTCCGACCGAGAGCATGGCGTTGTCCGCCCAGGGTGACGTGGCCACCTTTCGCGATAGCGTCGGCGATATGCTCTTCGACCTTCGACACCGCCTTCTCGTCGATGAGCGGGCCGACATCGACGCCATCGTCCGCCCCGTCCCCGGTCTTGAGACGGGCCGCTGCATTGCGGAACTTTTCGGCAAATGCATCATAGATGCTGCGCTGGACGTAGATGCGATTGGCGCAGACGCAGGTCTGGCCGTTGTTTCGATACTTCGCGATCATCGCCCCTTCCACCGCAGCGTCGATGTCTGCGTCATCGAACACGATGAAGGGCGCATTGCCCCCAAGCTCCAGACCGAGCTTCTTGATGGTCGGTGCGCTTTGCGCCATCAGCTTGGCTCCAACCCCGGTGGAGCCGGTGAAGGTGATCTTGCGCACCTGCGGATTTGCGGTGAGCTCACCCCCGATTTCCGCCGCTGATCCCGTGACGACGCTGAAAAGACCCGGGGGCAGACCGGCACGCTCCGCCAGCACAGCCAGCGCGATTGCCGAAAAGGGCGTCTGCGCGGCGGGCTTGAGCACCATGGCGCAGCCCGCAGCAAGCGCGGGGCCTGCCTTGCGCGTGATCATGGCATTGGGAAAATTCCAGGGCGTAATCGCGCCTACGACGCCGATCGGCTGCTTGAGCACGACAATACGCTTGTCGCGGCCATGGCCGGGAATGACATCGCCGCGCACGCGCCGCGCCTCCTCCGCGAACCATTCGATGAAGCTGGCGCCATAGGTGATCTCGCCCTTGGCTTCGGCGAGCGGCTTGCCCTGCTCGGCCGTCAGGATAGCGCCCAGATCGTCGCGATGGGCAATCATCAGGTCAAACCAGGCGCGCAGGATATCGGAGCGCTCCTTTGCAGTGCGCGCGGCCCAATCCTTCTGCGCCTCGGCAGCCACGCTGATCGCCTCGCGCGTTTCGGCGGCTCCCAGATCGGGCACATGTCCGAGGATCGCTCCGGTGGCGGGATTGGTCACCGGGATCGACTCCCCCTCTTGGGCAGTGATCCACCGGCGACCAACCAGGGCCGCCTCGCGCAAGAGAGAGGGGTCATTGAGGTTCATCTTATGGCTCCACTGATGGTTCTTGGGCGCGCAGCGCCTGCATCAGCGCTGCGCTGTCCGGTGCAGCCGGCAGGGCCGAAACGGCGGACAGAACCCCGTCGGCATGGACGCCGGTCCCACCATGAGCGGCCAGCGCCCGCATCTTTTCGGCAATCATGCCGTCGCTGAGCGGGGTTTCGAGGCTGCCGAGAGACGTCGTCACAAGGCGTTGGATCACCGTGCCGTCGGCGAAGCAAATGCGCACATGCGCCTCGTCCTCCGCCATATCTGCTGCAACCACGATATGGCCTACCCTCGATCTGAGCGCGATCACGTCCGGGTCATTCACTGCGGCATCGGAAAATTCGGCGGCTCCGGCCGCACCGCGTAGCAGGCTGATCGAAACGGCATGCTGCGCGCTGACCTGCGCCTCCCTGCCCCGGGTCACATCCGGCCTGTCGGTTCGAGCGCGCAGGAGCTCGCTTCCCCTAACCTCGACCAGCCTGATCTGCGTGGCGTCGAAGCCCGGCTCGGTGCGCAGCCAGAGGCAGGCATCGATCACTGGATTGAGGACGACGCCACAGGGATAGGGCTTGTACATCAGCCGCTGGATTTCCCAATCCGCGCCCAGTCCTTCGACAATCTTTTCGGGCTCCCAACGATCGGAGGTGACCGCCAGAAAGGCGAGGCGCCCTTCGAGCGGTGCTGACGGCCCTTCGATACCCTCACGAGCCATGAGCGCGGCAGTCAGGCCGCCGCGGGCCGCGTGGCCAACACCAACGCTCTTGGCCATCGTGCCGAGCGTCTCGACAAGCCCGGAAGCCTGGGACGAGGCGATCCCCAAAGCGTGCAGCGTCTGCCCATGGTCGAGGCGCAGAAGACGGGATGCGGCGAGCGCTGCGCCGAAAATTCCGCAGGTCGCGGTGATGTGCCAGCCCCGGGCATAATGTCCGGGCGAGATCGCGTTGCCGATGCGGCAGGCCGCCTCGATACCGATGACGATTGCGCCCAGCAGGTCCGAACCTGTCGCGCCCAGCTCCTCGGCAAGGGCGAGGGCTGCACCGGCAACAGGCGCCACAGGATGAATGATGGTGCCGACATGGGTTTCGTCGAAATCGAGAACATTGATCGCCGCGGCGTTGACGAAGGCCGCCAATCCCATGTCGACCCTTTCGCTCTCCCCGATCAGGCTGCACTGTCCGGCAGCAGACATCGGTCGCAGGCTGCGCAGGATGGCCTTGACGGCCAGGTCCCCTGCCCCGCCCAGCCCGGCCGCCAGGCCATTGGTCAGGGCGCGCAGCGCTTCCTGCTGCACGTCATGCGGCAGATCCGACCACGAAGTGTCGACCGCAAAGGCGGCGAGTTCTGCTGAAACAGGCCGGGTCATGCCAGGGGCCTCGGCGGGGCGTCGAGGCGGACGATGTCGCCGGACGATGAAAGCCCGGGATAGATAGAGGCCACCAGCGGGTCGTGCCCGACAACGATATGGTCCGGTGTGTCGGCAAGGGTGTGGAGCATCTGGTACCCTTCGAGCAGCGCACCGACATCGTGGACGATGGGGAAAGGCAAGCGCTGGTGGAGGTTGGCGTAGAGATGGGCCGCGTCGGACGCCAGCACCACCCAGCCCCGACGGGTCCAGACACGCACGACCTGGAGACCGGCCGTATGTCCGCCGATACGGTGAACCCAAAGTCCCGGCGCAAGCTCGGCGCTGCCATCGTGGAATTGCACCCGCCCGCCGTAAAGCGCGCGTACGAAGCCGACGACATTTTCGACATCATAGGCCTGGCGCAGCACGGAATGGCACATGCATCGACCCGTGGCGAACGCCGCCTCATGGTCCTGGACGTGAAACCGGGCGTGGGGGAAATCACCCAGTGTTCCGGCGTGGTCGTAATGCAGGTGGGTGAGAATGACGTCTTCCACCCGCGCCGGGTCGATGCCCAGCAGGCGCAGGCGATCGGCAGGTTGGGCCAGCAGGGTGCGCCCGCGACCGGCTGCTGCCTCCTGCCCAAAACCGGTATCGACGACGAACACCCGGTCGGACCGACGCGCCACCCAGATATAATAGGACAGGTCCGAACCGGCTTCATGCGGATCGGCGCCGATGAAATTATCCACCTGCCTGCGGCCGCGATGGACAGCGTAGCGCAAGGCGAAGACCTCGAAAGGCTCGACCCCCGGGCCCGGCGATGTGTCGCCGTGCGTCACGGATCCAGCGCCTGAAGCGCGGATTTGGATGCCTCGTTGATGTGGTGCAGCGTGGCAGCATGGGCGGCTGCAGCATCGCGGCGCTCGATGGCATCGAGGATCACGTCAATCTCCGCAAGGCTCGCCGCGCCGCGCTGAGGCGATGAGAGCGTGACGCGGCGCAATAAGGTGATCCGGTCCGTCAGGGTGCGCAACAATGCGGGAATGGTGGGATTGCCCGCTCCGGCAAACAGGATCTGGTAAAAGGCATGCTTGGCGACAAGGATCTGCTCGACATCCTCGGTGCCATAGGCAGCCTTGAGTGCCGTTACGGCGTTGCGCAGCTGCGCGACCTCGGCGTCAGTGGCAACCGAGGCAAAGCTCTGTGCCGCCAGGGCTTCGAGCGCGCCGCGCACCTGGTAGATCCCGGCGGCGTCCTCTCGCGTCAGCCGGGCCACCGATGGGCCCTTATGTGGGATCACCTCGATTAACCCGTCGGTCTCGAGCTGGCGCAAGGCTTCGCGAACCGACGGGCGGCTGACGCCGGTCAGTTCGCAAAGGTCCTTCTCGATCAGCCGCTGCCCGGGGGCAAAGCGGCCACTGGTGATCGCGGTGCGAATGATCTCGGCCACCTGCCGCCGCACGGGCGCCGGGGTAACCACGACCCGCATGGACATGTCGACGCCCTGCTTCTTTTGCACCGGTTCACTCATTGCATCTTCCATCGGCTAATTCTGCATTCCCCAGCGCTGTATGGTCCGCTGTTCCAATGTACGAAAGATCACATTTTCAACGAAGAGTCCGAAAAGGATCACCGTCAGCAGGCCGGCAAAAACCGAAGCGATCTGCAGCGCATTCTTGTTCTCGAAGATGAACCAGCCGAGACCGCCACCGCCCGAACTTGCGCCGAAGACCAGTTCGGCGGCGATCAGCGTGCGCCAGGCGAAGGCCCAGCCGATCTTGAGGCCGGTCAGGATGCTCGGAAAGGCGCCGGGGATCAGGATGCGGAACACATAAGCGGGCTGGGACAGGCCGTAATTGCGCCCGACCATGCGCCATGTCGGACTGACGCCACGGAAGCCCGAATGGGTATTGAGCGCCACAGCCCAGAGCACCGCGTGGACCAACACGAAGATGATGCTGCCATCGCCGAAGCCGAACCAGATCATCGCCAGTGGCAGAAGAGCGATGGAGGGCAGCGGATTGAACATGGAGGTCAGCGTCTCGAGCAGATCGGCGCCGATGCGGGTGGCGCTGGCCAGTGCCGTGAGCAGTCCCGCGCAGACGAGGCCAATGGCATAGCCCTGGATCAAGACCTTGAGCGAGGCGCCTGCAGCGGCCAGAATCCGGCCCGAGACAATTCCCTGCCAGAGCGCGGAGATTGTCGCTGTAAACGTCGGGAACACCAGGCTGTTGTTGAGCCAGCGGGCGTAGAATTCCCAGGCCAGGGCCAGCACGATCAGCAGCACGGCCTTGCGGAAGGCGCCGTTTCCGGAAAGTTTCTCCCAGGTGGTGAGCGGCTTCTGCACGACGCCGAAGCCCGACGTGGACGGATTGAGGAACCGTTCGGGACGATTCTGCGTCATGGTCTCAAGCATGTTCAAGTTCCTCGACCTTGGTCTGTTGCTCGCGGAACAGCATCTCCTCGATGCGCTCGGAAAGCTTATGGCCGCTCGCATCGACGGGATCGGTGCCGTCGCTGTTCATCTCGGCGCGGACCTGACCCGGATGGGCGCTGAGCAGGAGGATGCGATTGCCCACCTTCACAGCCTCGGGAATGGAATGGGTAACGAAAAGCAGGGTGAACTTGGTGTCGTCCCAGAGCCGCAGCAATTCTTCCTGCATCTTCACGCGGGTCAGCGCGTCAAGGGCGGCGAAAGGCTCGTCCATAAGCAGGATATCGGGCTCCATTGCCATGCCGCGGGCAATGGCAACACGCTGCTTCATGCCACCCGACAGCGTATGCGGAAAGCTGTCTGCGAACTTGGTCAGATTGACCTTGTCGATATAGTGCATGGCCTTTTCGTCGGCCTCGCGACCCGACATGCGACCACTCGCGGTCAGCGCGAAGACGACGTTCTGGCGCACCGTTTTCCAGGGCAGCAACTGGTCGAATTCCTGGAACACCAGCATGCGGTCCGGCCCTGGCTTGCGAACATCGGTGCCGTTAAGGCGGATCGTTCCCTCGACGGGCTTGATATACCCGCCCACCGCCTTGAGCAGGGTGGACTTGCCGCAGCCCGAGGGGCCCAGCAGCACGAAGCGGTCGGAGCGCAGGATGTCGAAGCTGACGCGGTAAGTCGCCGTTACAAGGTGCTCCTTGGTGCGATATTGCAGCGTCACGCCATCGACGCTGAGCAAGGGATTGTTCTGATTGTTCAAGGCGCTCCTCCAGTGAATGCGCCGGCCGGTCTCCTCACCGGCCGGCAGAGTCGGTCAGTTCCCGCCGGCGACAAGATCGCTTTCGAAGAACAGGTCGGAAATCGCGGTCGGCTGGTTGGTGATGGACCCGATCTCACGCATGAACTCGGCATATTTCAGCACGTTTTCCGGCACCGTTGTGTACTTGGTGCTTGGGTTTTCGAGGATGGCCTTGAGTTCCTCGTTGGTCAGCTCGGAGGCCCCGCCCATGGATTTGACCAGCACATCGATGGCTGCGTCCTTGTCGGCCTCGATCATCTGCTGGGCTTCCTCCAGCGCATCGAGGAAGACGCCGTAGACCACCGGATTTTCATCGTAGAAGCGGGTGGTGGTCGAGATCATGGTGAAGGTGGTGGACCCGCCCATGACATCGTCGCTGCTCTGGATGGTACGGACCTTGGGGTCCTTGATCTCGATTTCGTGGAACGGCGAGGATGCATAATGCGCCACGATGCCGCCGCTGCCCGACAGAAGTGCGATCAGGGCATCGGCATGACCCATCGAGACGGTGAACGGGTCGTATTTGAAGACGTCCTGTTCCCCTTGGGCCTTGGCATGCATCTGCATGATGATCGAGGGGATCGACACCTTGATGCTGGTGACGCCCATCTTGTCGTTGGCGGTGAAGTCCTCAAGTGCCTCGATATGCTCGGCAGTCGTGTTGAGATACATCGGCATCGAGCTCATGGCCGCAGCGCCCATCACCTCGATATTGCCCTGTGTGCGATCCCACAGCGTGATAAAGGCCGGCGGGCCGGCCGAGATGAAGTGGGCCGAACCCGACAGCAGCGCGTCGTTCATGGCTGCCGGCCCACCGACATTGGCCCAGTTCACGGTCAGTTCGATGCCGGCTTCTTCGGCGTGCTTTTCGACCAGATTGAACTCGCGCATCATGTGCAGCGGCAAAAAGCCGAACCCGCCTGCGCCCAGCGGCACGTTGAGTTGCGTCACTTCCGCCGATGCGGCGACCGGGCTCAGTGCCGTTGCGGCAAAGGCGCAGGCGATCAGAAACCTCTTCATTTAGTCCTCCCTTGTTGATCCTTAAGGCAGAGTGGCTTCCACCAGGCCCTGCACGTTCTCCAGCGTATCGATGGCCCAGAGGCGTTCGATCACCCCCGTCACCTGCTGCTCCCCGATCACCCTCACCTGGTCCCGGAATTTGCTTTCCAGTTGTTGGTCGGAGAGGGGTTTGCGAATATTGCCGACCGAAAATTCCAGCGACTTGTGCAGCCGGCGGCCATCGGACAAGACCAGTTCGATTTCGACGCCGTCTTCGCTGACCGATCCGTCGGCCACCGGCGTAACGCGCGACCGCATGGCTGCAAGGGCCGGGTCTGTCACCGCCGCGTCACTGAACTCGGCCAGGCTGGCCCGATTGCGCACCAGTGCCAGGGCCGCTGCGTGATATATGGAAAACTTTCCCTCGAGGCCCCGCGTGATCTCGCGCTGATTGCAAAGATCGAGGACGAGGGGTGCGACACGCAATTGCACCGCTACCACGTCTTCGGGCGCAAAGTCGTGCTCGGCACGCAATTGCAGGCAGGCATCGATCGTGGGATGCACCACAATTCCGCAGGGAAATGGCTTATAGGTGTTGAGCCCCAGCAGGTGATCGCGGCCCAGGTCGGCCGTGACGATATCGAGATCGTATTCGCCCGCCGTGACCTCGGCAAAGCCGCGCGGCCCTTCCAGGGGCCGTGGCCCTGCGGTGAAGCCCTCTGCTGCGAGCAGAGCGGCCATATAGCCGCTCTGGGCTGAGCGCCCCGGATGAAACGACTTGGCCATCGCGCCGAAATTGTCGCGAATACCCGCCCCCTGCGTTGCCGCAAGGCCGATCGCCGTCAGCATCCGGGCCTTGTCCAGTCCCATGAGCTTGCCCACCGCCACTGCGGCGCCGAACACGCCGATCGATCCGGTACTGTGCCAGCCCCGCTGGTAATGGGCGGGGTATGTCGCATTGCCGATGCGGGTCACCGTCTCGTAGCCCAGAACATAGGCATTGAGAAAATCGACGCCGCTCACCGCATTGACGCTGGCATAGGCAAAGAGCGCCGATGCCACGGGCGAAGTGGGGTGGATATAATTGCTCGGCGTCGTGTCGTCGAAATCATGGACATGCGAGCTGATGCCGTTGAGGAGGCTGGCGAGGAGAGGATCGACCCTCTCCTTTCGGCCGATCACGGCACAATCGGCTGCGCCCGCGAAGGAACCAAGGGCGCGGATCGCGATATCGACGGCGGGATGATCCGCGCCGCCGAGGGCGCAACCGACGATGTTGATGAGGGCGCGCTTGGCCTCGTGTCGATCGGCGTCATTCAGGTCGCCTGGCTGGCTAGCGACGATGTGAGCCGCCAACGCTTCGGAATAGCGGCCGCTCATGACTGACGCTCCGGGATCTGGCTGCCCGCAAGCAGTTCGGAGAAACGTGCCAGCGCCGTATGGTCCGTACCGGGGCCGAGAACGGCAGACGCCGAGGACCACATTTCCTTGCAGAGATTGGCAAAGGGCGCGTTGACCTTGGCGTCATGCGCGACGCCGAGCGCGATGACGAGATCCTTGACCATCAGCTCGAGGGCAAAGCCGGAATTGAACCCGCGAGACAGCACGAACTGCCTGAACTTCTTCTGGGTGCTGTTGTTCATGCCGGTCGAGCTGTTCAGCGTATCGACGATGACCTCGGGATCGATGCCGAACTTGCTGCCGATGAGCAGGGCCTCGACCCCGATCAGGAACCCGCCGGCAGAGACCAGATTGTTGAGCGCCTTCATGGCGTGCCCGCTGCCGACAACGCCGGTGCGGATGACGTTACCCATGGCCTTGAGCACGGGGAGCGCAGCCTGCACCACCTCATCTTCACCACCGGCCATGATCGTCAGCTCACCGGTGCGAGCGCGAGCGACACCGCCGGAAACCGGCGCATCGAACAGCACGCGACCATCCTCTGCCAGGCGCTCCGCGAAGCGGACGGTCTTTGCCGGCACCCCCGATGTCATGTCGATGATCGTTGCGCCTTGGGGAAGAGCGGCGGCAATGCCGGCCTCGCCAAAAAGTACGCTTTCGACGATATCGCTGTTGGGAAGAATGGTGACCAGAACTTCGGCATTCCGTGCCAGCTCGGCAAGGCTGGCCGCTGCGGCGCCGCCGACTTCGCTGGCAAATTTTTCGCTTTGCTCGGTGCGGGCATCATAGACCGTCACCCGATAGCCGGCGCGCACAAGGCACGTCGCCATGGGCCAGCCCATCGCGCCGATGCCGATGAAACCGATGGATTGCTTGTCCGACACCGCTCAGCCCTCCGCCTGTGCGGACTTGGCGTCCTCTTCCTTGAAGACTTCGACGGCGACCTTCATGCTGTCGAGGCACGCCGGAACGCCGCAGTAAATTGCGACCTGCAAAAGCACTTCCTGGATCTGCTCGCGCGACACCTGGTTGTTGAGGGCGCCACGCACATGCAGGCGCACTTCGTGCGGGCGGTTCAGCGCCGAAAGCATGGCGAGGTTGATAAGGCTGCGCGTCTTGCGATCAAGACCGTCCCGCCCCCAGATTTCGCCCCAACAATACTCGGTCACCAGCTTCTGTATGGGAGCTGTGAAGTCATCCATGCTGGCGAGAGACCGCGCCACATGCTCCTCACCCAAAACCTCGCGCCGGGTCTTGAGACCGCTTTTGTAAAGTTCACTATCCATGAAGTCCTCCGTCCCAAACCAAGAAAGCAGATCGAAAATACGATGTCAAACAGATTGTCTGACAATCTGCCTGTCATTGCATCATCTTGTATTTGGGACGCTAAGGGGCTGAATGCGCGCACAAAAGCGCGAAGCCGCAGGCGTTCTGCGGGCCTGCCGATAGTGTGGAGAAGCGGCCCTGCGTTAAAGCAGCTGCATCACGCCGACGATGAGAGCGGCTGTGAAGGCGCCGTTGAGAGCCATGGCGATTCCCGAAAAGGCGCCGGCAACATCGCTGACCTGCAGCGCGCGGGCCGTCCCGATGCCGTGGGCTGCAAGGCCCACTGCAAAGCCGCGTGCCCGATAATCCGTAATGCCGAGCGCGTTCATCAGCGGCGTAACGATTACGGCGCCGGTGATGCCGGTGAGGATGACGAGAACTGCCGCAAGGGACGGAATGCCGCCAATGCCATTAGCCAGCTCCATGGCAATGGGCGCGCTGACCGATTTGGGCGCGATGGAGGCGAGAACATCTGGCGGCGCGCCAAACAGGGCAGCAATGGCCAGTGCGCTGCCGATGGCCGTGAGGGCTCCGGCGATCAGGGCAACGACAATGGGAAGGCGCGAACGCTTGACCGCGTCGCGATTGCGATAGAGCGGTACCGCCAACGACACCGTGGCCGGTCCGAGCAGGAAATGCACGAACTGGGCGCCCTCGAAATAGATCTGATACGGGGTGCGCGTCACCAGCAGCGCTGGAATGATCAACGCGGCCGACACCAGAACGCTGTTGGCCAGGGGCGAATTGCCGAGGAAGGCCCCGATCCGCATGGCCAGAACGAAAGCCACCAGCGTCACGCCCAGCCAGGTCAGCGGGGAGGCCGCTAGGTAAACCCAGATGCCGGATAATCCGCTCATCGCCTGCGCCTCTCGACCCATCTGTCGGTGACGATGAAAGCATAGACCGTGACCAGCAATGTCAGCACGGTCGAGCCGATCACTGCCAAGAGAAGCGGCAGTCCCCAGGCCTGGATGACGGCCCAATGCTGCATGATGCCCACCGCGGAGGGAACGAACAGCAGCGCCAGGATGCCGAGCAGACCATTGGCGACTGCAATGGTGGACCGCGCGCGCTCGGCGAACCGGTTCAGGATCAGCACCAGAAGCAGCATGCCCGCGACAGGGCCGGGGAAGACGAAGCCGGGCGAGACGATGCGTAGCAGCTGCACCATGGCTTCGCCTGCAAGCTGGCACAGGATCAGCACCGCAAATCCGGTGACCCAATCAGCCGGCCGCAAGGGATGGTCCGCATTCACCGCCATGGCAGCCTCCATCGGGCCGGTGCGCTAGAGGGCAGACTTTACCACGCGACCATTGGCCATGATCATTGGCATATGCGCCCCGTCATCCTGGAGCAAGGCGATGTCCTCGAGCGGATTGCCATCGACCACCAGAAGATCGGCGAAGGCCTTTTCGGCCACGACACCCACCTGCCCGTCCAGCCGGCAAAGCCGCGCGCCGATAATGGTGGCCGAGCGAATGATCTCGGCCGGTGTCAGCACCTTGGCCAGGAGCTCGAATTCCATGCAGTGATATTTGCGAAGCTGCCCGAGGAGATCGGAACCGAATGCCATCGGCAATCCGGCATCGCGCATGATTTCGAGCGACCGCAGGCCCCCCTGGCGCACGATCTCGATCTTCGCGAACTCGGAGGCACCGAGCCCCAGTGCTTCCCCTTCCAGGGCGAGGGCATCGTAGGCCACCAGCGTCGGCACCGCGATGCAGCCCTTTTCGGCGGCGATGCGCGCGGTTTCCGGCTCGATGAGGTTGCAATGCTCGAGCGAATGTACGCCGAGCTCGGCACATCGGCGGATGGCCTTGTCGGTATAGACATGGGCAGCGACGTAGAGGCCGGCATTTTCGGCCTCTTCCACCATCGCCGCGATTTCGTCGCGCGAATACTGAATGGAGTGAATGGGGTCGTTCGGCGACGACACGCCGCCATTGGCCATCACCTTGATGAAATGCGCGCCTTCCTTGATCATGGTTCGGCAGGCCGTGCGCACGTTGTCCACGCCATCAACGATGAGGCCCATCGATCCTAGCCGGTCCGAGAACAGTCCCGGGCGATCGTCGGTGCGCTGGCGCAGGTCGGCATGGCCGCCTGTCGTCGTCAGCCCCTTGCCGCAGATCACGAGGCGTGGCCCGTCGAGCAGACCTTCATTGACCGCCCGCACGAGGCCGTAATCGGCTCCGCCCAGATCGCGCAGCGTGGTGAAACCCCGGTGCAGCGCCTCGGTCATCACCCGCGCCGACCGCAAGGCCGACAGTGAGGCCGGCGCGATCATGTTGCCCCACAGATCGAGCGTTTCGGCAACGACATGCACGTGGCAGTCGATGAGGCCGGGCATCAGCGTCCTGCCGTCCAGGTCGATCACCTCGGTCGCTTCGGACCGTGCGAGAGCGGCACCGATCGCCGCGATCTGCGGGCCATTCACCAGCACGTCGAGCCCGTCGTGCAGCGTACCGGCCTCCGCATCGAGAATGCGGCCATTGGTGAAGAGATAGGAAGGCGTCATGGGATCAACTCAGCGGTGGTGGCAGGCTACGAGCTGGCCGTCGTCGCGCGCGGTCAGCGCCGGCTCGTCGGACTTGCAGATATCGGTGGCCAGCGGGCAACGCGTATGGAACGGACATCCCGCCGGCTTGCGGGTGGCGCTCGGCATATCGTCATTGCTGGCGCTGAAGGCGTGCCGCTTGCGCGGGTCGCGCGAGGGCGCGGAGCGCATCAGCAGCTCGGTATAGGGATGGCGCGGATTGGCGAAAATGGTCTTCTTGGGCGCGATCTCGACGATCTTGCCCAGATACATCACCGCCACCCGATGGGAGATGAATTCGACCACGCCCAGATCGTGCGAGATCGAGAGATAGGAAACACCCAGATCGCGCTGCAGGTCGCTCAGCAGGTTGAGGATCTGCGCCTGCACCGAGACGTCGAGCGCCGAGACGGGCTCGTCGCAGACGATGACGTCGGGGTTGAGCGCCAGGGCGCGGGCAATACCGATACGCTGGCGCTGGCCGCCGGAAAACTGGTGCGCGAAATTGTCGGCCTGGTCGGGCCTCAGGCCCACTCGCTGCATCAGCTCGGCAACGCGCTCGTTGCGTTCGGCCGGGGTGCCGACCTTATGGATATCGAGCGGCGCGCGGATGATGTCCTTCACCTTCTGGCGCGGGTTGAGCGAGGAGAACGGGTCCTGGAACACGATCTGCATGCGCCGCCGATAGCTCTTGAGCGCCGCACGGCTGAAGCCCTTGATTTCCTCGCCATCGAAGCGCACCAGCCCGCCGGTCGGCTTGACGAGGCCCATCAGGGCGAGGCCGGTGGTGGATTTTCCGCAGCCGCTTTCCCCCACAATGCTCAGCGTCTCACCACGGTCGAGCGAAAAGCTCACCCCATCCACGGCCTTGACCGCACCCACCTGGCGCTGGAGCACGCCTGCGCGAATGGGGAAATGAACCTCTAGGTTTTCTACGCTCAGGAGCGGTTCGCGTTCACGCTGCATCGACATGATCCCAGCAGGCAGCCCAGTGGCCCGGGCGTTTTTCAACAAGTGGCGGACGCTCCTCAAGGCAGCGCGCCGAGGCGGTCGGGCAACGCGGGGCGAAGGCGCATCCCTTGGGCAGGTTCCAGAGCGGGGGTACGGTGCCGGGAATGTCAGCCAGCCGGTCGCCGTCTTCCGAGGCTGCCCCGGCGCCGGGAACGGCGCCCATGAGTCCGATCGTATAGGGATGGATGGGGTTGTCGAAGAGGTCGAAGATGCTCGCCTCCTCGATCTTGCGCCCGGCATACATGACGATCACCCGGTCGGCGACCTCCGAGACCACGCCCAGATCGTGCGTGATCAGGATCTGGGCCGTGCCCAGGCGCTTCTGGAGATCGGAAATCAGCCCCAGGATCTGGGCCTGGATGGTCACGTCGAGCGCCGTGGTCGGCTCATCGGCGATGATGATCTTGGGGTCGCAAGCCAGAGCCAGCGCAATCATGGCGCGCTGGCGCATACCACCCGACAATTCATGCGGAAACTGGGTGGCGCGGCGTTCGGGGTCGGGCATCTGCACCATGCGCAGCACCTCGACGGCACGCGCATGCGCCTCCGCGCCACTGCATTTGCGGTGGGCCCGCACGGCCTCGGAAATCTGCTCGCCGACGCGCAGCACCGGGTTGAGGGCGGTCAGCGGCTCCTGAAAGATCATCGCGATCTTTTCGCCGCGGAACTGCTCCACCTGGCGCTGGCCCATGGTCAGGAAATCCTCGCCATCTATGCGGATTTCGCCCTTCGTCACCTTGGCCGCCTCGGGCAGGAGGCGCAGCAGGGACAGGGCGGTCATGGATTTCCCGCACCCGCTCTCGCCCACGATGCAGAGCGTTTCCCCCGGCCGCACGGACAAGTTCATGTCGGAGACGACGGAAAACGGACCCTGCCCGCCCATGATCTCGATTTCGAGGTTCTTCACCTCGATCGCGGGTGCTTGCACAGTGCTGATCTGGCTCATTGCCGTCGTCTCCAGTCTCGGCCAAAAGCCGATCCATTCTCTTCACTCAGTCGGTGGCGCCTTCGAGATTGCCGACCATGAAGCCATAATCGCCGCTATGGACGAGGTTGCGGGTGAGGTGCTGCATGATCATCACGCCATTCTCGAAAGGCGTCGGGATCTCTTCCAGCGTCTCGAACGTATAGGGGCTGACGACCCGGCCGAGCAGTTCGCCGCCCTTGATGATCTCGCCATTGGCGGGCGCCAGCGGCTCGAGCCAACCGCCCTGGCTGGGACGAATGCCGGCCAGTTCGTTGACGACGATTTGCTGCGGGTTGGTCCAGGGATCGCCTGGAATTGCGCCCAGTGTCTTGAGCATGTTGAGGACGCCGTCGACCGTGCGCTTGAGATAGGGGCCCTGGTCGACAATCCCGCCGCCCAGCTCGATCACCGCAACCGGAATGTTGCGGGTGTCGATGGTCACCGACTTGGTGGTGCCGCCAAAGACG
Organism: Devosia chinhatensis; assembly: GCF_000969445.1. Taxonomy (NCBI): domain Bacteria; kingdom Pseudomonadati; phylum Pseudomonadota; class Alphaproteobacteria; order Hyphomicrobiales; family Devosiaceae; genus Devosia; species Devosia chinhatensis. The sequence continues at coordinate 780,313 of NZ_JZEY01000054.1, read as the reverse complement.
GTGCCCTGCTTGTTCTCGACCGGACGGTAGAGCAGCTTGGAGCCGAAGGCGCGCGAAAGGCGCTCGTCATTCCAGATATAGACGTAGTCGACGGTCGGCCGGTCGGTGCCCGAATGCAGGTCGATATGGACATCGATGACGTTCAGATAGTGCTCGGTCATGGCATGGGCGAGCTGCTGGCTATAGGTGCCCTTGGGATTGCCGGGGAACTGACGATTGAGATCGACCTTGTCGATGGTCGAATAGCGCTCGTTGACGGCAAAGGCATAGGGGTTGGCCACCGGGAGCAGCAGGATACGTCCCTTGAGCGGCACGTCCTTGAGCAGCCGATAGAGTTCCAGAATGGCCTGCGAGCCGGTGTTCTCGTTGCCGTGGATCGCGGCGGAGATACCGATCGTGGGGCCGTCCTGCTCACCGACCAGTTCGTGGATATAGAGGACCGCGTCGCTGCCATCGGCATGCGTGGTGAACTTCGGGCGAAGCTGGTTGATGGACTTGACCATTCAAGTTTTTCCTTTGGTTATTTGGCCTTGGCGGCCTTTGCTCCAGCGCGGGAGAGCTGACGCGGATCGAGCACGTCCCGCAATCCGTCGCCGAGGAGATTGAAACCGAGCACGGTGACCATGATGGTCAGGCCCGAAATGATGGAGAGCCAGGGGGCGTCGCGCATGAAGCGGGTGCCATAGGCCAGGGTCCAGCCCCAGGTCGGCTCCGGAGGCGGCAGGCCGAAGCCGAGGAAGCTCAGCGCCGATTCCGAGATGATCGCGGTGCCCAGGCCCAGCGAGGCCAGGACGATGATCGGCCCCATGGCATTGGGCAGGATTTCGCGGAACAGGATGCGCAGCGGGCTGGCGCCCAGGGCCTTGGCGGCCTGGACGTAGTTCTGCTCGCGAAGCACGAGCGTGGTCGAGCGCACGACACGGGCATATTCGGTCCAGGCCACAACGATGATGGCCAGCGAGACGTTGAGCACGCCCGGCCCTAGGACAGCGACGATGGCCAGGGCTAGTACGATGGCCGGGAAGCCAAGGAAAATGTCGGTGATGCGCATCAGCACCTGGTCGACCCAGCCGCCGAAATAGCCAGCCACGAGGCCCACGACGGTGCCGATGAGGGCAGAGGCCGTTACCGAGATCACCGCAATGGTGAGCGAGATCCGTGCACCGAAAACCAGGCGGGACCACAGATCGCGACCGAAATTGTCGGTTCCCAGGATGTGCTCGAAGGTCGGGCCGTCGAAGCGGTTGCGCATGTCCATCTGCTCGACCCCGTGGGTTGCCACATAGGGTGCGAAGATGGCCAGCAGGATGATGGTCAGCGAAATCAGCGCGCCGACGACCAGCGAGACATTGGTGAGAGGCTTGGGCAGTCGCATGGCCATTATCCCAGACGCACGCGCGGATCGACCGCGGCATAGAGAAGGTCGACGATCAGGTTCACCAGCGCGTAGACGATGGCGAAGGTCAGGACGATGCCCTGGATGAGAGGCAGGTCGCGCTGGCTGATTGCGGCGATGGTCAGCTGGCCCAGGCCGGGCCAGGCAAAGATGGATTCGGTGAGCACCGCACCGCCCAGCAGGGCGCCGAAGCGCAGGCCGATGACGCTGAGCACCGGCAGCAGCGCATTGCGCAGGGCATGGCGGACCACCACCCTGCCCTTGCGCAGGCCCTTGGCATAGGCGGTGCGCACGAAATCCTCACGCAGCACTTCCAGCATGGAGGCGCGTACCAGCCGCGAAATGATCGCGGCCGAATTGGCAGCGAGCGCCAGAGCAGGAAGCGCGATATGGCTGATGGAGGTCCACAACACTTGCGGGCGCCCCGTCAGGGCGGCCCAGATCGCTTCATGCATCGGCACGCCGCGGCCGATAGACGGCAGCCAGCCCAGCTGCACGGCAAAAAGCAGCATCAGCAGCAGGCCCAGCCAATAAACCGGCATGGATACGCCGAGCTGGGCGAAGAGCATGGTGACCGTATCGACCCAGGACCCCTGCCGGATCGCCGCCAGCACGCCCAGCGTGATGCCGATGATACTGGCAAGAAGAAGGGCCACGATGGCCAGTTCGACCGTAGCGCCCAGGCGACCGGCAATGATCTGCGCGACCGGCTGGTTCTGGAAGATGGACTGGCCCATATCGCCGCGCAGCAGGGCCGCGAAATAGTCCCAGAGCCGAATATACCAGGGATCGTTGAGCCCCAGGCTGTTGCGCAGATTGTTGATGGCCTCGGGTGTCGCGTCCTGTCCGAGCAGCACGGCGGCCGGATCGCCGGGGATGAGCAGCAACAGGCCGAAGGTAACGATCACCATGCCGATCGCCATGGGGATCAGCAGCAGCAAGCGACGGGTGACATAGGCGAGCATAGCGGTCTAGCCTCGTGGAATGCGTGCAGGGTCAGCCAAGGATGACCTCGTCGAGTTTGCGCGGGAATTTGGTCAGGCTGTCCGGCCCGTCCGTGGTGACCAGCACCGTATCGGCCAGGCGGAAACCGCCCAGTCCGGGTACGTAGAGGGCAGGCTCGGACGAACAGACCATGCCGGGCTCGAGAATGGTTTCGTCCCCGCCTTCGACCCAGGGCGGCTCGTGAAACATGACGCCCATGCCGTGCCCCACCCGGTGCAGGCAATACTGGTTCATGCCGGCATCGCGCAAAAAGGTCAGCGCCCGGTCGTCCGCCGAAGCACAGGTTGCCCCGGCCACAAGTCCGGCCGTGCCGATAGCCTGCGCCTCCTGTGCCAGATTATAGAAGCGCTCCTGCTCCTTGCTGGGTTCGCCCAGAATGAAGGTGCGCTCGCTTTCCGCTGCCCGGCCACCGACACGGCAGCCCAGCGACAGGATCATGCTCTCGCCCCGGGCCGGACGATGCCCGCTGGGCATGCCATGGGGGAACGCCGAGCGCAGGCCCGAATAGACCAGGCCTCCGGCAATGCCCTGCACCAGCATCAGGTTTTCGTGCTCGTGGTTCATGATGTCGAGCGCATGCCGGATGATATGGGCCTCGATCTCGATCTCGGTGGGCATGCGTGAGCCGGTCGTCAGCGCCTCGCTGAGGAGGTCAACGCCCGCCTGCACCATGGAATCGGAGATACGGGCCGCTTCGCGCTGCAACACCACCTCTTCGGGACGCTTGCGCAGCCGCATGGTGGAAACAATGCTCGACGCCGAAAGACGCGCATTGGGAAAGGCCGCGCCGATCTGGCCCAGGCGTCCAACGGAAACGCCTGCCGAGTGACCGATGACGCCACCGATGTCGCCCAGCGTCCGCGCCAGAACCGAAAATGGGCGGTCGCGGCCGGGAAATTCGAAATAGACCACGAGTTCGGCGGCACTGTCCTGGGCGAGTGCATGGTGGCGCTCGAGCTCAGGTACAAGCAGAAGGGCCTTGTCCTGCGTCAGGGCAAAGACCACGGGCCGTTCGGTGGTGTAGTGGGAAAAGCCGGTCGTATAGATGATGTCGTCATTGCTATCGAGCAACAGCACATCAATGCCATCGCGGGCCATCGCGGTGCGGAGATCACGCTGGACGGACGCATAGAAATCCGCGCCCAGACGCTGGTTGAAGGCCATCGCCGGTACTCCCGTTCTGGGTGGGGGAGGCCGGCGCACGAAGCGCCGGCCATTTTCGTTCGGTTGATCAGTCGGTGTAGCCGATCAGGCCGCGCAGATTGCCGCGCGGGGTGGCCTGCACTTCATCGATGGGCAGATCCTTGGCGTAGAACAGCTGATACCCCTGAGCCGAGACGATATAATAGGGCAGCTCTTCGGCGATGATCGCCGCGGCGTCCTGATAGGCTTCGGCGCGGCCGGCCTGGTCCAGCGTCGAGCGACCCAGCTGCAGCAGCTCGTCGACCTGCGGGTTGGAATAGCCACCCCAATTGGTCGGCCCGTCGGTGGTCAGCTGCGCGAACATCAGACGATCGGGATCAACGATGTTCAGCCAGCCGAGCAGCGCGATCTGGTGCTTGCCCTGCTGGACGTAATTGGTCGAGAAGGACGGCCAGTCGCTGATCTGCGCGATCGCCTTGACGCCGGCGGCCTCGAACATGGCCTGCAGGAATTCCACGGTCTGGACGCGGTTGGTGTCTTCGCTGTGGGTGGCGAGCGTCACTTCGAGCGGCTTGCCGTCTTTGTCGAGGATGCCGTCGCCATCGGTGTCCGACCAGCCCAGCTCGTTGAACAGCGCGATGGCGCCGTCGATGTCGAAGGTCGGCTGCGTGATGCTGTCGGAATAGGCCCAGGACGAGGGCAGGATGATGGAGGTCGCGACCTGGTCGACGCCTTCATAGATGTCGTTGACGATGGTGTCCTGGTCCACCAGCATGGCGAAGGCCTGGCGCATCTTCGGGTCGGCCAGGAGCGGGTCCTTGGCGTTGAAGTTCAGGTAGTTCACGCCCAGGCCAGCGGTGATGACATTGCCGAAGCGGTCATCGGCTGAAAGACGCTCGATATCCTGCGGCGCCAGCGGCGATTGCACGACGTCGAGGTCACCGGCCTCGAAGGCCTGCGAGCGGGCGGAATTGTCGCCGATGATCTTGAGCGTGACGTTCTCGATGGCCGGAGCCTCGCCCCAGTAATTCTCGTTGGCTTCGAGGACGATCTCGCTGCCACGGTTCCAGGACACCAGCTTCATCGGGCCCGCGCCGACCGGGTTGAGCGCGATGTCGTGGCCGCCTTCGACCAGCGCCTTGGGAACGATACCGATATCGAGATAGCTCAGGAGCGGCGCATAGGGCGCGCTCAGGGTGAACTTGACGGTCTGCGCATCCACCGCTTCCACGGCGCTGATCGGGGTATAGAGCGCGCGCGAGGGCGCGTTGAGGTCGGGATCGATCAGCGTCGTGAAGGTGAACACGACGTCATCTGCCGTCAGCGGGCTGCCATCCGAAAAGGTCAGGTCAGGGCGCAGCTTGAAGATGAAGGTGGTGGGATCGGGCGTTTCCCAGCTTTCGGCCAGGTCCGGCACGGCCTCGAGGCTCGGCGTGATGTGCACGAGGCCCGAATAGATGAGATCGGCGGTGCGCGATGCCGTCGTGTCGCGCATCAGGCGCGGATCGAGCGTTCCGGCATCGACGTCCATGCCCACGACCAGCGTGTTGCTGTCCTGGGCCATGCCGGCCTGCACGGGCATGAAACTCAGCGCGACGATGGCGCTGGTGGTCAACAGAAAATGCTTCACTTGTGTTCCCTTCCTTGAAACCTAGGCACTATTCCGCTCCGCGCCCTGACCGCCCTTGGATTGGCGCAGGGCCGTCAGTCGAGGAGCAAGGATTGTTTCGAGCGCGCCCGGATCGGGGGCATGCCGATATTCGAAGCACTGGACGCCGGGTCGGACGAGCTGGGCGATGTGATCGGCGCCCGAGGCAAAGACCACGGCATCGCAGGCCGCCAGGATCTCGGTGAGGTCCGGGGCGGACGACCAGGTCACGCGGATGTCCGAGACATGCGGCGCGAATTCGCGCACGCTGGGCCTCATGATGGCGATGTATTCCTGAAAGTGGGTGACGGCGGCGACGCGGGCCCGCGGGTCGAGACCGGCCAGGGTCTGTCGGGTGCGCTGCGACGGCAGGAAGCGCAGTCCCAGCACGTCCGCACCCTTGAGCAGGGTCCGCACTTCCGCCTCGCGATGCCCGAAGGTCACCACCAGGTCGGCCGCGAGGCATGCCCGGCGTTGCGGGCCCTCCTGGCGCAGGCTCTCCAGCGTAACGAGCTCGATCGTATCGAGCACCGACAGCGTGGGACGGATCTGGTCGACATAATCGCGGCCGGGCCCCTCGAAGATGCAGACGAAGACGATGTTGAGCCCCAGTTCGGGCCGGCGCATGTGCGCGCGTGCATTGATCATGGCAACCAGCGACATGGCCGGCACGCCCAGGGCTTCGGCCTTGGCGATGATGGCGTCGATGTCGCGGCTGAGGGCATTGATGGGCTGGTTGTCGTCCAGCGCCCGACGCGGATCGCGCACCGTGAAGGCGCCCAGTCCCGCCCGCATCTCTATCAGGCCGTCATCGCGCAGCTGCTGATAGACCTGGCTCACCGTCATCGGCGCCACGCCGAGTTCGGCAGCGAGCTGACGAACCGATTGCAGCTTGGTGCCATAGGGCATGTCGCTGAACGAGAGCACATAGCTCAGAAGTCCATGCAGCTGCGTTCCCACCGGAACCGGGAGCGACTTGTCGATGCTGGAGGCGTCGAATGTGAACATGTGTTCTACCACGTTGATACACCCACCGTACCCATGAGTTCGGGATGACGCAATAGGGATGAGAAACTTTCGCGCAGCATTTGATTTCGCCGCTTTTATGTGCACAGATTGCTGCACATAAAGCATTTTGAAGGCCATAAGGGCGGCACGTGCTCGCAATGGCCCATTTTGAAACAAGCGAGGTGTTCTAATGGATTATGTCAATCTCGGTCGTACTGGACTCAAAGTGTCGCGGCTGGCCTTGGGCTGCATGACCTTCGGTTCCCCGAACTGGGCGCCCTGGGTGCTGGACGAGGAGGCCTCGCGCCCGATCATCGACAAGGCGGTCGACCTGGGGATCAATTTCTTCGATTTGGCAGACATGTATTCGGCCGGGGCAAGCGAAGACGTCGTGGGCCGGGTCCTCAAGCCGATTCCGCGCCACAAGCTGGTGCTTGCCACCAAGCTCTACAATCCGATGAGCACCGACCCCAACGATCGCGGCCTGTCGCGCAAGCACATCTTCGAGGCGGTCGACGGCAGCCTCAAGCGCCTGGGCACCGACTATATCGACCTCTACCAGCTGCACCGGTTCGACTACGACACCCCGCTCGAGGAAACGCTCGATGCGCTCAACGATGTCGTGCGCGCCGGCAAGGTTCGCTATCTCGGCGCCTCCTCGATGCATGCCTGGCAATTCATGAAGGCCCTTGGCCTGCAAAAGGCGCATGGCTGGGCAAAATTCGTGTCCATGCAGCCCCATTACAATCTGATCTATCGCGAAGAAGAGCGCGAAATGCTGCCCCTCTGCCGGTCCGAGGGCGTCGGGGTCATCCCCTGGAGCCCCCTCGCCCGCGGACGGCTAGCCGGTCGCACGAGCGACGAAACCACCCGCTCGCAGACGGACAAGACCGCTGGCGCCCTCTATGACCGCAGCAAGGAGCAGGACGACGCGGTTGTCGCCGCCGTCCGGCAGGTTGCGGAGCGCCATGGCCGCCCTGCTGCACAGATCGCCTATGCCTGGGTGGCGACCCGCCCGGGCATCACCGCCCCCATCGTCGGCATTTCCAAGCTGCATCAGTTCGATGACGCCATCGCCGCGCTCGAGGTTCAGCTCAGCGAGGATGACGTCAAGCTGATGGAAGCACCCTACCATCCCAAGCCGGTTGCCGGACACCACTAGGAGCAATGGACATGCAGATCGGCAAGGACCTTGCAGAGCTGACCGCCGGCATCGACGCGCTCTATCGCAGCACGCCCCGCAGCGACGGGTTTCTCGACAAGGAAGGCCTCATTCCGGTGGCGATGGCCGAAGTCGCCCCGCGCCCTTTGCGCGATTATGGCCACGCCCGGGAGGAATTGAGCGCGCTGGCGGCACGGCTCCCCACCCAATCGGAAAGTGCTCTGCGCGCCGATTATGTGGGCGAGATGATCGATTCCCTGCTCGCCCTCTTGGACACGTTCGAGGAGCGGCCGATCTCTTTCGCCGACCGCGTCCGCAGACAGATCCGGGTGCCGCAGCAAATGGTGCCCGATGCCGAACTCGAAACCTATCGCGGCATCATCCGGCAGAAGCTGGATGAACTCGGCTATGGCGGGGGCAGCCTGGGCGAAGACTTTGCGCGCTGGGAAGCGCAGGCCCGCATTCCGGCCTCATCGGTGCTCGATGTCCTGCGCGATCTCATCGCAGAGGGTCGTGACCGGGTCAGCGCCAGCATGTATCCGTTCGCGCATGAATGGATGGAGCCCGAGGGCGTCACCCAGGTCCCCTTCTCGGCCTATTGCGACTATCCCACGCGCAAGGTGCTGCTCAACCTCGACTTCCCCTATACGCGCTTTTCACTCAAGCATCTGGCAACACACGAGGTCTTCCCCGGCCATCTCGTGCATATGAACATCCGCGAGCGTGCCGTAGCCGAAGGCCGCATGCCGCTCGACGGCGCGCAGGTGGTCACCAGTTCGGCCAGCAGCGCCCTGTTCGAAGGCATCGCCGATAATGGCCTGTTCTTCCTCGACTGGGTCCATGGCCCGGAAGACGAGCTTGGCGTGGCCCTGCAGCGGCTGCGCAGCGCCATGCGCTGCAATGCCGCCTGGATGATGCACGAACAGGGGATGAGCCTCGACGAGATCGTGCCCGTGGTCGCCGAAAAGGCCCTTCAGGACCCGGTCACCGCCCGGTCCCGGCTGGCCTTTCTCGGCCACAATCTCAGGGCGCCCTTCGTCTATGCCTATTATGGAGGCGACATGGCCGTGCACGAGATCTGGAAGACGGTGCAGCCCGAGCAGCGGCGCGACTTCTGGGCCTATCTCTATGACAACATGCATACGCCCAGCACGCTGCGCCGCCATTGGCAGGGCCGCTGAGGCACCGGCCAAGCACCAGCGCAAAGCCATGTGAACCTGTTACTCGGCGGCGACCAGCATGGCTTCGTCGTCGAGTAACGGCGCCTTCTGGCCGGTCATTTCCTCGATGAACATGCGCATGACCGGTGATTCCATGCGGTCGCCCCGCGTCACCAGCATATAGGGCTCCGACTTGGTCCGCAGATTGACCGGCAGCACGCGGATTGCGGCCGACTGCGCAAAGAAATTGCCCACGTCTGTGGAAAGCAGCGCCACCATCTGGTGGCTGTGGCGCATCAGCGACATGGTCGCGAAGGCCGACGTGGTCTCGACAAGGTTATGAGGGAATTGCAGCCCGTATTCGTTGAATTCCCGCTCCAGCAGCCGTCGCATCGGCATGTTTGCCGAACAGACGATCCAGGGATAGCTGGCCACGTCGTCGAGGGTTACCTCGCCCATGCTGGCGCAGGGATGGTCGGAACTGACCGCGATGCACAGCACCTCTTCCTTGACCTTGATCGTGCGGTATTGCTCGGGACGATGGCTGACGCTCGTGCGGCAGATGGCGATGTCGAGCCGACCATCGTCGATCAGGTGCAGCAGCCGGGCGCTGGTTTCCTCATGCACCTGCACCGACAATTGCGGCTGGCGCGTGAGCAGGCGCGACAATCCCTCCATGGCCAGCGGCACCGCGCCCATGATCATGCCCACCGACAGGCGCCCGCCCGCCCCCTCCAGCGCGGCTTTCATCTCGTCGCGGAGATGGCGCATGTCGGTCATGATCAGCCGTGCATAGCGGATCACGCAATGGCCCAGCTCGTTCGGCTCCAGCCCGCGCCGCGTGCGCACGAACAGCGTCTCGCCCATCGCATTTTCTATTTCCTGCAAGGCTTTGGTGGCGCCGGGTTGCGTCAGTGCAACCGCCTCAGCCGCCTTGAGGATGGTTCCGTGCTCGTCGATGGCCATCAAAAGGCGGAAGTGCCTGAGGCGCAACCGGCTGGTCATGGAGTCCAGTGATGGCAGCATAGATATAACTCCCCCTCATATCATTATCAGATCACATCATTATACAGCTTGCTTCCCCGCCGCTAGAAAAACCAGCATGCACAAGGGATGAAGAGCCGCCACATCAAGGCGGCCCTTGTGCATTTGAGGAGGCATGGCGGTGGAGAAATCCAAATTCTTTATATTTAGGTGGATGGAGCACCTGCTCGTCCTAGGCATGGCGGTCATGTGCCTGCTGGTGTTCTGGAACGTCGTGCTGCGCTACGGCATGCGGTCGGGCATCCCCATCTCCGTGGAAATTTCGCGCCTGATTTTCGTCTGGATCATCATGCTGGGCAGCGTCGTCGCCCTGCGCCAGGGTGCCCATATCTCCGTTGATGCCGTCATCAACCGGCTGCCGCCGCGGGTGCGCGTTGCCTTTTTGTGGGTGGCCCATCTCTGCATGCTCGGCGTGTGCTGGATGGTGTTCCAGGGCAGCCTGCGTCAGACCCAGCTCAACTGGGGCAATCACATGCCGCTCTCGGGCATTTCGGTCGGCTGGATGTATGCCGCCGGTGTCGCTGCGGCCGTCCTTTGGGTGCTGATCCTCTGCTTCAATCTCTATCGTTCGGCGCGTGGCGATCACAGTCAGCTCCAGCCCAATGTCCTGCCGACCGAAGAGGCCGCAAAATGAGCCTTGTGATCTTTCTCGCCTCGCTCGGCGTCGGCATGGCTATCGGCATTCCCGTCGCCTATGCGCTGATGGTCTGTGCCGTCGCCATGATGTGGATGCTGGGCATGATGGATCCGCAGATCCTCGCCCAGAAGATGATCGACGGCGCCGACAGCTATCCGCTGATGGCCATCCCGTTCTTCATGCTGGCCGGCGAGCTGATGACCGCAGGCGGTCTATCGCGCCGCATCGTGGACGTCGCAATGGCCCTGTTCGGCCATCTGCGCGGCGGCCTGGGCTACGTGGTGATCGGCACCGGCGTCGTGCTCGCAACGCTGTCCGGCTCCGCGATTGCCGACACCGCGACGCTGGCCGTCATGCTGCTGCCGATCATGCTCAAGGCCGGCTATCCGGTGGGTCGCACCTCCGGCCTGATGGCAGCAACCGGCATCATTGCCCCCGTCATCCCGCCATCGATCGGTTTCGTCGTTCTCGGTGTCACCGCCAACCTCTCGATCGTCAAGCTGTTCCTCGCCGGCATCGTGCCGGGGCTCCTGATGGCGCTCAGCCTGGTCGTCGCCTGGTTCATCATTTCCCGTCGGGACAATACCCCCACCCTGCCGCGCCGCAGCCTGCGCGACGTGCTGAAGGCCCTGCGCGATGCCGTCTGGGCGCTGCTGCTGCCGGTCATCATCATCGTGGGCCTGCGCATGGGGGTCTTCACGCCGACCGAAGCGGGCATTGTCGCGGCCGCCTATGCGCTGTTTGTCAGCATGGTCATCTATCGCGAACTGACGCTGAAGGGGCTTTATGATTGCCTGCTCGGCTCCGCCAAACTGACGGCCGTGATCATGCTTCTGGTTGCAGCATCGAGCGTCACCGCCTTCCTGATCACCGTCGCCAATGTGCCGGCCCAGGTGATCGGATTGCTCGGTCCGTTCATCGACCAGCCCATCCTGCTGATGGCGATGATGATGCTTGGCGTGTTCCTGATCGGCAGCGTGCTCGATTTCACCCCGGCCATCACCATCCTCGTGCCGGTGCTGATGCCTGTCGTCGTCGCCGCCGGCATCGACCCGATCTATTTCGGCGTCGTCTTCATCATCTGCGCGGCAATCGGGATGATCACGCCCCCGGTCGGCGCGGTGCTGAACACCGTCAGCGGCGTGGCGCGCATCCCCCTCGAAAAGGCGGTCGTGGGCATCATCCCCTTCCTCTTGGCCGAGATTGCGGTCCTGGTGCTGCTGATCCTTTTCCCGGGCATCGTCACCATCCCGCTCGACTTCTTCTACTGACCAAAACCAAAAACTGGAGGACCCCATGAAACTTGCAAGACTGCTTGCCGCCACCGCCCTTGTGCTGGCTGCCGCGACCCTTCCCGCTGCGGCGCAGGCCGCCCGCATCGGCTATGTGCCCACCGAGGACCATCCGGTCGGCCAGGGCGTCAACAAGTTCGCCGAGCTGGTTGCCGAAAAGACCGGTGGCCGCATCGAGTTGCAGAAGTTCTCGAACGGCACCCTGGGCAACGAGCCGCAGATGCAGTCTTCGCTGCAGGGCGGCATTCTCGAAGTGATGGTGGGCCCGACCTCGAACCTCGTGGGCTCAATCCCCGAATACCTGATCTTCGACCTGCCCTTCTTCTATCCCGATTTCGAAGCGGTCGATAAGGTCATGGACGGCCGCGTCGGCGATGCGCTGTTCGAGCGCCTCGACGAACTCAACATGGTGGGCCTGGCCTATTGGGATAATGGCTTCCGCCACATGACCAATGCGGTGCGCCCGATCAACACCGTCGAGGACGTCGCCGGCCTCAATATCCGCGTGATCCCCAATCCGCTCTTCATCTCGACATTCCAGACGCTGGGCGCCAACCCGGTCCCGCTGCCCTATCCCGAGCTCTTCACCGCACTCGAGACCCGCGCCGTCGATGCCCAGGAGACCCCGGTCGGCCTCATCTATTCGAGCCGCTTCTATGAAGTGCAGGATCACCTGGCCCTGACTGGCCACGTCTATACGCCTTACCTGCTCCTCGCTTCCAAGACCTGGTTCGATGGCCTTGCGGCCGACGATCAGGCCCTGGTGCGCGAAGCTGCCCAGGAAGCGGCCGTTTACCAGCGCAACCTCTCGCGCACCGATGCCGACCGTCTGATCGGCCTGCTCGAGGAAGAAGGCATGGAAGTCACCCGCCTGTCCGACGCTGAAATGGCCCGCATGCGCGAGACCGTCGCCCCCGTGGTCGAGGAATTCACCGAGACCATCGGCGCCGACCTTATCCAGCAGGCGCGCGAAGACATGGGAATTGCCAATTAAGGCACCAGGGGAAGCCGGTTCGCCGGCTTCCCGACCCGATGGCGGCGTGGCCGCCCAACCCGATCCCTACCCAAACCGGAGAATATGTGATGCGGCTGATTCAGTTCGAGCGCAAAGATGGAACACGCGCCGTCGGCGTGGTCGATGGCGACACGATCCAGGTGGTCCAGAACACCGAAACCGTCCGTCGGCTTGCCCTCGATGCCATCGCCGCCGGCCGCTCGCTGACTGACGAAGTCGCCAGCCGGGGCACGTCCGGCACCGAGGATTACGACACCCTCCTGGCCGATGGCCGCGTGCTGCCGCCGCTCGACCACGAAGACCCCGCTCATTGCGTCATCGCCGGCACCGGCCTCACCCATATCGGCAGCGCGGCTGCCCGCGGTCAGATGCATGCCAAGATCGCCGGCGCCGAAGCCGACCTCAACGATTCCATGCGCATGTTCAAATGGGGTGTCGAAGGCGGCAAGCCGGAAGACGGCAAGGCCGGCGTGCAGCCCGAATGGTTCTACAAGGGCGACGGCTCGATCGTGGCCCGCCCCGGCCAGGGCCTGCCCATGCCCGATTTCGCCGAGGATTCGGGCGAGGAGCCCGAAGTGGTGGGCCTCTATGTGATCGCGGACGACGGCACGCCCTGGCGCGTCGGCTTCGCCGTGGGCAACGAAACCACCGACCACGTCACCGAAAAGAAGAACTACCTCTATCTCGCCCATGCCAAGCTGCGCTTCTGCGCCTATGGGCCGGAGCTCTTCGTCGGTGACCTGCCCTCTGACCTGACCGGCCATGCCCGCATCATCCGCAATGGCGAGACCGTGTGGGAAAAGTCCTTCCCCACCGGCGAGGACAATATGTGCCACTCGCTGGCCAATCTCGAATATCACCACTTCAAGTATGACCAGTTCCTGCGTCCGGGCGACGTCCATGTCCAGTTCATGGGCACCTCGGTCGCCTCGTTCGGCGACGGCATCAAGACCGAAGTGGGCGACGTCTTCGAGATAGGCATCCCCGAATTCGGCCGGCCGCTGAGCAATACCATTGTCATGGTGCCCTCGCGCCAGGGACTGAAGAAGATCAACGCGCTTTAAGGCCCTTAGACCGACTTCGCGCTTAACGACCGTCGGGCATTGCCCGGCGGTCTGACTGTGGATCGCGCCTCGGAGACTTCCGTGCAATGGCTCAAAAAGCCGGGCGCGACAAAAAAACTCGCCTCACGGGCCGGTGAATTCTGAAACCGGTCTTCTCAAGATGATCTCGTAACCCTATACATTTAGACGAGATTCTTGCGTGAGGACCCGCCCCTGCCCCAGTTATCGACCGATCTTGCACTGATCCTGCTTGCCGCGCTGCCCTTCGTCGCCTGCGCGCTGGTGCTTGCCCTGCCGGGCAGAGGATATCGCGGAGCGGTCTGGATAGCGGCGGTGGTTGCAGGTGTGCTGAGCCTGATTTCGCTCACCCTGTTTCCCTCGGTGGCCAATGGCGGGGTCATAATCACCCGCTTCGAATGGATTCCACAACTCGGCCTCGATATCGTCCTGCGCATGGACGGGTTTGCGTGGATGTTCTCGGTGCTGATCACCGTGATCGGCTTCCTCGTCGTGCTTTATGCGCGCTACTACATGTCGCCCAAGGACCCGATTGCGCGGTTTTATTCGCTGCTGCTCGCCTTCATGGGCGCCATGCTGGGCCTCGTGCTCTCGGGAAATATCATCCAGCTGGCCGTCTATTGGGAGCTGACCAGCCTCGTTTCGTTTCTGCTCATCGGCTATTGGTACCACCGTGGCGAGGCGCGCGATGGTGCGCGCATGGCGCTGATCATCACCGGCACGGGTGGCCTCGCGCTGTTCGTGGCCATGATGCTGGTCGGCCATATCGTGGGCAGCTATGAGCTCGACGTGGTCCTGGCTTCGGGCCGTACGCTGGTCGAAAGCCCGCTCTATCCGCTGACGCTGATCCTGTTCCTGCTCGGCGCCTTCACCAAGAGCGCGCAATTCCCGTTCCAGTTCTGGCTCCCCAACGCCATGACGGCGCCGACCCCGGTCTCGGCCTATCTCCACTCGGCGACCATGGTGAAAGCGGGCGTCTTCCTGCTCGCCCGGTTCTGGCCCGTCATGTCCGACAGCCAGCTCTGGTTCTGGATCGTCACCTATACGGGGCTCGCAACACTCATCTTCGGGGCCTATGCCGCGCTGTTCCAGCGCGATCTCAAGGGCCTCATGGCCTATTCGACCATTTCCCATCTCGGTCTCATCACCACGCTTTTGGGCATGGGCACCCCGCTCGCTGCCGTGGCGGCCATCTTCCACATCGCCAATCACGCCACCTTCAAGGCGTCGCTGTTCATGGCCGTGGGCATCATCGACCACGAGACCGGCACGCGCGACGTGCGCAAGCTCAGCGGCCTCTTCAAGTTTATGCCGCTCACCGGCACTTTCGCGATCATCGCCAGCGGCGCCATGGCCGGCGTTCCCCTGCTGAACGGCTTCCTTTCCAAGGAAATGTTCTTCACCGAGACGGCGGTGTTCAATCCCAATGTCTTCGTCAACCTGTCGCTGCCCATCGGCGCGACACTGGCGGGTATGCTCAGCGTTGCCTATTCGATCAAGTTCGTGCACGGCGTGTTCTTCGGCCCGCCGCCCACCGAGCTCGAAAAGGTCCCGCACGAGCCGCCGGCGCTGATGCGTCGTCCCATCGAGTTTCTGGTTCTGGTCTGCCTTGCCGTCGGCATCATTCCCGGCATCACCGTCGGCCCCTATCTGGCCGCTGCCGTCACGTCGGTTCTGGGTGGCGAAAGCCCCTATTACAGCCTGTCGGTCTGGCATGGCTTCAACTTGCCGCTGGTGATGAGCATCGTGGCGCTGGTAGGCGGGGCGATCATCTATGTTCCCTATTATCGCCGCCTGCGGAACATTGACGGCGTGCCGCTGACCCGTGGCTGGCGCGGACAGCGCATTTTCGAGCGTATCCTGGTCACGGCCACCAATCGCTGGGCGCGCCGCGTGGTGCAGGCATTCGGCACGTCTCGTCTGCAGCCACAGATTTTCACCGTCATTTTCCTGGCGAGCGCCGCCGGCATCGGTGCCGGCTGGGGTCGTCTGGGCAATTTGCCTATGCCGAGCAATTTCGATCCGATCCTGGCCATGGTCTGGGTTCTGGGCGGGGGCAGCGCCATTGCCGCTGCCTACCAGGCCAAGTTCCACCGTCTCGCCTCCATGATCCTTCTGGGCGGTGCGGGTCTTGCCACCTGTCTCACCTTTGCCTGGTTCTCCGCGCCCGATCTGGCCCTTACCCAGCTCCTTGCGGAAATCGCGACGACCGTATTGATCCTTCTGGGCCTGCGCTGGCTGCCCAAGCGTAATCCTGTGGCTGCCGACCTCAACTGGTCGGTGCGCTTCCGCCGCTATCGCGACGTGGGACTGGCCGTCATGGTCGGGCTCGGCGTGACCATTGCCAGTTATGCCGTCATGACCCGCACTGCGCCTGAGGGCATTTCGGAATTCTTCCTCGCCAACGCCTATAGCCAGGGCGGCGGCACCAATGTCGTCAACGTCATGCTGGTGGATTTCCGCAGCTTCGACACGCTGGGTGAAGTCACCGTGCTCGGCGTCGTGGCGCTGATCGTCTTCGGCCTGCTGCGGCGCTTCCGTCCGGCAGCCGACAGTGCCGAGCGGCCGGAACAGCAGCGCGTCCTCGACGATTACGCCCCCGGCGCCGGTCAGCACGTCACCGACGATTTCCTGCGCATTCCGGCGCTCATCATCAACTGGATGTTCCCCATCGTCATCGTGGTGGCCGCTTACATGTTCCTGCGTGGCCACGATCTGCCGGGCGGCGGTTTCATCGCGGGCATCGTCATGTCGCTGGCCTTCATCCTGCAATATCTGGCAAGCGGAACGCGCTGGGTCGAAGAGCGTCTGCGCATCCTGCCCGTGCTCTGGATCGGCTGGGGCCTGTTGCTGGCGCTGCTGACCGGTCTCGGCGCCATGCTGCTGGGCCAGCCATTCCTCACCTCGGCTTTCGCCTATGCCGATATTCCCCTTATTGGCCGCGTGCCCATGGCCACGGCGCTGATCTTTGACCTGGGTGTCTTCGCCCTGGTCGTGGGCGCAGTCGTGCTCATGCTCATCGCCCTGGCGCACCAATCGGTTCGCAGGCCCAAACCGGCCGCAATGGCCAAGCCGAAAGCACGGGAGGGGCTCGACAAATGGAACTGACCCTTGCCATCGCCATCGGCGTCCTTGCGGCTTCCGGCGTCTATCTCGTGCTCCGTCCGCGCACTTTCCAGGTGATTATCGGGCTGTCGCTGATTTCCTACGCCGTCAATCTCTTCATCATGTCGATGGGACGGCTGCGCATGGATGCGGCCCCGATCCTGTCGGGCGCCAATGCCAATCCGGCCGATTATACCGACCCGGTGCCACAGGCCCTGGTGCTCACCGCCATCGTCATCGGCTTCGCCATGACTGCCCTTTTCCTTGTCGTGCTTCTCGTCGCTCGCGGTCTTACGGGCAACGATCACGTCGACGGAAAGGGGAATTGAGATGACGGGCATCAACCACCTCGCCATCCTGCCGATCCTCGTTCCGATGATCGGCGTCATCGCCAACCTGATCATGAGCGACCAGCGCAGCAACAAGCGCGTCGTCGGTCTCAATATCGGCTTCAGCGTGACCCTGCTGGCCGTTTCCATCCTGCTCTTCGTGGTCTTAACACAATCGGATGAAAACGTCGCGGCCGTCTATCCTCTCGGCAATTGGCCGGTGCCGTTCGGCATTGTGCTGGTGGCCGACCGGCTGGCCGCGATCATGGTGCTCACCACCTCGATCCTGGCTCTCGCCTCACTGGTCTATGCATCGGCGCGCTGGCATAGCCGGGGGACCAATTTCTTCCCCCTCTTCCACGCGCTCACCATGGGGCTCAACGGCGCCTTTCTCACCGGCGATCTGTTCAATCTCTTCGTCTTCTTCGAGCTTCTGCTGGCGGCCTCCTATGGGCTGGCGCTGTTCGGCGGTGGTCGGAACCGCGTCCGCGCGGCGCTGCATTATGTCGTCATCAATCTCGTTGCATCGTTCCTCTTCCTGGTCGGCGTCGCCCTCATCTACGGCACCACGGGCACGCTCAACATGGCCGACATTGCCAGGGCCGTGCCGCTGATCGCGCCGGAAGATCGCGGTCTCTTCGAGGCGGGCGCAGCCGTCTTGGGCGTGGCCTTCCTCATCAAGGCCGGCTCCTGGCCGCTGCATTTCTGGCTGCCCAACACCTATTCCTCCGCCGCGCCACCGGTGGCCGCCCTGTTCGCCATCATGACCAAGGTGGGGTTCTACGCCATTCTCCGGCTCTGGATGCTGGTCTTTGCCAATGCCGAGGGGGCCGAAGCCACCTTCGGCCAGACAACGCTGCTGGTCCTCGGCGTGGCCACCCTCGCCTATGGCTCGATCGGTGCCCTCTCCTGCAAGGCGCTGGACCGGCTGGCCAGTTATCTCATCCTCGTTTCCGCCGGCACCCTGCTGCTGGCCGTGGGCTACAATGCACCGGGCGTGACCAGCGGGGCGCTCTATTATGTCGTGGTCACCACCCTCGCCGCCGGAGCCTTGTTCCTTCTCAAGGACGTCATCGACCAGATCCTGCCCGCCGAGGCGCAGGTGCTGGCCGTGTCCCTCGAGCTCTATGGCGACGAGGAAGAGGCAATCGACGAGGACCAGGAAGTCAGCCGCACCTTCCCTGCCGCCGCCACGCTCATCAGCCTCTGCTTTGCGATCGTGGCCCTGGTCATGGCCGGGCTGCCGCCGCTCTCGGGCTTCATCGCCAAGTTCGCGATGATCTCTTCTGCCCTCAATGCCGACAACGCCCCCAGCGTGGCAACATGGTGGGTGACCGGTGCGCTCATCGTCTCGGGCCTCTTCGTGCTCGTCTCGATGGTGCGAAACGGCATCAACATCTTCTGGACCTCGCTGCCCGACGATGACGTGCTGCGCCTGCGTACCCTCGAGATCGGCCCGATCATCGTGCTGCTGGCTCTTTGTGTCTTCATGGCGCTGGCCGCCGGTCCGGCAATGATCTTCTTTGCCGAGACCGCCACCTTCATCCATGCGCCGCAGGGCTATATCGACCTGGTGATACCGGCGGGAGGCGCCTCATGAGACGGCTGCTGCCCCATCCGATCCTCGCCGCGTTCCTGCTGATCTTCTGGCTGATCCTGCAGCAATCGGCAGGGCTGGGTCATATCCTGCTGGGCGGGCTCATCGCCATCCTCGCCTCGCTGGGGGCCAATCTCATCCTGCCCGAGCCGGTTTCGGTAAAGCGACCGCTCAAGATCCTGCAATTGCTTGCCGTCGCCGGCGTCGACATCGTCCGGTCCAACATCGCCGTCATGCTCATTCTCTTCAATCCGCGGCCCAAGCCGACATCGGACTTCCTCGAGATGAGGCTCGAATTGACCAATACGTTCGGGCTGGCAGTGCTGGCCTGCCTCATCACCGCCACGCCGGGCAGCGCCTGGCTCGAATATGACCGCGAACGCAGCACCGTTCTGATCCACGTCTTCGACCTCGTGGACGCCGATGAATGGGTGAAGACCATCAAGACCCGCTACGAGTCCCTGCTGATGGAGATTTTCCAATGAGTACGGCCATTCTCGAATGGAGCCTTCTGGCGTCCCAGCTCCTGCTGGGCATCGCCATGCTCGCAACGCTCTATCGCATGGTGATCGGCCCGCGCGCACAGGACCGCATCCTGGCGCTGGACGCACTCTACGTCGTGGCGCTGCTCCTCTTGGTCACCCTTGGCATCCGCACCAATTCGCAGGTCTATTTCGAGCTTGCGATGCTGATCGGGCTTCTGGGTTTCGTGGGCACGGTGGCCCTGGCCAAGTTCCTCATGCGCGGCGAGGTGATTGAATGATCAACGACCTGCCGCTGTGGCTGTCCATCATTGTCTCGATCTGCCTGGTCGGCGGGGCGCTGCTGACCATGGCCGGCTGTTTCGGCCTCGTTCGCCTCAAGACCTTCTATCTGCGCATCCATGCCCCCACCATGGGCACCAGCATGGGCGGCGGGCTGATCCTTCTGGCCTCGGTGCTCTATTTCACCATCACCCGCGAACGCCTCGTGGTGCATGAAATGGTCATCTTCCTCTTCATCACCATCACCACGCCCGTGACGCTGATGCTGCTGGCCCGCGCCAGCCTCTTCCGCGACCGCGTCGAGGGCAATGACGGGGTTCCCAAGCGGATCACGCCCGCCCCGGCTCCAGACGCCTGAGGCTTGTCTGGACCGGCCCGCAAGGCCGTGCCACCATTGCGCGCCGCACTTTCGGGACCCTTCCGATGACGTCAGACATTAAACCGCGCTCCTTCGTCAGCGCCCGCATGGTCGCGGAAAAGGCCGGGGTGTCGCGCTCGGCCGTGTCGCGCACCTTCACCGATGGCGCGAGCGTGTCCGAGGAGACCCGCCGGCGCGTGCTCGAGGCGGCCGGCGCCCTGGGCTATCACGTCAACCACCTGGCCCGTGGCCTGCGCGAACGCAGCAACATCGTGTGCCTGGTGGTCGCCGACATGACCACCCCGATCCGCGCCGGCATGGTCGACGTGCTCACCCGCGAGCTGCAGGCCTCGGGCAAGATCACCATGGTGATCAACACCAAGGCCGATACGGAAAGCGTGTCCAAGGCCCTCAGGCAAACGCTCAATTATCGCGCCGATGCCACCGTGGTGCTCTCCGGCACCCCGCCCGCCTCGCTGATCGAAACCTGCCTCGCCAATGGCCAGCAGGTCGTTCTCATCAATCGCGACGACAAGCTCGTAGGTAGCCACAATCTGGGCGTGGACAATGCCATGGCCGGGCGCGAGGCCTTTTACCTGCTGCGCCGGGCGGGCTGCCGGCGGCTGGGCCTCGTGACCTCCACCGCCAATACGGCCAGCCTTGTGGAGCGCAAGCGTGTGTTCATCGAAGCCGCCGGCGCCGAGGGGCTCGAGGTGGCGGTGTTCGAAACCGGCCCCACCGGCTATCCCTCGGGCCTCGAGGCCGGCCGGCGCGCCTTCGGCCGCTCCAACTCGCCCGATGGCGTTTTCTGCGTCACCGATCTTCTGGCGCTCGGCTTCATGGATGCCGCCGTGCACGAATTCGGCCTGCGCATTCCAGATGATCTCTGCGTCGTCGGTTTCGACGATATAGAACAGGCCGATTGGCAATCCTATCGTTTGACCACTTTTGCCCAGCCGCTCAAGGCCATGGCCGACCAGGTGCTCGAGCTGTTGCAAGCCCCCGATTCCGCGGGTTCAGGGCGGATTCTTTTCGAGCCCATTCCGCGCTGGCGCCAGTCCGTCAGGCCTGGCCCGGCCTGATCTGCTCAAATCTTTGCACACGTGCGCAAAGCCCTGCCTGTCATAAAAGCGTTATCCGCCGCGCTTAAGAAGCCAGTCGAAATTCTTGAATATTGCACTTGTGTGCATTCGAGAATGGGTGTTGTCTTGTCGAAGCGATGACGTATCGCGGATGGCCACCCAGCGCAGATTGGGACCCTTCCGCGTCACGCTGAAGCAGGGAGGAGGCCCATGAGGCGGGCGAACCGGTGCCGATCCGGTTTCGCCATTCGGTCGCCAAGACCGTACGCTGCCTCCGCAATCGGCTGGAAAGCGCCGTGGCTCGCCGGGTCACGTAATGGGAGACTTTGAAATGAAACGCCGCACCTTCATGATGTCCGCTGCCGCCGCCACTGCCGGCATGGCCATCCTGCCCCGCATGTCCTATGCCGCCGAAGGCGTCATCGACTGGTACACCAGCTCGGACAGCAATATTCTCGACTTCTGGACCAATACGGTCAAACCCGCCTTCGAAGCCGCTCATCCCGGCGTCACGCTGAACCTGGTCGATGCGGGCGACGGCGCCGGCATCATCGCCATCAGCGAACGCGCCATGGCAGCCCAGCAGACCAATACCGATCCGCAGGCCGATTTCTTCGAGGCTGCCGACCCGCTCCTGCCCGCCGGCGCTATCGATGCCGGCATTTTCGTGAATATGAAGGAAGCCGGGCTTTCCAATTATTCCAAGGTCAATCCCGCCGCCATCCAGTCCGATTATTCCCTGCCCTATCGCGGCAGCCAGGTCCTGCTGGCCTACGATACCACCAAGCTCGATCCCGCCGATGCACCCAAGACCTGGGACGAGCTCGTCGCCTGGATCAAGGCCAATCCCGGCCAGTTCGTCTATAATCGTCCCGACAAGGGCGGCTCGGGCGGCAATTTCGTGCGCCGTGCCATTCATCAGGCCAATGGGCTGGACCCGTCCATGTTCACCGTGGACAATTACACCCAGGAATTCGGCGACGAAGCTCTGGGCAAGGCCTGGGAACTGCTCAGCGACATCGCTCCCTCGCTCTACGACAACGGCGCCTATTCGTCGGGCAATACCCAGTCGATCCAGCTGCTGGCGCAGGGCGTCGTCACCATGACCCCGGTCTGGTCCGACCAGATTCTGCAGGCCATCGACCAGGGCGTGCTGCCCGATACGACCGGCCTCGTCCAGCTGCAGGACCTGGCGCTGGTGGGTGGCTTCACCCGCTCCGTCGTGCTCGAAACCGGCACCAACCGGGACGCCTCCCTGCTCCTGGCCGATTTCATTCTCTCGGAAGAAATCCAGAGCGCCATCCTCACCGAACTGGGCGGCTTCCCCGGTGTCAGCTGGGAATATGTTTCGGCGGAGCTGCGCGAGCGCTTTGCCGACATCATCCCGCAGACCATCCCCACCTTCCCCGGTGGCCAGTGGGAAGCGGCCATCAACGATGGCTGGTACCGTAACGTCGCTCCGAACGTCGACCGCAACTCGTGACCGACGCGGCGGAAGGGGCGGCACGTCCCCTGATCGAAAAGTCCGACAGCAGGAGGCCCACCGGCCTCCTGCTCGTCGCCGTGCCTGTCCTGCTCATGGCCTGGTTGATCATCTGGCCGATCTTCAACGCCTTCTGGCGCACCGTGTGGCGCCCCGATGTCGATGGCGATTACGGCTTCAACCTGTCGAGCTATGTGTTCTTCTTTTCCGATCAGTACAGCATCAACAATCTGATGGTGACGCTGTGGACCACGGGCATGTGCGCCCTGCTCCTGCTGCTGATCTGCCTGCCGATCGCCATCTATCTGCGTTTCTCGCCCGGGCGATTACCCGCCTATGTGCAGGCGCTGGCGATCTTTCCGATGTTCGTGCCCTCCATCATTCTGGCCTACGCGTTCATCCGCGTGCTGGGGCCCAACGGCATGGTCGACATCCTGCTCAATTCGGTGGGCCTGCCCAAGATCCGCACGCCCTATCTCACGCCCTGGGGACCGGTTATCGGTCTGGTCTGGGACAATATTCCGCTGACCGTTCTCATCCTGCTCGCCGGTCTTGGCAGTGTTTCCAACCAGGCGATCGAGGCGGCCCGCGATGTCGGCGCCAGGCGCTTCCAGGTGTTCTGGTACATCATCCTGCCGCGCATCTCCAATTCGGTTCTGGTCGCCATCTCCTTTGCGGTGCTGGGCATCTTCTCGTCCTTCACCCTGCCCTATCTGCTGGGACCGGCCTCACCGGAAATGATGGGCCCGTTCATGAACCGCACCTTCCGCGAGGTGAACGATCCGCTCAACGCCATCACGCAGGCGGTCATCACCTTCGGTTTCTGCATTGCCTTCGGGCTGTTCTATGTGCGCTCGGTCGCACGCAATCAGGGGAAGTGACATGCAACGCTTCATCCCCGCCATTTTTGGTCCACAAAAGATCGACGCCGGACGCGCCCCCACCGACTGGACCGGCATCCTGTTTGCCGCCCTGCTCTCGGCTGCGATCATCTTTCCGCTGGTCGTGGTCGCCACCTGGGCCTTTACCGAGGTATGGCGCTATCCCAATGTCATTCCGCAGCAATTCGGCCTGCGCTTCTGGAACCAGACTCTCAGCCGGGCCGATGTCTGGTCGGCGCTGACGCTCAGCCTGCAATTGTCCACGGTGGTCACCCTGCTTTCGGCCGCCATCTGCCTTCCGGCAGCCTATGCCTTTGCCCGCATGGACTTCCCCGGACGCACGATCCTCTTCTTCTCTTTTTTGGCCGGCCATGCCTTTCCCAAGTTCGGCCTTCTCATCGCCATCGCCGCGATCTTCCTCCAGCTCAATCTCATCGGCACCTTCTGGGGCGTCGTGCTGATCCAGCTGGTGGGCACGCTGCTTTTCATGATCTGGATACCGGTGGCCGCGTTCCAGTCCGTGGACCGCCGCATGGAAGAAGCCGCCCGCGATGTCGGCGCCGGTCCCTTCCGCGTCTTCTGGTCCGTCACCCTGCCCCAGGCCGGACCGACCATTGCGGCAGCGGTTTTGCTGAGCTTTGTCGGCACCTTCTACGAAACCGAAGGCGCCTGGCTGATCGGGGCCCCTGGCATCCGCACCATGCCGGTACTGATGATTTCCTTCATCAACAATCAGATGGTCATCCAGTTCGGCGCCGTCCTTTCGGTCATGCTTTGGGTCCCCAGCTTCATCGCCCTGCTCTTTGCACGTCGTGTCATCGGCGGCGGAGCCTTCGCCCGGGGGTTCGGCGCATGATGGGACAACAGCTTATCGGTTTCCGCACCACCTCTGCCTTTGGGGAAGAGATCGGATTGCGCAGCAGGCCGGACGCGGGAGCCTTGCGCCTCACCTCTGTCCCACATTGCACTCCAATATCGACAAGGCCCCCTCACCCGGCGCGTTGCGCCGACCTCTCCCCCAGGGGAAAGGCAAGAGGAGGCATCAGGAACTAAAAATGTCCGTTCTGAATATTAAAGACGTCACCAAGGTTTTTCCAAACGGCAATGTCCGTGCTGTCGACACGTTCTCGCTCGACGTCGCCGACGGTGAGCTGGTCTGCCTGCTCGGTCCGTCCGGCTCCGGCAAATCCACCCTGTTGCGCATGGTCGGCGGTTTCGAGCGTCCCAGCTCGGGCATGATCACCATCGATGGCGAGGACATCACCCAGCTGCCGCCCGAAAAGCGGCCGACAGGTATGGTGTTTCAGAGCCACGCGCTCTGGACCCACATGAACGTCTTCAAGAACCTTGCCTTTGGCCTCAAGCTCCGCCGCATTCCGGCCGACGAGATCAAGCGCAAGGTCGAGGCCGTGCTCGAACTGGTCGGTCTGGGCGGCTATGGCAATCGCCATGTCAGCCAGCTCTCAGGCGGGCAGCAGCAGCGCGTGGCGCTTGCGCGTTCGCTGGTGCTCGAGCCGAAGATCCTGCTTCTCGACGAACCGTTCGCCAGTCTCGACCAGCACCTGCGCGAACGCCTGCGCGAGGAAGTGCGCGACATCCAGCAGCGCCTCAAGATCACCACGCTCTTCGTCACCCATGGTCAGGACGAGGCCTTGTCCATGGCCGACCGCATCGTTGTCATGCGCGATGGCCGCACCGAGCAGATCGACCGGCCCGACGTCGTCTATCGCAAGCCGCAGACGCCGTTCGTCGCCGGCTTCATCGGCACCATGAACCTCATGGACGGTCAGGTCAGTGACGGCGTTTTCCACCATGGCACCTTCTCGGTGCCGATGCCGATCCTCGAAGGTCCCGCCATCATGGCGGTGCGCCCGGAGGCCCTCGATCTCGAGGCCGCCGAGCCCGGTCAGGCCAAGGTTCACCGGGTGACCGATTTCGGCACCCATGGCCTGGTCGATCTCGACCTCCCCGATGGTCTGCGCGTCAAGGCCATGGTCGCCCATCCCGATCTCTTCAAGCCCGGCCAGGGTGCCAATCTCAAGCCCAAGGCCGTCGCCGGCTATCGCGACGGCACGCTTGTCTATCAGGGGTGAGCATGACCGATCCGCTCTATATCGAACGGGATGGGCACCGGACCTGGCTCAAATGGCACCGGGGCCGCCGGAAGGCGTCAGACCCCGCCTTCACCGGCGCCCGCATTCTTGAAGCGATGCGGCTGGGTGCCAGCGTCGAGGTCGATCTCGTCATCCACGCCGATCACGGCTGCGCCGTGCTGCATGACAAGACGCTCGACCGGGAGACCACCGGGACCGGCCTGGTGCGAGAGACGGGTGCAGCGTCCCTGCGCCAGCTTTACCTGCGCGCAGCCGACGGATCGCCCCTGCCCGACCGCGTTCTCCTTCTCGAAGACCTTTGCGATCTGCTGGGGCAAAATCCGCCGCATCCGGACGCGCTTCTGCAACTCGACTTCAAGGAAGACCTTGCCGCGCTCGATGACCTGACGGTCGAAAACTTCGCTTTGGCCGTTTCTGCGTTCAAACGTAACATTATCGTATCTGGTGGGGCGTTCGACGCTATCAGTCTGCTAACGAATTCCACGCCCGGGCTAATGAACGGCTACGATCCGTGCTACGGCGCCTCGCTCGAACAGCTCAGGGCCACGGGCGATCATGAGACCTTCATTCAGAACGCCCTTCGCACCGCGCCTGACGCCGCTTTCATCTATCTCCACCACGAGATCGTGCTGGCCGCCGACAATGCCGGTTTCGACATGATCGCCGCCGTCCACGCGGCAGGGCGCAAGGTGGATGCGTGGACTATAAACCACGTCAATTCCACGACAATTTCCCAGGTCACCCGGCTCCTCGCGCTCCGGGTGGACCAGATTACCACCGACGACCCGGAGGGGCTGGCAGCGGCCCTCGACACATGACCGAAATCGACAAGATCCTGAACGACATGATTGACGCCGCCCGCCAGGCCGGCGCGCTGACGCTTGAGCATTTCAAACGCTTCCGTGACCTCGAAATCGGCATCAAGGGCCCGGGCGATTTCGTCTCCGACGCCGACCGGGACTCCGAGACGCTGATCCGAAATCACCTCTTGTCCCGCTATCCCGGCTGGAGCCTCACCGGGGAGGAATTTCCCCCAACCGAAGGCGAGAACCAGGACTATAGGTTCTTGGTCGATCCCATTGATGGAACAACCAATTTTCTCAATGGCCAGCACTATACGATCACCATTTCGCTGCGCCATGGACGCCAGACATTGTGCGGACTGATCTACAATCCGGTCAGCGACGAAATGTTCACCGCCATCCAGGGCGGCGGCGCCTTTCTCAACGGCGAGCGGCTGCAGGTGAGCCAGAGCCAGGACGTCGCGCTCATGGCGGTGGGCACCGGCCTGCCGACGCCCAACCTGTCGCTGCACCCCGGCGCCTATGCCCGGCTCGACGCCATCCGCGCTCCCATCGGCGGGGTGCGGATCGTCGGCAGCGCCGCCAATTCCTGCGCCTATGTGGCCTGTGGCCGGCTGACCGGTTATTTCGAGGAAACCGGCTTCGGTGACACCGCAGCAGGCATCCTGATGGTTCTCGAGGCCGGCGGCGTCGTAACGGATTGGTGGGGGCGCGGCCCCGAATATTATGAGGCCACCGGCGCGATGATCGTCGCCAATCCTGCCACCCACGCCTATCTCATCGAGCAGCTCAAGGACGTGCCGCAGAAGAATCCGTGACTACGGAAATCATTTCCCTCCGCCCAGCCCTGGCTTTAAACTCGGGCTGGGGATGGATGCATGCGAATTCTGCTCGTCGAAGACAATGAGGACCTGGGCGAAGCCATCGAGAAGCGGCTGCGCAGCGCCGGCCATTCGGTCGAATGGGTCAAGGATGGCGCTCAGGTCGTGGCCATGGCGGAAAGCGAGCCATTCGACGCGGTGACGCTCGATCTGATGCTGCCCAATCGCGACGGCATCGGGCTGATCTCGGACCTGCGCAAGCGAAAATTCAATGCCCCTATCCTGGTCATCACCGCGCGTTCGGAGATTGACGACAAGGTCAGCCTGCTGGACCTTGGAGCCGATGATTACCTCGTCAAGCCGTTCGATCTGCGCGAGCTCGAAGCGCGGCTGCGCGCCCTGCTGCGCCGCACCGGTGGCCAGGCCTCCAGCGCCATTACCCTGGGCAATCTCGAACTGGACCTTTCGGCCCTCAACGCGGCCATCGACGGGCGCGCCCTTGAACTGGGCCGGAGGGAATTCCGGCTCCTTGAAATCCTTGTGGCCCATGCGGGCAAGGTCGTGCCCAAGGAACGGCTGATGAACCAGCTGTTCAATTTCGACGAGAGCGTTTCCATCAATGCGCTCGAGCTGCATATTTCCCGCCTGCGCAAGAAGCTCGATGGTGCGCAGGTTGAGATCGGTACGGTTCGCGGCGTCGGTTACCTGATGCGGGTCGTCGGCTAGGTGCGCGCCCTAACCATCAAGCCATTCTCCCTGCGCCGGCGGATTTTCGCTTTGGCGGTGGGTCTGCTCCTGCTTGCCTCTTTGGTCCTGATCGTTTTCATCCGCGACTATGCGGAACGTGCTGCAGACCGGGCCTTCGATCGACTTCTGGCCGCGTCGGCGCTCACCATCGCCGGAGCCGTGCAGGTGGAAGCCGAGGCAGTGATCGTCGAAATTCCGTTTGCCGCCTTTGCGATGTTTTCCGGCCAGGACCGGGTCTTTTACGCAGTAGAGGACCCCTATGCGCGCACCGTGACCGGCTATGAGGACCTCGCCGCGCATATGCCCGAAACTGTTTCCGGAGAACCGCATTTCTCCGATCTCGTCTATCGCGAAGACCTCGTAAGGGTGGTCAGCGTTGGCCGCCTGATCTCCACGCCCAGCGACACAGGATGGGTCACCATTCATGTTGCCGAAACGCAAAACCAGCGCAATTCCCTGGCCAACGAAATCCTCTCCAATGCCGTGCTGCCCGTGATCGCGCTGACCTTCCTCGCCGTGGGCCTCGTCTGGTTCGGTATCACCCGCATGTTTGCGCCGCTCACCCAGCTGGAACAGGACCTGCGCGCGCGTGCGCCCGACGACCTTTCCGCCATTACCGTCCCCGTGCCCAGCGAGGTCGAGCATCTAGTGTCAGCGCTCAACGGCTTCATGGCCCGGCTGCGCAACGCCATGGAGCGCGTGAGTGGTCTTGTGGCGGAAGCAGCTCATGAGGTGCGGACGCCGCTCGCCTCGCTGCGCGCCCAGGCGGAGGTGGCGATGGATGAGCAGGACCCCGAAGCACTGCGCCGCCGCGTCGGTCGCATTCATACCGGTGCCGTGCAGGCAAGTCAGCTGGTCAGCCAGCTGCTCATGGAGGCTACGATTTCCCATCGCCTCGAAAACCAGGATAATGACGCCACGACACTGGGCGCCGTGATCGACGATGTCCGCCAGCGGCTGGACCCGGACCAGGCAAGCCGCATTCAAGTGGACTTGGCGACCGGGGCCGGAACGGCAATCATCCGCGGTGACAGGGTGGCCCTGCGGGAAATGATGCGCAATGTGGTCGACAACGCTCTGGTGTATTCGTCCAGCCCTGTCGAAATCAGCGGAACGCTGGGTGCGGGTCGCCTGGAGGTCATTGTGCAGGATCGCGGGCCGGGCATCGACGCCAGCGAGAAAACGATGGTGCTCGAACGGTTCAAGCGCGGCGCGACCAGTGCAGGGACGGCCGGCTCGGGCCTTGGACTTTCCATTGTCAGCCGGGTGGTCGAAGCGCATGGCGGCCAATTGTCTCTGAAGGATCGGGATGGTGGCGGGCTGATCGTCGCCATCACGCTGCCCACTCCGAAACGAAGCTCGGCCGTGCCGGGGCTGGCGATGGCACTTATTCTCGCCAGCGCGCTCATCACCCTGCCACCTCAGTCCGTCGACGCCGCCACCAGCGTGCACGCGGCGCCCGATGGTAGCACCGAAAAGGTCCTGACGATCTTTGGCACCACCGATACGCCGTTATTCGAGTATTTCATCGCCGCCTTCCAGGACCTGCATCCCGATACTGGGGTGATCTACGAAGAGTGGGACTCAAGGCCACTCTATGAGAACTATCTTGCCGGCTCGCTTTCAGCCCTTCCGGACCTGCTGATCAGCTCAGCATCCGACCTTCAACTGAAGCTGGCCAATGACGGATATGCCCAGCCGCATGACAGTCCGTTTCTGGACGCATTGCCCGACTGGGCGCACTGGCGCAACGAGGTCTTTGGCTTCACCTTCGAGCCGGCCGTCATCATCTACAATCCCGATCTCATCACCGGGGCTGAAGTACCCCGCAGTCACCTCACGCTGGCTGAACTACTCGAAACCCAGACCGAGCGGTTCCGCGGCCGGATAGCCACCTATGACATCGCCCTCTCCGGCGTGGGTTATCTCCTGGCGGCGCAGGATCAGACCATATCATCCACCTTCTGGCGACTGGCCAGCGCGTTCGGACGTGTCAACGCACAGTTCTCCGGGTCCAGTCCGGCCATTCTCAACGGCGTGGCCGACGGCACCCTTGCCTTGGGTTATAACGTGCTGGGCTCGTACGCTTTTGCCCGACAGGCAGAGGGCGCCAATATCGAGATCGTGGTGCCGGACGATTACGTTCTTGTGCTGACGCGATCCATGCTCATTCCCCGCGACGCTGGACATGCCGACTTGGCGCGCGCCTTCATCGATTTCGCGCTCTCGCCAGCCGGCCAGGCAGTGGCCGCCGGCCCGACGGCCCTGGGTGCCGTTGTGCCCGATGGTTCAGGAGATTGGACCAGCGAAGCCATTGCCGCCCGCGGGCGTGGCGTTATCCAGCCAATTCCAATCGGCCCGGGGCTCCTGGTCGCTCTCGACACGCTGAGACGGCAGCGGTTTATCGACACCTGGCAGGAGATCGTTTCTCCCAAGCCCTGAACGATCGCACGAGGCCAATGCAGTTCCACACGCAGGGCTGGTATTCGCCAGGCGCCAAGTTTTTCGCTCAGCGCATGGCTGGGGTGAGCAAACCAACCCTACAAGTCAGTCGCCGACGCGCCCATCTTGTGTTCATGGAAACGGCCGGGAATTATCCCAGGTCCTGATGAAAGGATTTAACCATGAGCACCCCGCGCAAGAACAAGTTTTTTGCGACACTCGACACTTTTGCCACCGTGTTCGGCAGCGCTGCTGCAGTTTCGGCGGCTGTCGAAGCTGGCCGGGCGCCCAAGGCGAAGCACCTTGAATCCCTGGGCATCGACCCGGTCGCGTTCCGCACCATCGGTAAGATCTAAGAGCTTCGCTCGCGGCCGTTGCGGACCGCTTTCCCTGCGCGCGTTACCTCATCTCGCGGTAACTGCGCGGATCTGCCGGTATGACAAAGCCCGGGTGCCAGTTCCTGTCTGGCATCCGGGCTTTTTGCGTCAACACGCATGCCCCTGTTATGGCGGCTAGTCCTCGTCGCTTGCCAGCTGGCCAAGGACCTTGCCCTTGCCGCGCAGACGCAGGATGAGCGGCAGGCCCACGGCGATCAGCGCAACCACATAGAGCACCATGGAAATGGGCGAGTTGACGAGGATCGCAGGATCGCCCTGGCTGATCGCTAGGGCACGGCGCAATTGCTGTTCGGCCATGGGTCCGAGGATCAGGCCCACCACGACCGGAGCGATCGGGTAACTGAAGCGGCGCAGGAAATAGCCCAGGATACCGAACAGCAAAAGCAGCACGAGCTCGAACGAAATCCGAACCGGGCCGATCCCCATGGACATCGCGCCATTTGCCCCCAGCGTGCCGAGGGTAGCGAAGACGAGAATGCCGGCATAAAGCCATGGCTTGGGCACGGTCAGCAGCTTTACCCACAGACCGATCAGCGGCAGGTTGAGCACCAACAGCATGAAGTTGGCGACCAGAAGACTGGCAATGAGCGCCCAGACCAACGGCGCATTGTTGGCAAACAGCAATGGGCCGGGCTGCAGCCCGAATTGCTGGAAGCCGGCCAGCATAATAGCCGCAGTTGCCGTAGTTGGCAGGCCTAACGTCAGGAGTGGCACGAGCGTGCCTGCCGCCGAGGCATTATTGGCTGCTTCGGGTCCTGCGACGCCTTCGATTGCCCCGTTTCCGAATTCCTCGGGATGCTTGGTGAAGCTCTTTTCGGCACTGTAGGACAGGAAACTGGCCACGTCGGCCCCGCCCGCGGGCATGGCGCCGATCGGAAAACCGATGGCCGTGCCACGAAGCCAGGCGGCCCAACTGCGCTTCCAATCTCCAAGGGTCATCCAGACCGACCCCTTGACCGCCATCACCTTGGCAGCAACTTGCTCACGATCCGAAGCGGTCTTGAGCGTCTCGCCGATGGCGAACAAAGCCACGGCCAGCGTGGTCACCTCGATGCCGTCGAGCAGATCCATGACCCCGAAGGCAAGGCGTGTCTGGCCCGACTGCAGGTCGATCCCGATCAAGCCCAATCCGAGACCGATAAACAAAGCCGTCAGGCCGCGCAGTGCGCTGTCGCCGAACGCGGCCGAAACGGTCACAAAGGCCAGCACCATCAGAGCGAAATAGTCGGCGGGCCCGAAGGACAGGGCAAACCGGACCACGAAGGGCGCGATAAAGGCGAGGCCGAGGGTGGCGATCAGGCCTGCGACGAAGGACCCGATGGCAGCCGTGGCAAGTGCTGGGCCGCCCCTGCCCTTGCGCGCCATCTTGTTGCCCTCGAGCGCGGTGACGATCGAGGCGCTTTCGCCCGGCGTGTTGAGCAGGATGGACGTGGTGGACCCGCCATACATGCCACCATAATAAATGCCGGCAAACATGATCAGTGACCCGGCCGGATCCAACTTGTAGGTCACGGGCAGCAACAGCGCGACGGTCAACGCCGGGCCGATGCCGGGCAGTACGCCCACGGCTGTTCCCAGGGTCACACCGATCAGGGCGTAGATCAGGTTTTGCCATTGCAAGGCCGCGATGAGACCCTGGCCGAGGAGTTCGAACGTATTCATCAGACGAGGCTCCCCGTGGTCAGCAACCGTTCAAGCACACCCGCCGGCAGCGACAGCATCAGGCCCTTGGCGAAAATGAACCAGACGATGAAGGCAAAGACGATACCTATGGGAATGGTCTGCCAGAGAGGTCCGCGCCCGAACGCTTTGGCAGTGAAGGCGAAGAGCACGCCCGTCGCCACCGAGAAACCGGCCGTCGACAGCAGAAGGATCTGACCGACAAGGCCACCGACGATCCAGAAAATCGGGCGGTAATCGTCCTTGCTGCGTTCGGGAAACCCGTTGCGCAGGGCCGAGACGATGGTGCCGATCGACAGCAGGAGCAGGCCTGAGGCAATCACATAGGGGAAGACCGTTGGCCCCACACGCTGCTGGATGGGGGGTACGCGCATCTGGCTGGTCTGCCAGAAGATGATTATGGCCAACCCTGCCAATATGGCCGCGATGACGAGCGCCGCCCCATCGGGGCGGCGCTCGGGCCTGGAGGAGCCTGTTGTCATTGGACCAGGCCGATGTCTTTCAGGATGGTCTCGGTCGCGGCGATGTCGGCAGCAAGCTGCGCATCGAAGGCTTCGCCATCAAGGTAGGTGTCGACCCAGCCGCGGCTTTCGAGAGCAGCCTGCCAGGCGTCGGACTGAACCATTGTCTGGATGTCGGCTGTAATGGCAACCTTCTGCTCGTCGGAGATGCCCGGAGCGGCGGCAACCATGCGCCAGTTCTGAACAGCCAGATCGACGCCGGCTTCCTTGAGGGTGGGGCCATCAACGCCCGGCACGCGGTCTTCGGACGAAACCGCGATCAGGCGGAGATCGCCGGCCTCGATCTGGGACGCAAATTCGCTGATGCCCGAAATGCCGACCGTCACCTGGCCGCCAAGTACGGCGGCAAGGGCCTCACCACCGCCGGAATAGGCGATGTAGTTGACCTGCGTCGGATCAGCCCCGATTGTTTTAGCGATAAGGCCTGCCGTGATGTGATCGACACCACCAGCTGACCCGCCGGCCCAGGATACGGCGCCGGTGTTTTCCTTCAGCTTGGCGACAAGATCATCGAGCGTCTGGATATCGGATGCAGCCGGAACGACAATCGCCACGGCTTCGCCGGTGAGGCGTGCAATCGGGGTCACCTGTTCCAAGGTTACGGGGGACGCGTTGGTCAGGATCGCGCCGACCATGACGTAGCCGCCGACGATCAGGGCATTGGGGTTGCCCGATTCCTGGGTGGCGAACTGGGCCAGACCGATGGTCCCACCGGCGCCGGGAACATTGACCACCTGCACGTTGGAGGACACACCGCTCGAAACCAGGGCCTCCTGCATCGTGCGGGCCGTCTGGTCCCAGCCACCACCCGGTGCTGCTGGCGCGATGATATTGTAGTCGGCCGCGTAGGCCGACACCGAAAGGGCGCCGGAAACCAGCGCCGCAAGAAGCAGCTTGTTCATAATTCCTCCCAAACAAGTCGAACGTCATTGCGTCCGTACGGGGAGCTTATGCAGGCTTGCCTGTCACCGTCCTGTCACTGAGACAGAAAGTGAAGGGCGTCATCAGCGTGATGGGTCGACGATGACACGGCCATGGACCTTGCCAGCCAGAATATCCATGGCCTTATCATGCAACTGCTCGAGGCCGATCACCTCGACATTGCCTTCATAAGCCGCAAAGTCGAACAGTCCGGCGAGGCGAGTCCATGCAGCGACGCGGGACTCAAAGGGCTGCATGACGCTATCGATGCCGAGCAGGTTCACCCCGCGCAGCAGGAAAGGCAGGACATTGGTATTGAGGCCGATGCCGGCTGCATTGCCGAGAGCTGCCACCGAACCGCCATAGGCAATCTGGCGAAGCAGCTTGGAAAGAATATCTCCGCCCACGCAATCGATGGCAGCTGCGAAGCGCGCGGTTTCCAGGGGTTTGTCTGGCTGAGCCATAAAATCAGTGCGGTCGAGAATGGTCGATGCACCGAGTGCTCTCAGCATCTGGGCATGTTGCGGCCGCCCTGAAAGTGCCGTGACCGAATAGCCGAGCCGGTGGGCCAGCGCCACTGCGATGGAGCCGACGCCGCCGGCGGCGCCGGTAACGAGCAACTCGCCTCCGTCCGGTGTCATGCCAAGGGCTTCAAGCCGATTGATCGCCAGCATTGCGGTGAGGCCGGCTGTTCCGATGACCATTGTCTGGCGAGTGGATAATCCTTCTGTGAGCGGGACAAGCCAATCGCCCAGGACCCGGGCTCTTTGCGCATATCCACCCCAATGGGTTTCGCCGACCCGCCAGCCGGTCAAAACCACGCCATCGCCAGGGCGATAGCGGTCATCGCTGCTTTCCCGCACGCGCCCCGCAAAATCGATGCCGGCAACATGCGGATAGGCGCGCACCAGCCCGCCCTTTCCAGTCAGGGCCAATCCATCCTTGTAGTTGAGTCCGGCCCAATCGATGTCGACCGTTACATTGCCCTCAGGCAGGCGCCCTTCGTCGAGCTGCTGCACAGACGAAGAAACGCTGCCGTCATCGGCCTTTTCAGTCAGCAGGGCACGGAACGTCATGGGCTTTTCCTCCTGGTCCGCTCCTCTCCCCGAAGCGGTTGTCGACGACCTTAACGGAGCGCGCTGAGGTGTGACCAGTCCCCAGCGTCTCCAATCCTTCTTCCTTGGCCCAAGGGATCATTTCCAGGCAGGCGGGAAACATCCGGCAAAAAGCGAAGAAGCCGCCTAACCTGCTGCTTCCGTAGCGGCAATCGCTGCCATATTGACCAACCCTCTGGAGGTCACCGTCGGGGCGACGATATGTGCCGGTTGGCGCGTCCCCATCAGGATGGGGCCGATGTGCAACCCGTTATTGAGCTCCTTGAGCAGGGTCATCGAGAGATTTGCAGACTCGAGATTGGGGAAGACAAGCAGGTTGGCTTCGCCCGAAAGGACCGAGTCGGGAATATAGCGCGACCGCAGTTCCGCATTGACCGCCAGATCGCCCTGCATCTCGCCTTCGACCACGAGATCGGGCGCCACGGCCTTCAGCCGCTCATAGACAGCGCGCATTTTTACGGAGGTGTCGCCATCGCGAGAACCGAAGTTCGAATAGCTCAGCAATGCGGCCCTGGCATCTATGTTGAAGCGCTTGAGATGGTCGCGAGCCTGCAGTGTGATCGAGACGAGTTCGTCCACGCTCGGATCGATATTGGCATATGTGTCCGCCAGGAAGAACACGCCCCGATTGAGTAGCAGCATCGAGAGCGCCGAGAGCTGGCTGGCATTGTCCGCAAGGCCGATGATGGAATGAATGTCCCGAGCATGCTTGATAAAGCGCCCCTGCAAGCCGCAGATCAGGGCATCTGCCTCACCGCGTCGCACCGCGAGCGCACCAATGACCGTAGTATTGGTGCGCACGATAGTGCGGGCGGTATCGGGCGTGACGCCCTTGCGGCCGACCAAGGCATGAAATTCAGCGACATAGTCGCGGTAACGAGGATCGTCTTCGGGGTTGATGATCTCGAAATCGCTGCCAGGACGGATGGTTAGGCCGAAACGCTCCAACCTTGATTCAATCACCGAGGGCCGCCCGATCAGGATCGGCTTGCCGATACCGTCTTCGAGAATGACCTGGGCGGCGCGGAGTACCCGCTCATCTTCACCCTCGGCAAAGGCGATGCGTTTTCCGGCGGCCTGGGCGCGCTCGATCATCGGCTTCATGACCATGCCCGACCGGAAGACAAAGCGGCGGAGCTGGTCGCGATAGGCATCGAAATCGGCGATGGGGCGAGCGGCGACACCGGAATCCATCGCCGCCTTGGCGACGGCCGGGGCAATGCGCAGGATCAGGCGCTGATCGAAGGGGTTGGGGATGAGATAATCTGGTCCAAAGATGGCGGGGACGCCATGAGCGGTGGCTTCGAGGCCCGGCTCATGCGCAAGCCTGGCGATGGCATGGGCAGCGGCGGCCTTCATCTCTTCGTTGATAATGGTGGCGCCGCAATCGAGCGCGCCGCGGAAGAGAAAGGGGAAGCAGAGAACGTTGTTGACCTGATTGGGATAGTCCGAGCGACCCGTACAGACCAGCGCATCGGGGCGCGCTTGCTTGGCCAGTTCCGGCATGATTTCGGGAACGGGATTGGAGAGACCCAGGATCAGCGGATTGGGGGCCATGTTCTTCATCATTTCGGGCTTTAGCGCCCCGGCCTTGGACAGGCCAACATAGATGTCGGCGCCGTCCATGACCTCGGCAAGCTCTGTCTTGTCGGTATCCTGCGCAAAGGCGCCGCGCCAACGGTCGACCGAATTGTCGCGCTTTTTGGTGACGAGGCCCTTTGAGTCGGCGATCCAGATGTTTTCGCGCTTGGCGCCCACCGCGATCAGCATGTTCATGCAGGCGATGGCCGCGGCCCCTGCCCCGGATGTGCAGATCTTGACCTTGGAAATGTCCTTGCCGACGAGGCGCATGGCGTTGATCACAGCGGCGGCGACGATGATGGCAGTGCCGTGCTGGTCGTCATGAAAGACCGGGATGTTCATGCGCTCGCGCAGGACTTCTTCAATCTCGAAGCATTCTGGCGCCTTGATGTCTTCGAGATTGATGCCACCGAAGGTCGGCTCGAGCGGGGCGACGATCTCGATGAATTTCTTGGGGTCCTGCTCGTTGACCTCGATGTCGATGGAATCGATGCCGGCAAATTTCTTGAAGAGGACCGCCTTGCCTTCCATGACCGGCTTGCTGGCGAGTGCGCCGATATTGCCCAGGCCCAGCACAGCCGTGCCGTTGGAGATAACCGCGACGAGATTGCCCTTGGAGGTATAGCGATAGGCGTCGGCCGGATTGGCGGCTATTTCCTCACAAGGCGTGGCGACGCCGGGAGAATAGGCAAGCGACAGGTCGCGAGTATTGGCCAGCGGTTTGATCGGCGTGATCTCCAGCTTCCCGGGGCGCGGGAATTCATGGAAATGCAGCGCGGCTTCTTTCAGGCTTTGCGCCTTCTCGTCGGACATTCGATCTCTCCTGTAATCGCCTCCCCAGGCGAACGGTTTGCAGAGCAGGAAAGATCGTGAGTGAACAGCTAGGCTTTAGTTGCACTCCCTGTTTTCAGAGTCCGAAATGGGCAGAACGCCTAGGCCGTCAAGGACGGCCTTGGCCAATGTGAGGGCAACAATGTGATCACATGGTCACCCCTTGACCGCACCACCGGTGAGGCCGGAGATGACGAAGCGTTGCGCCGCAAGAAAGAATGCAATGGCAGGCAGGATCGACAGGGTCAGATAGGCCAGGATGCGCGGCCAATCCGAGCCATATTGTCCCTGGAACTGCATGATGCCGAGCGGCCAGGTGTATTTGGCCTCCGAATTCAGCACGATAAGAGGCAGGAGGAAGCTGTTCCAACTGCCGACGAAATTGAAGACGCCGACCGTTGCAATGATCGGCAGGCACAACGGCAAGGTGACGTACCAATAGATACGGATATAACCGCAATTATCCATGCGCGCTGCATCGACCAGTTCCTTCGGCAGCTCCTTGAAGAAGTTATGGAACAGCAGAACGGCAAAGGACACGCTGAACGCGACCTGGACGATAATGATGCCCCAGTGGCTGTCGAGCATCCCCAGATCGCGCATTTTGATGAACAGCGGCAGAATGCCGGTCGCGGACGGGAAAAGCAGTCCCAGCATCAGATAGCCCATCAGGAAGCGGCTGCCGAAGAACTTGATATGAGCCAAGGCAAAGGCGGTCATCGAGGCGACCAGCGTGGACAGGACGACAGTGCCCGCCGCGATAAGGAACGAGTTCATCAGCGAGGAGAAGTATCTAGGG
This sequence comes from Devosia chinhatensis, assembly GCF_000969445.1. Taxonomy (NCBI): domain Bacteria; kingdom Pseudomonadati; phylum Pseudomonadota; class Alphaproteobacteria; order Hyphomicrobiales; family Devosiaceae; genus Devosia; species Devosia chinhatensis. The sequence goes on along the minus strand of NZ_JZEY01000054.1, from coordinate 742,349 downwards.
CCACCCAGGATTTCGATGAATCGAATCGGATCCCAGCTCTGCGGGAAGCCAAACGGGTTCACCCGCAATTCGCCGATCTCTTTGAAGCCGCCGAGAGCGGTCGTATAGAACGGTACGATTACGAAAATCGCCACAAGAACAAGGCTTGCCCACTGGACGGGCGAGACGGCGGGACGGCGTTTCTTGGAAGCGGCGGCCATCAATTGTGCTCCACCCGAAAGAGAATGCGACGATAGGCCAGCGCCACGACCACGCAGGCGATGAACAGCAGAACGCTGACCGCACCTCCGAAACCCAGGTTCATGCGCAGGATGCCGAACTGATAGAGGAAGGTGACGATGGTGTGGCTGGAGTGCGATGGGCCGCCATTGGACAACGGGATGATCAGATCAAAGAGCTGCAAGGCGCCCGTTATGGAGAAGAACACTGAAATGACCAGCGCCGACCGGACCATGGGGATCTGGATATGGCGCACGATCTGCCATTTCTTGACACCGTCCAGCCGCGCGGCCTCGATAACCTCGCCGGGAATGGATTGAAGGCCGGCGATATAGATCATCATGTGGAAGCCGAAATATTTCCAGGTGATGACCAGCATGATCGCAGGGATCACCCAGGTGCGGTCGCCGAGCACGAAAGGCATCTCGACGCCTATCGCCCCGCCGATGGCCGGTAGCAGGCCATAATTGCCGTCATAAACAAACTTCCAGATCAGGCCGGCTGCGACTTCCGCGAGCATGAACGGAAGGAAGAAGATCGTGCGCATGACATTGATGCTCACACCGCGCTCGGACAAGGCGATGGCGCACCACATGGCGAGGGGCAATTGGATGGCGAGGGAGACAGCAACCGCGATGAGGCTGTTGCGAACGGCCGTACCGAAATTTCGGTGCGTCAGCACGTCCTCGTAATTTTTGAAGCCGACAAAGTCGGTGATTGGGCCGTAGCCGTTCCATTTGAAGAAGGAAAACGTAGCTGCGTCCACCATGGGCAGAGCGACGAAGACTGTGAACAGCAGCACCGCCGGCGGCAGGAACAGGAGCAGCGGCACCAGGCTCTTGCGCTCGGCGAGTCGCCGCCGTCGACCGCTCAAGGCAGAGCCAGCACTGGCTCCGGTGACGATAGATGTCATATTGGCCCCCGATATCCGTCGGCGCGCTCGTTGGCGGCCTGCCTTCGGAACACTGCGGCGCTAATCACCGCAAGATGGTTGCTGGGATCCGGCAGGCAGAAGGGAACACCGCCTGCCGGTTGGTAGCCGGCTCCTAGAGGGAGTCGTCCACGGCTTCCTTGATCAGCTCTGCAGCCTCTTCGGCACTGATCGAATTACCAGCCAACTCCGCGGACACGTCATTGACCACGCCACCTACATTGGGACCTAAAGCCTGATCGAAGAACAGTGCATGCCAGTGCGCATTGCCGATATTGCGGGCGATCTGCACCTTAAAGGGATTGGTCATGACGTCGGCGGCCCCCTTCGAGATGGGAATATAATACGCATCCTTTGCGTATTTCGCCTGGTTCTCCTGGTTGTTGAAGAACTCCACCCAGCGCACAGCGGCGTCGGAGGCATTCTTGCTGAACAGCACGCCGCCCAGCCCGCCAAGGGTATCGGTGGGATCGCCCTTTCCGCCTTCGATCGTGGGGAATGGCAGAATGCCAAGGCTTTCATCGGGAATGCCTTCCTTGTTGGCAGAATTATCCTTCATAGCGCCATAGTCCCAGTCGCCCATCAGGTGCATCGCCGCCTTGCCGTCGCCGAACAGGCCTGACGCATCGCCATAGCCGGCAGCGAGATAGCCTTGCTGCCATGGCTCCATTGCAGCCAATTCGAGGAAATAGTCGCCGGCCTTAACGAAATCTTCCCCAGCAAAGCCATCGCCTTCACCGCGCGCAGCCGCCTGGAAACCGTCCTGGCCCGCCAACCGCACGACGAGCTTTGACCACCAGAAGTGGGCCGGCCACTTGTCTTTGGCGCCGAGCGCAATCGGGGTAATGCCAGCATCCTTGAAGGCCTGCACGCCCGCCAGGAAACCGTCCCAGGTTTCCATGCTGGCCGGATCGACGCCGGCCTGCTCGAACAGGTCCTTGTTGTACCAGAGCACGACTTCCGCCACGTCGCGGGCTACGCCATAGAGGTGCCCGTCTTCTGCCGTGAAGGCGGAAATACCTGCTGAACCAACCGCTTCCTTGGCTTCTTCGCTCAGGACATCCTCGACTGGACGCAGAAAGCCGGCCTTGGCTTGTTCGTAAAAGACGCCGCCGCCCCAGGTATGAAAGACATCGGGCGCGTCTGCAGACTGCAGAAGGGTCGTCAGCTTAGCCTTGAACGCCTCGTTCTCAAGGAAGGGCAGCTCGACCACGATGTCGGGGTTTTGCGCCATAAAGTCGGCGGCGATGGAATTCATCAATTCCACTTCTGCCGGGATGGACGTGATGTGCAGATGCCTGACCACAGTCTGCGCCTGCGCGGGCAAAAGCGCAGCCAGACTGAGCGTTGCGGCAAGCGCAATTCGCTTCATTTAATCCTCCTGTCCTCATGCGGCCCACAACCACCGGATCGCGGGGTCCTCCCAGGCCGCAGCGGCGCATCGTTTTCCGACCGTCACCACTTGCTACTTTTTACGCATCCCGTATTAAATAAGCAAGAGTGACGTACCTCACTTTTTGAAATGCAAAATGCCTGGCCTATTCTGGATTTTATATATCTGAAATTATTGATTTTATTTTTTGTGGCCGACATCGCATCAGGCAATTTGACGAAGAAGCGCTGGATTTGATCAGGGCACTAAATTAAATAACGGCACAGCCGTTCAAGGAGGAATCGAAGCGTTGGGCGTCAAGGTTGCCGATCCGCTGCTGATGCGGGAAATCAACAAGTACCATGTGCTGGAAACCATCCGGTGCCATGGACAGATTTCGCGCGTCGAGATTTCCGAACGCACCCTGCTTAGCGGCACAACCGTTTCCGCCATTACCGGCGCACTCATCGAAGAGGGGCTGATCCAAGCCATCCACACGCCGATCAACGGTGACAGCTCACGCGGCCGCCCTCGCGTGCTTCTCGGCCTTGTGCAGGACGCCGCCTATGTGCTGGGCGTCAAGATCTCCGAGCTGCTCACCACCGTTACCCTGGTCGACTTCCGCGGCGAGGTCGTATCCTCGTTACAATTGCCGATCCGCATGTCTCGGCAACCTGCGGAAGTCATCGTGGACCTTTTAGAGGATGCGATGGGGGAATGCGTCGCCGGCAGTGGTGTAGATCACAAACGCATCAAAGGCATCGGCATAGGTGTGCCGGGCCTTGTCGATCCTCGCTCGGGCAAAAGCTATTCGAGTTCTGTCTTCGGCGAGCGGGAAATCCCGATCGGCACACTGCTGTCAGAGCGAACGGGACTGCCCGTCAAGCTGGAAAAGCCGGCCAATCTCCTTGCGCTAGCGGAAAGCTGGTTCGGCTATGCACAGAGTGAAAAAACCTTTGCCGTGGTTGCCCTGGACCAGACTGCGAGCCTGGGTCTGTGGCTGGAGGCAGATCTGCATCGCGGCGCGAGCACATTGGGCCCGACTTTTGGTCACGTCAAAGTGGAGATCGAAGGCCTCGCGTGCGATTGCGGGCAGAAGGGGTGCCTCAATGCCTATATCAGCCATTCCGCGCTTCGCACCCAAGCTGCGTCTGCCTTGGGACCTGACTTCCTGACCCAGCCCCTCGCCCGCACGGACATGCCGGCTGCACTGGCTTCAGCGGCGGATGCGGGCGACGAAAACGCCAGGCGCCTCATTGATGAACAAGGCAAGAAGCTCGGTATCGCGATTTCGCACATCATCAATCTGATCAACCCGGAAAAACTCATCATCGCGATGGAATCAGCCCGCTATTGCGAGCTCATTGCGCCAGGCCTCAAGGCCGCGGCCGCCGCACATTCTTTCAGGGCACATTTTGCTAGCACCGAGCTAATCTTCCACACCCTGGACGACCAGCTTTGGGCCCGCGGCGCTGCCGCCCTGATGTTGCGCGACATCTATAGCGCGCCCTGGACACCGGCATATTAGGAGGAATTGCCCATGACCAAGACAGCCCTGATCGTGTGGGGAGGATGGGACGGCCATACGCCCGAACAAAGTGCGCGCATCGTGGCCGACATGCTGGAAAGGCACGACTTTTCGGTCGATATCGAGCCGACCACCGAAGCGTTCGCGGACGAAAAACTTGGCGCCTACGACCTGATCGTACCGGCAATTACCATGTCTCGCATCGAGAAGGAGGAATTGACCAACCTTCTTGCCGCTATTCGGGCAGGCACGGGCCTTGCCGGATTTCACGGCCTCATGTGCGATAGCTTCCGCAACGAACCCGATTACCAGTTCATGACGGGCGGCCAATGGGTCGCGCATCCGGGCAACATCATCGACTACGATGTGAAGATCACCTCGGACGATCCGATCGTCGCCGGAATTGGTGATTTCCCCTATCGCTCTGAGCAGTACTACATGCACTTCGATCCGAGTGTCGACGTGCTGGCGACAACTACGTTCAGCGGCGAATATTTCGACGAGATCGAGGGCGTCGTGATGCCCGTGGTGTGGAAGCGGCGCTTTGGCAAGGGGCGCGTTTTTTACTCGTCTCTCGGTCACGTCGCCGACGAATTCGCGGTGCCGCAAATGCGCACCATATTCGAACGCGGCGCCCTCTGGGCGTCGCGCTGAACGTCAACCATCGGCAAGGAGGAGACGATGGCAGATCTGAAGTTGCGAGGCATCAACAAGAATTTCGGGGCGGTGCAGGTTATCCATGACATTGACCTGGACATCGGCAACGGGGAATTCGTGGTCTTCGTCGGACCGTCCGGCTGCGGAAAGTCCACATTGCTGCGGACGATTTCCGGGCTCGAGGAGCCTAGTTCGGGCCAGGTTCTGATCGGTGGGGAGGACGTGACTGATTACGACCCATCCGAGCGGGGCGTCGCTATGGTGTTTCAGTCCTACGCTCTCTATCCGCATATGAGCGTTGAGCAAAACCTTGGCTTTGGCCTGCGCATGGGCGGCATGCCGCGCGATCAGGTTGCCGCTCGCGTGATGGAGGCGGCGCGCATCCTGGAGCTGACCGAACTGCTCGAGCGCAAGCCCCGGCAGCTCTCCGGCGGACAACGGCAGCGCGTCGCGATCGGCCGTGCCATCGTCCGCCAACCCAAGGCATTCCTTTTCGACGAACCTCTGTCCAACCTTGACGCCGAGTTACGCGTGCAGATGCGCATCGAGATTGCCAAGCTTCATCAACAGCTTGGCGCGACGATGGTGTATGTGACCCATGACCAGGTCGAAGCCATGACGCTGGCCGACCGCATCGTCGTGCTGCGTGCGGGCCGCATCGAGCAACAGGGCAGTCCGATCGAACTCTACGATAATCCGGACAACCTGTTCGTGGCTGGCTTTATCGGTTCTCCCCGGATGAACTTTCTTGCCGGAAAGATCACGGCCATCAACGGGCAGGAGATGACCGTGGCGCTGGATCAGTTCGAGGGTGATGCCCTGTCCGTCACACGTCGCGGTCAGAACGGCGCCGTGGGCCAAAAGGTTAGTGTCGGCATTCGCCCTGAGCATTTTGCCGATGCGACGCTTGGAGGCGCTACCCTCACGGCGAAGGCGCAGGTTGTCGAGCAATTGGGCGGCGTTTCCTTTATCTATGCCACCGGACGAGACGGCGAAAGCAAGGTAACGATCCAGCAAAAGGGGCATTCCCGAATTCCTGATGGCGCGCCAATCACGGTGTCCATCGAACCGGGAATGACGCTGGCCTTCGATGAAAGCGGGCTGAGACTCTAGGGGATTTTATGGCTGAACGGGCCAGGGTTGATTGGTTCAGGTTTCGTGATACACAATCCGGAACCGCTAAATGTCTTTGTGTACCAATCCATGAGCCGTAATTTTCTGGTCATCGACCCCGAGGAGGGGCTCGAGGTCCTCAAGGGCCTTGCGTCTGCCATCCGCGTTAAAATGCTCAAGCTGCTTCATACGGAAGGGCCGCTCAATGGCAATGACATTGCCGAGCGGCTCGGCCTGCCGCAGTCGACCGTGTCTACAAACTTGCAGATCCTTGAAGGCGCGGGCCTGATCCGGACCGAAACCCAGAAGGCGCGCAAGGGCAACCAGAAGATTTGCCACTCCACGTTCGACGAAGTGCTGGTGATGTTCAAGGAAGACATCAAGCCGCTGCGGTCCAACACCATCGAGGTGGCGATGCCCCTGGGGCTTTATACCAGTTGCGAGGTTTCGGCGCCGTGCGGGCTTTGCTCGGTCGACGGGATCATCGGCCTGCTGGATGTGCCCAACACGTTCCTCGACCCCGACCGGATGAAGGCGGGGCTGATCTGGTTCACTCGCGGATTTCTCGAATACCAGTTCCCCAACAATGCCAAGCTGGCGCAGAACACTATAGAGACCATGGAATTCGCGTTGGAACTGAGCTCGGAGGTGCCTGGGACCTCGGCGGATTGGCCCAGCGACATTACGCTTTCGGTCAATGGCACAGAAATCGGCACCTGGATGTCGACTGGCGATTACGGGGACAAGCGCGGCGTCTATACGCCTGATTGGTGGAAGCTCAAGGGCAGCCAGTATGGAAAGCTCAAGAGCTGGCGCGTCACCAATGACGGCACCTATGTGGACGGGATGAAAATCTCGCCAGTTTCGCTGGCTGATCTGGACCTGGCCAACCACCACTCGATCCGCCTGCGGATCGCGGTCAAGGATGACGCCAAGCATCCGGGCGGCATCAATATTTTCGGCCGCGGCTTTGGAAATTACGATCAGGACATCATTCTGCGGCTGGAAACCGCCTCTTGAGGCGATATGGAGCAGCCTGCTCAAAAATCATACAATAAGGCCTTGCGCGTCTCCGAGGGCGCCGCTAAAACACGTTAACTGATACAAATCAGAAAAACGGAATTAGTGGAGGACGCGGTGAAGGCGACCGTTATCGCGAATAAGGACTATACGATTTCCCAAATCGACGACCGTGTCTACGGGGCGTTTCTCGAGCATCTGGGCCGTGCGGTGTATGAGGGCATTTACGAGCCCGATCATCCAAGCGCGGACAAGGACGGAATGCGCGGCGACGTCGTCGAGCTGGTCAAAAAGCTCAATGTACCGGTGGTGCGCTACCCCGGGGGCAATTTCGTTTCGGCCTATAACTGGGAAGACGGCATCGGCCCGCGTGAGGAGCGCCCGACCCGCCTGGATCTTGCCTGGCACACGTCCGAGAGCAATGCCGTGGGCATCCACGAGTTCGCCGATTGGTGCGCCACTGTGGGCACCGAGATGATGCTGGCGGTCAACCTGGGTTCGCGCGGCGTCGACGATGCCCGCAATTTTCTCGAATATGTCAATCATCCGGGCGGCTCCTACTGGAGCGACCTGCGCATCAAGAACGGCCGCAAAGAGCCGTGGAATGTGAAGATGTGGTGCCTGGGCAACGAGATGGACGGCCCCTGGCAGGTTGGCCACAAGGATGCCGACGAATATGGCAAGCTCGCCGCCAACACGGCCCGCGCCATGCGCATGTTCGACAAGTCGCTCGAGCTGATCGTCTGCGGTTCATCACATATGGACATGCCCAGCTTCCCTGACTGGGAACGGATCGTGCTCGAGCATACCTACGAACATGTCGACCACATCAGCCTCCATATGTATTTCGCCAATCGCGACGACAATACACCCAATTACCTGGGCCTCAGCCACAAGCTCGATCGCTACATCGAGACCGTTGCCGCGACGATCAAGCAGGTAAAGGCCAAGAAGAAGTCCAAGAAGGATATCTACATTTCCTTCGACGAATGGAATGTCTGGTACCATTCCAACAAGAAGGATCGCGAGATCCTCGATGGCAATAGTGGCTGGCCGCATGCCCCTGGCCTGCTCGAGGACATCTATAATTTCGAAGACGTGCTGATGGTGGGGCTGATCCTCAACACCTTCATCCGCCGCTCCGACGTGGTGAAGATTGCCTGTATCGCCCAGCTGGTGAACGTCATCGCCCCGATCATGACGGAAAAGGGCGGCCCAGCCTGGGCGCAGACCATCTATTACCCCTACTATTTCGCATCGGTTTTCGGCCGCGGCACGGCCTTGCAGCTGATCACCAGCTCCCCGGGATACGAAACGACTCATGCCGCAGACACCCCGTTCGTCGACGTTTCGGGCGTCCACAACGAAGAGGACGGCACGCTGAGCTTCTTCCTCGTCAATCGCCATACCAGCGAGAGCATCGAGACCGAAGTCAGCCTGCAGGGCTTTGCCGGCGGCACAATCATCGACCACCAGGTCATGACCCATCCGGATCTCAAGGCCGTCAACACGGCCGGCAAGCAGGACGAAGTGGCGCCGCGAAAGGGTGAGGGCGCAAAAATCGCCGAGGGTAAACTCACCGTGACCGCCCCCCCCTATTCCTACCAGATGGTTCGCGTCAAACTGTGACACCGACGTCTCATCAAGGCGCCACACGTTAACAGACTGTTATCGCTGACCTTCGCCTGATGGGCAAAAAGGGCACATCCGCGAGGATGTGCCCTTCTGCATTTCATATCATGTTATTGGATTTACATCATAAAGCACATTGACACCGGGTATTGGGTGGTTAAGTATGACTTATCGCGGGGCATAAGCACCGCAAGATTGAGCGCAGAGCTCATCAATGGGAGGACATCGATGGATAGACGCAGTTTCCTGATTGGCACCAGTGCCGTCGGCGCCATCATGGCAGCCGGCAACGGCCTCGCCATGGCGCAGGACGCCGGAACAGCGCCAGACCTGGCACAGTTTCCGCGTAACGAGACACTCATCATTCACAATCCGGAAGGCGTGATCCGCAATCCGGCCTGGTTCAATAACTGGGTTATCGGCTCGGGCGCCGGCCTGTCGAACGGCCTGCATAACCTGACCACCGATACGTTCTGGTTCATCGATCCCAATGCCGGCATCGAGGGCGCCAGCGAGAACGCCATCTACAATTCTCTCGCCGATGACCTCTGGCAGTATAACGAGGACTTCACGGAAATGACCGTGAAGCTCAAGCAGGGAATCTACTGGAGCGACGGCAACGAGTTCACCGCGGACGACGTGGTCTTCACGGTCGAAAAGCACAAGGCAACGCCGGGTCTCGCTCAGAACGGCGCCTATAATGCCCAGGTCGAAACGGTCGAAGCTGTCGATCCCTACACCGTCCGCTTCACGCTCAAGGGCCCCAATTCCCGCTTCCACACGCTGTTCGCCATCCGCTGGGGCGGCGCCTGGATCATGTCCAAGGCCCATTTCGAGAATGTCGAAGACATCCTGGCTTTCAACAACGACCCCCCGGTCAGCCTTGGGCCCTATACGCTTCACTCCTTCGACCCCAACGGCACCTGGTATATCTGGCAGCGCCGCGAGGACTGGCAGCGCACCGCCCTGGGCATGATCGGCGAACCCAAGCCGAAATTCATCATCTACCGCAACAATATCTCGCCCGATGCGCGCCTCATCGAAATGCGCAACGGCAATCTGGACATGGTGCACGACCTGTCGCCCGAAGCGACATTCTCGGTCCTGCAGCAGGACCCGCAGGTCACCGGCTGGTTCCCGGGCTTCCCCTATGCCCATCCCGATCCGACGCTCGTCATGGCTATCTTCAATCTCAAGAAGCCGCTGTTCGAAGACAAGCGCGTGCGCTGGGCTCTCGCCCTCATGCTCGATGCCCGCGCCATGTCGATGGCGTCCTATCGCGGTGCGGCGACGCTCTCGGCCATCTCGGTTCCGCCCACCGGTACGCATCCGCGCGACTACCATGCGCCGCTGCAGGAATTCCTCACCAATTACGAGATCGACACCGGCTCGCGGACCATCAAGCCATACGATCCCGACGTGGGTATCCAGATCGCGGACATGGTGCGTGGCCAGTTCCCCGATGCGCCGACGGACGAAACCGATATCCGCAACGCCTTCGGCTATGGCTGGTGGAAGCAGGATATCCAGGCGGCGGAAGAACTGCTCACCTCGGCAGGCTTCACCAAGAACGGCAACCAGTGGATGATGCCGGACGGCCAGCCGTTCCGCTTCAGCGTCATGGTGCCCACCGATGGCGTCGTCAACCGCCTGGGCTCGATCATCGCCCAGCTGTGGTCGCAGAACGGCATCGGCGCCGAGCTGGAAGCGGCTTCGGATACCTGGGATCGCCAGCGCGTCGGCAATTACGACGTCAACATCTCCTGGGCCGTGGAATCGTGGGGCGGTCACCCCGACCTCAGCTTCTTCCTCGACAGCTACCATTCGGAATATATCCGGCCGCTGGGCGAGTCCCAGCCGGACCGCAACTGGATGCGCTGGGAAGATCCGCGGCTTGACGAGATCATCGAGAAGGTCCGCGCGAGCGACTTCAACGACCCGGTGGGCATCGAATATGGCCATGAATTCGTGAAGCTGCATCTCGAGGAGATGCCGAACATTCCGATCATGTCCTACAACGTGTTCTCGGTGCAGTCGAACCGCTACTGGACGGGCTGGCCCAGCATCAACAACCCGTATGCGAACCCGGTGACGAACTGGTCGAATGGCCGCTTCATCTTCACCCAGATCACGCCTGTGGAAAGCTAAACCTCTCCTCCCTGGCGGTCCGGCCCACGGGCCGGGCCGCTTGGAGACCATATTCATGCCTGCCCCCCGCCCAAGTCGCGTGCGGAGCTCACGCTCCTCCCGGGGAAGCAGACACAAGGCGGAGCGCGGCCATTCCTGTCGCCGCAGACGCGCCTTGACCGGTTCATTCTCTCGCCGGGCCCCAAACGAGAGAGACGCGCGCTAGGAGCTCTGATGCGGGGTTATCTGTGGTTTGTGGGCAAGCGTTTGCTGCAATTGCTCGCCGTCATCTTTTGCGGGATCTCCGCAACCTTTATCGTGACCCATCTGTCGCCGATCGATCCGGTAGAACAGGTGCTCGGGCGCCTGTCCGGCCGATCGAACCTGCCCCCCGCCGCTATCGAGGCCACGCGACAGGCGCTGACGGAAATGTACGGCACCAATGAGCCGATCCTGCAGCAATATATCAATTTCTGGCTGCGCCTGGTGCGCGGCGACCTGGGCCCGTCGCTGCTGGCCTTCCCGACGCCGGCCATGGAACTGGTATGGCGCGCCATGCCGTGGACGCTGGGCCTTCTGGTCACCTCGACCCTCTTCACCTTCATCATCGGCAATCTCATGGGCGCGCTGGCCGGCTACAATCCGAACAATCGCTTCTTCAAGGCGTTCGGCATCTTCTCCATGAGCATCCAGCCGATCCCCTATTACATCGTCGCCTTCATCCTTCTGATCGTGTTCGCCTATTTCATCCCGATCTTCCCGGCATCGGGCGGGTTTGCCATGGATGTGCGACCGGGCCTCACCTGGCCGTTCATCTCCTCGGTGCTGCAGCATGCCGTGCTGCCGGGCGTGTCGCTGGTGCTGGTCGGGTTCGGCGGCTGGTTCCTGGGCATGCGGGCGCTGGTCAGCAATGTCGTGACCGAGGACTATGTGACCTATGCCGAACTGGCAGGCGTCGACAAAAAGACGATCGTGGGCGGCTATGTGATCCGCAACGCCACCCTGCCCCAGCTGACGGCTCTGGCCATGGCGCTGGGTGGCGTCTTCTCGGGCACCGTGATTACCGAACAGGTCTTCAACTATCCCGGCATCGGCACGCTGCTGATCGACGCGGTGAACTGGGGCGATTATTCGCTGGTGCTGGCGGTCTCCACCGTCTCGATTACGGCCGTGGCCGCCGCGATCTTCATCGTGGACCTGCTCTATCCCCTTCTCGATCCTCGCGTGCGTGCGGAGTAAGCCATGTTTTCCGTCCTGCGCGATCTCATTCGCTACAATATCGAATTCGCCATCGGCCTGGTGCTGGTCACCATCGTCGTCATCTTCGCGGCGCTCAGCCTGTTCTCGCCGGTCGATCCGACGCTGATCTACATGGCGCCACCCGACCAGCCGCCGTCCATGCAATATTGGTTCGGCACCAATTCGCGCGGCCAGGACCTGTTCTGGCAGCTGTCGGCCGCGTTCCGGAACAGCCTGATCTTCGGCATTACCGTGGCCGTCATCAGCCGCGTGATCTCCATCGCCATCGGCCTTGCCTCGGGCTATATCGGGGGCTGGGTCGACCGCGTGCTGATGTTCATCAACGACATCTTCGTGGCGATCCCGATCTTCCCCATCCTGGTGCTGTTCTACTTCGTGCTGCGCAACGATCTCGACAGCTTCCGGCTGGCACTGATCATGGCCTGTTTCGGCTGGCCGTTCGATGCGCGCCTCATCCGCTCGGTGGCGCTTGGGCTCAAGCATCGTGAATTCACCCGCCACGCGGTCTTTGCCGGCATGAGCACCCGCAAGGTGCTGCTCGAAGAACACCTGCCCTATGTCATGCCCATCGTGTTCTCGACCTTCATGAACAACATGCTGTGGTCGATCGGGCTGGAAGTGACGCTGGCGGTGCTGGGCTTCACCAATCTCAACAACCCGACCATCGGCACGGTGCTCTACTGGGCCAATTCACACTCGGCCATGGTGGTGGGCATATGGTGGTGGCTGGCCATACCGGTGGTGCTGATCATCATGACCTTCCTCGGCCTGTTCCTGCTGGCCATTTCGATGAACGAATATATTGACCCGCGCAGCCGCTTGCGCCGCATGGGAGCCTGATCCATGACCCAGGATATCAAGCACGACAACCAGCAGGACGACCTGCTCAGGGTCGAGGGCCTCAAGGCCTATTACCAGATGGCCTATTTCGGCGTGGACCGCGAAGTGCGGGCCGTCGACGGCATCACCATGAGCATCAAGAAGGGCGAGATCTACGGCATTGCCGGGGAGAGCTCGTCGGGCAAGACCAGCTTCATCAAGGTGCTGGCCGCCGCCATGCGGCCACCGCTGCGGATCGTGGACGGTTCGGTGAAGTACAACTTCAAAAACGGGCCGCTCGACATCGCCACGGCCACCGAAAAGCAGATCGAATCGGTCCGCTGGAGCCATCTCAGCTACATCATGCAGGGCTCGATGAGCGTCTTGAACCCGGTGCGCCGGATCGGCAAGACCTTTCACGATTTCGCCTCCAAGCCGATGGGACTGACGGGCAAGGCGTTCGAGGACCGCGTGGTGCAGCATCTGGCGCGGCTGAAACTGCCGGCAGACGTCCTCAAGGCCTATCCGCACGAGCTTTCGGGCGGCATGCGCCAGCGCGTGACCATCGGGCTGGCGACGGTGTGTCACCCCGAATTCGTCATTGCCGACGAGCCGACCACAGCGCTGGACGTCGTGGTGCAGAAGGAAGTTCTGAGCCTCATCCGCGACATCCAGAAGGAAATGAATTCCTCGGTGGTGTTCGTGACCCATGACATGAGCGTGCATGCCAATGTCACCGACCGGGTGGGGATCATCTATGCCGGGCGGCTGGTGGAGGAAGGCCCGACGCGGCAGATGTTTTTCACGCCCAAGCATCCCTATACGGCCCATCTCGTGGCCAGCCTGCCGCGCATCGGGGACACACAGCAGCGCCCTGCCCTCGAGGGACGGCCGCCGAACCTGTCCGATCCGCCGAAAGGGTGCCGGTTCCATCCGCGCTGTCCGCTGGCGGTGGACAAGTGCCGCACGGAGGCGCCGCCCATGGAAGTGGTCGGCCCCGGCCATCGCAGCGCCTGCTGGCGCTGGAAGGACGTTGAGCCCCTGGTCAATTCGGCAGCCCCGGCAGGAGTGATAGCATGAGCACGCTGCTAGACGTTCGCGACGTATCCAAGCGCTTCACCATGGGCGGGCTGTTCGGCCGCAAGGTGGTGGAGGCGGTCTCCAACGCCAGTTTCTCGCTGTCGGCCGAGAAGCCCGAAATCTTCACCATTATCGGGGAATCCGGTTCCGGCAAGACGACGCTGGCGCGGATGATCCTCGGGCTGGAAGATGTGACGGAAGGCGAGATCCTTTTCCGGGGTGAAAAGGTGGATCGCCATGCCGGGCGCGAGGCACGGCTCAAGTTCATGGGCAATGTGCAGCCGGTATTCCAGAACCCGTTCGAAGCCTTCAATCCGCTCAAGAAAATCGAACGCTATCTCGAAAGCACCGCGCGGCGGTTTCTCCATACCAATGACAAGGCCGTCATCGACAAGGCGATGGACGAGGCCCTGCAGAAGGTGGGGCTCAGTCTCAAGGAAGTGCGCGGGCGGTTTCCGCACGAGATGAGCGGCGGGCAATTGCAGCGCTGCGCCATTGCGCGGGCGCTGATCCCCAATCCGCCGCTGCTGATCGCGGACGAGCCGGTATCGATGGTGGATGCGAGCCTGCGCATGAGCATCGTCAATCTGCTCAAGAGCCTGCGCGACGATCTGGGCGTGTCGGTGATCTACATCACCCACGACCTCGCCACGGCCTATTACATCTCCAACCGGCTGATCATCATGCAGCGCGGGCGGATCGTGGAAATGGGCGATGCGCGGACGGTGCTCGACAATCCCGAGCATCCCTATTCGCGCCTGCTCAAGGGCTCGGTCCTGTCCACCGACGATGCCGGCGCGGGCAAGCTGGAAACGCAGCCGGAAATGGTCAAGCTCGCCAACGACATGGTCGGCAAGCCGGGCAAACTCGTTGACCGGCCCGATGGCCGCAGTGTCAGGGTGTATGAAACAGCATGAGCGCGCCGATCTATCGTGATCCCATCCAGGATGGGGCTGCCGATCCCGTGGTCGTCCGCAAGGAAGGCACGGACGAATGGTGGATGTTCTACACCAATCGCCGGGCGCAGATGGACGAGCCGGGCTTTGGCTGGATCCATGGTTCGCCGATCGGGATCGCAGTGTCCAAGGATGGCGGCGGAAGCTGGACCTATCGCGGGACGGTGAAAGGGCTGGATGCACCGGGCGATGAGGGGCTCAACACCCATTGGGCGCCGGAAATCCTCTGGGCGGAGGGGCAATATCACATGTTCCTCAGCTATATCACCGGCACGCCAACCCACTGGAAAGTGGCGCGGACCATCACGCATTTCACCAGTCCAGATCTCGAAAACTGGACGCGCGTCGGCCCGCTCAAGCTTTCGAGCAGCAATTGCATCGACGCTTGCGTGTTCAGAAGCCCGGATGGGACGTGGCGGCTCTGGTACAAGGACGAAGGCCAAGGCTCGAGCACCTGGAGCGCCACCAGCCCCGACATGATGACCTGGACGCTGGAAGGCCTGGTGCTGCCGGGCTCTCCCGATGCGCCGCCGCACGAGGGCCCGAACGTCTTCGAGATGGGCGGCTATTACTGGCTGATCACCGACGAATGGCGCGGCCAGGCGGTCTATCGCTCTGACGACACGATCAACTGGACCCGGCAGGGGCTGGTCGGCGAGGCGCCGGGCAGCGATCCGATGGACAAAAGGTTCGTGCGCCATGCCGACGTCGTGGTCAACGGCGACCATGCCGCGCTGTATTATTTCACCCATTGCGAATGGGACGAACTGGGCCAGCCCGAGGGGCCGCCGGATGTCGCGGCGCGACGGACGGCGATCCACCAGGCGCGGCTGACAGTCGTCGACGGTGTGCTGCTATTCGAGCGCGATGTGCCGGCGGGGCTTGCCCTGCTGAAATGAGCGGGTGACGCTAGGCTTCGGCCGGCAGCTCCTGGGTGCTGTCGGTGCGGGTTTTGCCGCGAAGCTGGTAGCGGACGCCATCGGGGTGATAGTGCGTTTTCCCGGTGCCCTCAAAATATGAAGCGACGATCCTGTCATTCAATTTCGTGCCGAAGCCTGAGGCGGTTGGAAGAGTGACAGGGGGTCCTTTGCTTTCCACCCAGAGAAACTCAAAGCTCTGATCGGGACCGACGCTCCAGCGCAGCGAGATATGGCCATCCCCGGTTTTGAGCGCGCCATATTTCGCCGCGTTGGTCGATAGCTCATAAATGGCCAGAGACAATCCTATTGCCTGCTGAGCAGAGATCGGAATTGTGGGTCCGTCTATGGTCACCCGGCGATCGTCATCGATGTGAGGCGCGATGGCCTCCCGAACCACTTCCGCGAAATCGGTGTCGCCCGTCCCTCCGGTGATCAAGGCTTGCGTTCGTGCCAAGGCCTGAATGCGAGAGGCGGTGATTTCGCGTGCCTGTTCCAATGTCTTTGCATTGCGCAAGCTTGCCGCCACCACAGCATTTATCACCGCCATGATGTTCTTGACGCGGTGCGCCATCTCCATTTGCAGGACGTGCTGCTGTTCTTCGGCACGCTTGCGCTGCGTTACGTCGGTGAAGACCGATGCAATACGGTCGCCGTCCAGCCGCTGGATGCGGTTCTCGAACCACCGCCCGCCTGCGGCCTGGGTGTTGACATGCAATGCAGGCTCGCCGGTGCGGAGCACGTCGCGAATGGCGGGAAGTATCTCGCCGTGCAGACCGGGCAGGAGTTCACCAAGCTGGAGCCCGAGCAACGCATCTGCATCCAGCCCGGTCAGCTGTCCAAAGGCCGGATTGACCTCTTCGAACTGGATATCCGCGACGTCTCCAGAGTTGTCGCGAACTGCCTGGGCAACATAATAGCCTTCCTGCATATCGGCGAAGAGGCGACGGTACTTGAGTTCCGAAACCCCCACGGAAATCTCGCGCTCGACGACAAGAGCGAGGCTTTCGAGCACCTTGCGATCGTGCTGGGTCCAGATGCGCGGCCTGGTGTCGATGGCAGCCAAGGCACCGACAAGTTCCCCTGTCGGCAGTCTGATCGGCACGCCCAGATAGGCCTGGACGCCCAGATCGGCGATCGCGTGATTTCGGCTGACAAGTTCATGGACACTGGCATCAGTGACCTCGAGCGCCTCGCCGCGCTGCACGACGTATTGGCAGAACGAATGAGACATGGGCGTTTCGCCCAGGCTGTCCCAGGGAGCGGGAAGCCCGCAATGACCGGCGAATACCTGCCGGTCCTCATCGACAATGGAGATGATCGCGACAGGTACGCGCAGCGCAACGCGCACGTGCTCGGTCAGGTGGTTAAACTGCTCACGCCCCGACCCGTCAAGCAGGCCTGATTTTCTTATAGCGGAGATCCTGTCGGACCCCCTCCGTGGTGCCTTATCCAACTCGCAGTGACTGGCTCAAGCGCCAGCCCTCCCTGGATACAGCAACGCTGTTCACCCGCAACATTCGCTCTCGCATTCCTTGACGCTGAACGGGAACGGCCGGGGGAAGGATTGGATGCAAATTTTACTGATGAAATTTCCCTATGCTTCCAAAAGGATGCCGGCGCTGGCCTATTCCGGTTTCCAGATCGGGTCGGCCTCTCGCTTGAGCGGGCCCATTTGGGTGATGTCGTCGCCCCGCCGCATATAGATGTTCATGCGGAAGGAATTGCCGATCCGCTCGGAGCGCTCGATGAACAGCGCGGCGATGTCGGGCGGACAGAGCTCGGTGACGGTCTCGCGGAAGAGGCGCAGCCAGCGCATGAAATGGGCGTCTGAGAGCTCAGGAATGCCCATATGCTTGGGCATGGGACGACCATCGTAGCGCCGGGTACCGAGCAGCATGGAGCTCCAGAAATCGGCAATCTTCGTGAGATGGGCAGGCCATTCCGCATCAGGGATGACACGGTTGAAGACCGGGCCGACGATGTCGTCGCGCCGCGCCGCGTCGTAGAAGGCGGCGACGACCGACCCGATCAGGGCCTCGTCGAGGCCCGCAGGGGTTTCCCAGCCGATGCGGGTGAGACGGGTGCCGACTTGCGGGCGATCAGGCTGGGACATTGTCGAGCGCTCGAATGGAATAGGTGCAGCGGCGACCGCCGCTGACGATGTGGTCCTGCCGCTCCACCGCCACATCAGGGCCCAGAACGGCGCGAAACACGTCCAGCTCGGCACGGCAGAAGCCCTGGCAGGCGGTTGCGGCCGCGCAGATCGGACAGTGATTTTCGATCAGCAGCAGCGAGCCGTCTTCCTGCTCGGTGAAGGCGGCCATGTACCCTTCCTGGCAGCGCAAATCGGCGAGGGCAGCCACGCGGGCGCGCAGATCGGGCGCCGGAGCGACAGCAGCCTCGTAGGCCCGGCGGGTTTCGGCCTCGCGCACGGCGATGATGCGATCAAGCGCGGCTTCGCCCAATTGGCTGCGCACGATGTCGAGCAGCTGCACGGTAAGCGCTGCATGGGTATCGGGGAAGCGGGCCTGGGCCCTCTCGGTCAGGCTCCAGCGCTGGGTGGGGCGGCCAACGCCAGCGGACTGGCTTTGCGACTGAACCAGGCCCTCCTCGGCCAGGCGCACCAATTGCTGGCGCGCCGCCTCGCCCGACGTACCCAGCTTTTCGCCCAAAGCCGCCGAGGACAAGGCACCATGCATCTTGAGCGCCATGAGAATGCGCTCCGCCGGGTTGCGAGGCGACCAGGCGAGGTTTTCCAAGCCGGAACTTGACATATCTGCCGAAAGGGTTTTCAAAGTCATCACTTGGAAATTAAACAATCCGGTCTCCCCTGTCCACCCCGTCCCGAAAGGAGCGACATCATGACCTTCACCCTTCCCGCCCTGCCCTATTCCGCCGCAGCACTTGCCGATCGCGGCATGAGCCAGGAAACGCTCGAGCTGCATCACGACAAGCATCACCAGGCCTATGTGACCGCGCTCAACGGGTTCGTGGACAAGAATGCCGACCTGCAGGGCAAGTCGCTCGAAGAGATCGTGGCCTTCGCCAATGGCAAGCCGGATCTGGCGCCGGTGTTCAACAATGCCGGGCAGCATTGGAACCACGTGCATTTCTGGCAGGCCCTGTCGCCCGAAGGCGGCAAGCTGCCGGGTCGGCTGGAAGCCAAGATCATCGAGGATTTCGGCTCGGTCGACGCGTTCAAGGACAGCTTCAAGACCGCCGCGACCACGCAGTTCGGCTCCGGCTGGGCCTGGCTGGTGCTGGGTGATGACGGCAAGCTGAAGACCACCAAGACCCCGAACGGCTCGAACCCGCTGGCGACCGGCGAGGGCAAGGTGCTGCTGGGCCTCGATGTGTGGGAGCATTCCTATTATGTCGACTTCCGCAATCGCCGCCCGGACTATGTCAGCAACTTCCTCGACAAGCTGGCCAATTACGAATTTGCCGAAGCCAATCTCGGCTGATTTTGCTCGAGGCGGGGGCATCCAGCGCCCTCGCCTCACGCTTTCCAGACGTCTTTTTCAAAAAATCCGCGCAAAGCCGTTTGCGCGAGAAGCCACGATACGCGATGACTTTGCCTATGCCTGAATTCGATCTTCCCGACAGCATGGCCATGCGGCCGCTGCGCCACCCCACGGTGAGCGACGCGGAATTTCGCGCGGCCATGGCGGGGTTCGCGTCGAGCGTGCATGTGGTCACCGCCCAGCGCGGCGCTGAACGGATCGGGCGCACCGCGACGTCAGTGCTGTCGCTTTCCGCGCAGCCGCCGGCGATCCTGGTGTCGATCGACATCGTCAGCCGGCTGGCCGACATCATCGCCAAGACCGGCTGCTTTTCGCTCGCGACCCTGGCCGATGACCAGCAGGCCATCGGCGATGCCTTTGCCGGCAAGGTGGACCCGCGCGAGCGCTTCGACATCGGCAAGTGGGACGCCTGGCCCTCCGGCCAACCGCATCTGCGCGGCGCCGTGACCGTGCTCGATTGCGAGGTGATCGGAGCGATGGAAACCGGCAGCCATGTGCTGTTTGCCGGCGCCATCATCGAGGCGGAAACCGATACGTCGCGCCGGCCGTTGCTCTGGCATCGCCATGCCTATGCCGGCCTCAACGGGGTCGACTAACGCCCTGCCCGGTGCCACACTGAAACGATTGAGGCGGCAGCTTTTGCGGCCCTGCGACGTTTCACCCGGCCCACGGGACAGTCTGATGCCACGCTACTTCTTTCACTATCGCACCGATGATGGCCTGATCCGCGACGAAACCGGCAGCGATCTCGCCAACCTCGACGCCGCCGAACAAAAGGCCGCCGAGCTGGGGCGCGCGATCATTGACCGTGTCGCCGGCGAAGGGGGCGAAATGAACGCTCCGCGCTCCATCGAAATCACCGACGCGAGCGGGCATGACCTGTTGTATGTGGTGTTCTGGGCCGGACCGAAAGTGGGCGATGGCGGCGCAACGCCGATCGAACCGGCGCGCCTGCACTAGGGTGCGGCGCAACCACCAAGACGCTAGAAGAAAGACCCCGCATGTGTCGTCACCACGAAGCCCAGGACGAGGGCTGCGGCGAGAGCGGCATAGGACGCGTATTGGGACAGCTTCGGCATAAATGCACCTGCGTTTGAACCTCGCTAAAGACTACCACGTCACTAGAGTTTAACAAGAGGTAAACGCCCCACGGATGGGCTGGTCCGGAAACGCTTTGCCCAATTGTGACGATTTCATGAAATGGTGTGCTGCTATCCCAAGACCAAAGTCGGTAGGAGTCGGTGGGAAAGCGTCACCTTCCCGGCCTAAAGTGGGGAGCGAGTCGAAGGAGCCCCGAATGGCCGAAATACTGGATCAACGCTTTGCACACGAAGTCGCGCGGGCAGCGGAGGGCAAGGCGAGCCTGGAGCGGTTCCTGAAAGCAGCGATTGCCGCCATCGACCCCGATGACCTGGTCCGGCAGGCTCCCCAGACGCTGGTCAGCGCGCTGTGCCGCAGCCATGAGCGCCTGCTGGAGGGGCCTCTCGACCAGACCCGCATCTATGCCAGCCCGGCGCAGGCGCCGGGCGAAGCGCTGGTGCTCGACATCATCTGCCCGGACATGCCGTTCATCGTCGACAGCGCCCTCGCCGCACTCCGCAGCATGGGCGGGGCGATCCGCCTCTTCGCCCATCCGGTGCTGCACGTTTCGGGTGGCGAAGTGCGCCATGAGGACGGGGCGGCGATCAGCGTGCTGCATATCCACAGCGATCCGGTGGGCGACATCGCAGCGCTCGAAGCCGAATTGCAGGCGACGCTGACCGCGGTGGCGCAGGCCACGCAGGACTGGCAGCCGATGCTCGAACGGGTCGGCCGCGCCATGGAAGGGCTCCAAACGCTGCCCGCCCGGAGCGGGGGCGAGGCGCTGGCCTTTCTCGAATGGCTCCTGGCGCACAATTTCACATTTCTGGGCCTGCGCGACTATGTGCTGGAAAACGGCGCGCTCAGCCCGGTTGCCGGGTCGGGTCTCGGCATCCTGCGCGACGACAGCGTGCGCGTGCTGCGCAGCGGTCCCGATTTCGTCGAGAGCACGCCGCAATTGGTGGCCTTCACCGAAGGCAACGAGCCGCTCCTCGTGACCAAGGCCAATATGCGGGCGCGCGTCCATCGCCGCACCCATATGGATTATGTGGGCATCAAGCTGTTCAGCGCCGACGGGATCGCCAAGGGCGAGTTGCGGGTCGTGGGACTTTATACGGCACAGGCGCAGGCCGCGCCGCATACGGACGTGCCGATCATCCGCCGCAAGATCGCCGAGGTGATGCGGGGTTCGGGCGTCGATCCCTTGGGGCATGCCGGCCGGACGCTGCTGGGCGCGCTCGATGCCTATCCGCGCGACGAGCTGTTCCAGATCGGCACGCCCCAGCTGGCCGAATTTGCCGAAGCCATTGCGGGCCTCTACGACCGGCCGCGCGTCCGCGTGCTGCCGCGCATCGACCGGTTCGACAATTTCGTCTCCATTCTCGTCTATGTGCCGCGCGAGCGTTATGACGGAGCGGTACGGGCGCGGATCACGCGCTATCTGGCAGACGCCTATGATGGGCGCGTCTCGGCGTTCTACCCGAATTTCCCCGAAGGCGAGCTGGTGCGCCTGCACGTCATTATCGGGCGCAATGGCGGGCCAACGCCGCAGCCCGAACGGCGGGTGCTGGAGGCCGATGTCGAGGCGCTGACGCGCGATTTCTCCGACATGCTGGTGGCGGCGGCCCCCGAGCCGGGCGCGATCAGCGACTGGCGTGCGGCGTTTTCTCCGGCCTATCAGAGCCGCAATTCGGTTGCCGAAGCGCTGCGGGACATCGACGTATTCCGCGAATTGTCGGCCGGCGAGGTGGGGCTGCGCCTGGGCCTGCCGCGCGATGCGGGCGGCGGGGTGAGCCTCAAGGTCTATCACCATGGCAGCGCCATTCCGCTCAGCGACCGGGTGCCGGTGCTGGAGGATTTCGGCTTCCGCGTCATCGACGAGCAGACCTATACGGTGGTGCCGCGCGACGGGGCCGAACGCTATCTGCATGACATGGTGCTCGACCTCAACGGGCTGAGCCAGGACGAGGTGCTGTCGCGCGCCGCCAGTATCGAGGCGGGCCTATTGGCCGTGTGGCAGAGCCGCGCGGAAACCGACCAGCTCAACAGCCTCGTCACCATTGCCGGGCTCGACTGGCACCAGGCGAGCTTTCTGCGGGCGCTGTCGCGCTATCTGCGGCAGGTGGGCATTTCCTATTCCCAGCGCTATGTAGCGCGGGTGCTGGTGACCCAGAACGCCGCCGCCAAGGCGCTGGTGGCGCTGTTCGACGCGCTGCACGATCCGGCACTAGCCGACATTCCCGAGCGGGCCGAGGCGGCACGAGCCGCCATTGCGGCCGAGCTGGAGCGGATCACCTCGCTCGATGAAGACACGATCGTGCGGCGGTTCCAGAACCTGATCGAGGCGGCGCTGCGCACCAATGCCTTCCAGCGCGATGCGGATGGCGAGCGGCGCCCGGCGCTGGCCATCAAGTTCGACAGCGCGCGGATCGAGGGCATGGCCGAGCCCCGGCCCTATCGCGAGATTTCGGTTTATGCACCGCGCGTCGAGGGCATCCATCTGCGGTTCGGCGCCATTGCCCGTGGGGGCATCAGGTGGTCGGACCGGCCCGAGGATTTCCGCACCGAAGTGCTGGGGCTGGTCAAGGCGCAGCAGGTCAAGAATGCGGTGATCGTGCCGGTCGGGGCCAAGGGCGGTTTCGTCCCCAAGCGGCTGAGCGCCGGCATGCCGCGCGACGCGTTCATGGAGGAAGGCACCGAGAGCTACAAGATTTTCATCGGCGCGCTGCTGGACGTTACTGACAACCTGGTTGAGGGCATTGTGGTGCCGCCGGCGCAGGTGGTGCGGCGCGATGGCGACG
The DNA here is from genome assembly GCF_000969445.1 of Devosia chinhatensis. Classification (NCBI taxonomy): domain Bacteria; kingdom Pseudomonadati; phylum Pseudomonadota; class Alphaproteobacteria; order Hyphomicrobiales; family Devosiaceae; genus Devosia; species Devosia chinhatensis. The sequence continues at coordinate 719,310 of NZ_JZEY01000054.1, read as the reverse complement.
ACCCCTATCTCGTGGTGGCGGCGGACAAGGGCACGGCGCGCTTTTCCGATATCGCGAATGCTATTGCCACCGGTCGCGGTTTCTGGCTGGGCGACGCCTTCGCCTCGGGCGGATCGGCGGGATATGACCACAAGCAGATGGGCATTACCGCGCGCGGTGGCTGGGAAGCGGTCAAGCGGCATTTCCGCGAGATGGATCGCCACATCCAGCGCGAGCCCGTGAGCGTCGTGGGCGTAGGCGACATGAGCGGGGACGTGTTCGGCAATGGCATGCTGTTGTCCGAGCAGATCCGGCTGGTGGCGGCCTTTGACCACCGCGACATCTTCATCGACCCCGAGCCCGATGCGGCCAAGAGCTTTACCGAGCGGCAGCGTCTCTTCGCCTTGCCCCGCTCGAGCTGGCAGGATTATGACAGGAGCCTGATCTCGCGCGGTGGCGGAGTGTTTTCGCGGGCGGCGAAATCGGTATCGCTGTCGCCCGAAATGCGGGCGGCTTTGCAGCTCGACAAGGAGGTGGCCACGCCCAACGAGATCATGCGCGCCATCCTGGCCGCGCCGGTGGACCTGCTCTGGTTCGGCGGCATCGGCACCTATATCCGCGCGGCCGAGGAAGAGGACAGCGCCGTGGGCGACCGTGCCAACGACGCCATCCGCATCCGTGCCGGCGATGTGCGGGCCAAGGTGATCGGGGAAGGCGCCAATCTGGGCGTAACGCAAAAGGGCCGCATCGCCTTTGCACTGCAAGGCGGGCGCATCAACAGCGACGCCATCGACAACTCGGCCGGGGTCAATTCCTCCGACCTCGAGGTCAACATCAAGATCGCGCTGTCGCCGCTGGTCTTATCGGGCGCGCTGGGAGAGGAAGAGCGAAATGCGTTCCTTGCAGGCATGACGCCGGAAGTGGCGGCACTCTGCCTGCGCAACAATTACCTCCAGACGCTGGCCCTGTCGCTGGCCGAGCGGGCAGGCCTTGCCGAACTGCCGGATCATAGGGCGCTGATCGAGGCGCTGGAAGATCGCGGGCTTTTGGACCGGAAAGTCGAATTCCTGCCCAGCAACGCCGTGCTGGAGGCGCGTGCCGCCGAGGGCAAGGCGCTGACGCGGCCGGAACTGGCGGTGATCCTGGCCTATGCCAAGCTGACGGTGTTCGACGATCTGCTGGCGGGCACGGCCATCGACGATCCCTATCTGGGGGGCGAATTATTCCGCTATTTCCCCGAGACGCTGCACGAAACCTATCCCGACGCCGTTGAGCAGCACCGTCTCCGGCGGGAAATCATCGCGACCGTCCTGGCCAATGCCATGATCAATTCGGGTGGACCGGCCTATGTCAGCGAATTGACGGCGGCGACCAGCGCCAGTGCGGGTGAAGTCGCGCTGGCCTATGCGGCCGTGCGTGACGCATATGGTCTGGCGCCGATGCTGGACGGGCTCGACGCGCTGGACGGCAAAGTGCCTGGAGCGGCACAGCTGGCGCTTTATGGGCAGGTCGAGGCGCTGCTACGCCAGGAAACATTGTGGTTCCTGCGCAATACCGCCATTCGCGAGGGGCTGGGGGAGCTGGTGGCGCGGCACCGGAGCGGCGTCGAGCAATTGCGCCTGGCCGACGACCTGCTGCCAATCGAGCAGAAGGCGGAATTGCAGGCCCGCATCGACGATCTGGAACGGATGGGGCTGTCGCGCGCCCTGGCGGAGAGGATCGGCGAGTTGCCCTTCATTGGTCATAGCAGCGACATTGTGCTGGTGGCCGAGCGCGCCGCGACCAGTGTGGAGGCGGCAGCCCGGGCCTATTTCGGCATTGCCGGGCTGTTCGACCTGTTCCGCGTGATCGAGGGCGGACGCAGCATCGTGCTGAGCGACCGGTTCGACCGCATGGCGCTCGACCGGGCCATGGCCAATGTCATGCGGGCGCTGCGCGACCTGGCAGCGGATGCGCTGGCAGCCGGTTCCGTCGACGCCTTCGTGGCGCAACGGGATATCGAGGTCAGCCGGACGGTGGCGTCGGTGCGCGACCTCACCGAAGGCGGGCTCAGCCTGTCGCGGCTCAACGTCGCTGCGGGGCTGTTATCGGACCTGGCGCGGGAGACCTGAGGCAGAACCCGTTTCTGCGCGCCGGACCTCACCCGAAAGTCGGCCTTGTGTGGCGGCGCTGCTCTGGGACACTGAAGGGCATTCGCAAGGAGCCTTCCATGACCGATCTCGCCCAATGGCTTGCCGCCGAAACCGACACTGAAGGGCTGGCCGGCGTGATCACGGCCATGGCGGCGGCGGGCGCGGAGATTGCGGCCGTGCTGCGCGCCGCGCCGATTGCCGGACAGACGGGGCTGGCGGGCGCCACCAATGTGCAGGGCGAGGCGCAAAAGGCGCTCGACGTGATCTCAAACGACATTGTTTTGAATCACTTGCGGGCCAATCCGGCTACATCGATTCTGGTGTCTGAGGAGCTGGATGAAGCGGTTCATCTCGCGCCTGAGGGCAGCCTGATGGTGGCGACGGACCCGCTGGACGGGTCCTCGAACCTCGACGTCAATGTCACGGTGGGAACGATCTTTTCCGTGCTGGCAGCATCGGGCGGCATGTTGCAGAAGGGCCGGGCGCAATTGGCGGCGGGCTATATCGCCTATGGCCCGGCCACCAGCCTCGTCGTGCGCCTTACGGGCCGAACCAGCGTCTTCTGCCTCGACGACAAGGGTCATTGGGTGCAGGTCGTCGCGGCGGCTGCAGTTCCGGCCAGCTCGGGGGAATTTGCCATCAACACGGCGCGCGAGCGCTTCTGGGACGAAGCGACACGGCGCTATGTGGCGGAAAACGTGGCGGGGGAAACCGGTCCGGCCGGCAAGCGCTACAATATGCGCTGGGTGGGGTCGATGGTGGCCGACATCCACCGTATCCTGATGCGCGGCGGCATCTTCCTTTATCCGCTCGACAGCGAGACCCTTGCAAACGGCGGACGGCTGCGCCTGCTCTATGAGGCCAATCCCATGGCATGGCTGATCGAGGGCGCGGGAGGTCTCTCCACCACGGGTCACGAAAACATTCTCGATGTCGAGCCGACCCACATTCACCAGCGCATCCCGGTGATCCTGGGCTCGGCGGACGAGGTGCACAGGGTCGAGCGCTGGTATCGGCAAGGCTGAGGGCGCCAGGGCCCGCAGGCCATGCGGGGCATTTGCAACGTTCTTATCCATTGGGTAGAAGGCAGGCACGATTGAGCCGGGGCCGTCCCCGGAGGGAGCCATGATGAGCGACGCTGAATTTGCCCTGCCCGTAACCAATGCCGCACCCTGGCAAAACCGGCCGTTTCACCGGCAATACCTGATGCGGCAAGCGAATAATCTGTTCGACTTCTTCGAGGCGGCCTCGATCAATCCCAAGGGTGGATTTTACGAGCTGAGCGACGATGGCGAGCCGCTCAATCCCGAGAACAGTATTCGCCAGATCCATGTCACGACGCGCATGATCCATTGCGCGGTGATCGGCAGCCTGCTGGGGCGCCCCGGCTCGGACGAACTGATCGATCACGGCATGCGCTATCTGTGGGAGAAGCATCGCGATGCCCGCCATGGCGGCTATGTGTGGTCGCTTGACGATAACGGCACGACCGATGGCAGCAAGCAGGCCTATGGCCATGCCTTCGTGCTGCTGGCTGCCTCGAGCGCAAAGCTCGTGAACCACCCGCTGGCCGACAAGGTTATCGCCGACGCCACCGAGGTGATCGAGACCCGCTTCTGGGACAAGAAGGTGGGCGCGGTCCGCGAAGAATTCGGCAATGACTGGAGCCAGATCAGTACCTATCGCGGGCAGAATTCGAACATGCACCTCACCGAGGCGCTGATGGCGGCCTTTGAGGCGACCGGCAACCAGGACTACGTGGTCAAGGCCTCGCGCATCGCGGACCTGATCATCCGGCGCAATGCGGTGGGCCTCGACCACCGGGTGGCCGAGCATTTCCACGAGGACTGGAGCCTCGACAAGGGCTTCAAGGGCTCGGAAATGTTCCGCCCCTCCGGCACCACGCCGGGCCATGCGCTTGAATGGTCGCGGCTTTTGTTCCAGCTGTTCGTTCTGGGCCGCAAGGAACATGGCTGGATGACCGAGGCGGCGCGGGGCCTGTTCCGCAATGCAATCGAGCTGGGCTGGGACAAGACCCATGGCGGCTTCTTCTATACGCTGGACTGGGACAACCAGCCGATCATGCGCGAGAAGCTGTGGTGGCCGGTGGCCGAGGCGATTGGGGCGGCGGCCTTTATCGGCGCCTATGACAACAATCCCTATTACCAGCACTGGTATAGAAAGCTCTGGGACTTTGCCGAGAACCACGTCATCGACCATGCGCGGGGCGGCTGGACCAGCGAGCTCAAGGAAGACCTGACGCCGACCTCGCGCCTGTTCGTGGGCAAGCCGGACATCTACCACGCGCTGCAGGCCTGCCTTATCCCGCTCTATCCGCCCAGCGGCAGCCTGACGCGTGCGATCATCGACGGCGACAAACTGACCCCGCAATACTGAAGCACTCAACCATTGCCCGTTTGCCGCGTTGCGTCCTGCAACAGCAAGGAGAATGGGCAATGGCTGCATTGAACGGCAAGGTGGCGCTGGTGACTGGCGCCGGATCGGGAATCGGCAAGGCGACGGCAACGGCACTGGCGCGCGAAGGCGCCGCCGTGGTGGTGATGAGCCGCACCCAGAAGGAAGTGGATGCCACCGCTGCCGAGATCGAAAAGGCGGGCGGCAAGGCCTGGGCCACCACTGCCGACATCTCCGATGACGCCGCCATGAAGAAGCTGGTGGCCGATAGCGTGGAACGCTTCGGCCAGCTGGACATCGTGGTCGCCAATGCCGGGATCAATGGTGTCTGGGCCCCGATTGAAACACTGACGCCCGAGGAATGGGACCAGACGATCAACATCAACCTCAAGGGTACGTACCTGACCATCCACCACGCCGTGCCCGAATTGGAAAAGGCCGGCGGTGGGGCGATCGTGGTCGTGTCCTCGATCAATGGCACACGTACCTTCACCTCACCGGGCGCCAGCGCCTATTCCGCGACCAAGGCGGCGCAGGTTGCCATGACCCAGCAATTGGCGCTGGAACTGGGCCAGCGCAAGATCCGCATCAACGCGGTTTGCCCCGGCGCCATCGAAAGCCAGATCGACGACAATACCGAAGAGCGCGACAGCGACAAATCGGGCATTCCGGTGGAGTTTCCCGAGGGCGACATTCCCCTGACCGGGGGCGAGCCGGGCAAGGCCGAGGACGTGGCGGACGTGATCCTGTTCCTGTGCTCGGACGCATCGCGCCATGTTACCGGCACGCCGGTGTGGATCGACGGGGGGCAGAGTTTGTTGCGATAGGCCCCCTCGCCGCAAAAGCATGCCCCGGCGGGCGGTTGCCAGTGGCGGGAGCGGAGCGTAAAGCACCCGCATCATCCCTCCTGCCGCCGAGCCCGCCATGAATGCCCTGCCCGCTCACTTGCCGCGCCTCACGATAGAGCGGGCCGTCGCCGCCGCGCTCGAGGAAGACCTGGGCCTGGCCGGCGATCTGACCAGCCAGGCGACACTGTCGCCAGAGGCATGGGCCAAAGCGAGCCTTTCGGCGCGCGAGCCGGGCGTCATTGCCGGGCTCGATCTCGCCGCGGCCGCCTTTCGGCTGGTAGGCGATGGCGTGCGCTTTACCCCAAAGGTCGCCGATGGCGAGCGGATCGCCGCCGGGGGTATCGTCGCCGAGGTCGAGGGCCCGGCCCGGCTGGTGATGTCAGCCGAGCGCGTGGCGCTGAACTTTCTCAATCATCTGAGCGGCATCGCCACCCTGACGCGGATTTATGCGGATGCCGTCGAAGGCACTGGGGCGCGCATCTGCGATACGCGCAAGACGACGCCGGGCCTCAGGGCGTTCGAGAAATATGCCGTCCGCTGCGGCGGGGGCGCCAATCATCGCTATGCGCTCAACGACGCGATCCTGATCAAGGACAACCACATTGCCGTCGCGGGGAGCGTGACCGCGGCCTATGCCGCGGCCGAGGCCTTTGCCGGGCATCTCGTGGCCATCGAAATCGAGGTGACCACGCTGGCCGAGCTTGAGGAAGCTCTGGCCGCAGGCGCACGGATCGTGCTGCTCGACAACATGGACAATGACACTTTGCGGCAGGCAGTGGCGATCAATGCCGGGCGGGCGCGTCTCGAAGCCTCCGGCGGGGTGAAGCTCGACCGGGTGCGCTCGATCGGGGAAACCGGCGTCGATTATATTTCGACCAGCCAGATCACCATGGGCGCCAAGCCGCTGGATCTGGGGCTGGACGTGGTGATCGGCGCGGCGCGATGAGCCAGGCGATGGAGACGGCCCCTGCCCTGTCCCTGACGGCGCTGGCAATCGAGGCTGCCATCGAAGCGGCGGCGGTGATCTGCGCCGTCTATCACCGGCCCATCGACGTCCAGACCAAGAGCGACGGCTCTCCCGTGACCGAGGCCGATGCGGCTGCCGAGGCGGTGATCATTGCCCGGCTGGCGCCCAGCGGCCTGCCTGTGCTGGGCGAGGAAAGCGTGGCCGCCGGCATCGTGCCGGAACTGGGGAGGCGTTATTTCATCGTCGACCCGCTCGATGGCACCAAGGAATTCATCAAGCGCAATGGCGAATTCACCGTCAATATCGGGCTCGTCGAGAATGGCCGGCCGATCATGGGGGTCGTGCTGGCGCCGGCTACGGGCGAGGTGTTCGTCGGTGATGCCGAGGGTGCCTGGAGCACCATTGTGACCGATGGCGTCGTTGGTCCGCGCCAGCCGATCCGGGTGGGGTCGCGCGAGCGCCTGCGCATCGTCGCAAGCCGCTCGCATGGCCATGAGGCACTCGAACGGCTCTGCCGGACGCTGGACGTCGAGAGCGACGTATCGGTGGGCTCCTCGCTCAAGTTCTGCCTGCTGGCGCGTGGCGAAGCGCAGCTTTACCCCCGCTTTACCCCGACCTGCGAATGGGATACCGCAGCCGGCCAAGCCGTGCTTGAAGCGGCCGGCGGCGCCGTGGTGACGCTGGATGGCGCGAGCATGGGCTATGGCAAGGGCACGCAGGGCTTCCTCAACCCTTATTTCGTGGCCGCGGCCAGTCTGGAGCTGGCGCAGCAGGCCGCGACAGAGATGCGCCTTCTGCTCGACTAGGAGCATTTGTCGCAGCAGCCATGCGCGGCGACGGCTCCCTCGCCGCTTTTGCATCACTTAAGGTGCATCCGTGCAATCAGCGCTTAACTGACTTGCGGCGTCCCGCGCAGCTTTGACTTGCGATATTCTCGCCCGGCATATATAGCCCCGACATATATCGGACAATCATATGTCGGACGATGCCAATGAACGTGAGAACGCTCTGCCTTTCGATCCTCTATAATGGGGAAGCGAGCGGCTACGACATCCGCAAGATGTGCACCGAGGAAGAATTCGCCTATTTCGTCGAGGCGAGCTACGGCTCGATCTATCCGGCGCTGGCCAAGCTTGAAGCCGATGGACTGGTGACCAGCCGCACCGAGCAGCAGGACGGCAAGCCTGCGCGCAAGGTCTACGCCATTACGGAAGCGGGCCGTCGGGCATTCGCCGACCATCTGTCCGAACCGCTGGGGCAAGACATGTTCCGCAGCCCCTTCCTGCTGTTTGCACGCTTTGCGCATATCCTGCCGCGCGAGCTGGTGGAGCAGCGCTGCACCGAATTTCTCAATCGCCAGGTCGAGGGCCGCAAGCGGCTGGATGAGGCGGCGCGAGAATATGAAACCACCCCCGGAGATCGATGGGTCATCGAATATGGGCGGGTGGTGCTCGAGCTTGCGGAGCAACATTTCCGCACCCATATGCATGAGCTGATCACAATGGCGCGAGCCGAGCCGCGTCAGGACGCGGCGGAATAAGGGGCATATTTCAATGCGTGTATTGTTTTCCTACGGTCTGGCTTTCGGAATCCTGCTTCTGGCAGGTGCCTGGTTCATGACGGGAACCCTGGTTCAGGGCGGTCAGGGTCCCGGCAATGGCGAGCGACCGCTGATTTCGGTTGTCGAGGGCCAGGAGCATGGCCCGATTGCCAGTGCTCTCGAAAATTCCGGCCTGATGGCCGAGCACCATGCCCCCGAGGTCGACCCGGCACTGACCATTGCCCAGCGCAATGAAGCCACGACCGGCGCCAATGCGCCCCTGCAGAGTGTCCGCACGCAGCTCTTTACCGCCCAGCCAATGCCCATCGAGGTGCCTCTGCGCGGCCGCACCGAGGCCAAGGCCAGCGTGCCGGCCGTCGCCGAAACCGCCGGCACTGTCGATGTGGTTCACGTCACCAAGGGCCAGCGCGTTGCCGCAGGCGACCTTCTGTGCACCCTCGACCAGGGTACCCGCGCTGCTGCCGTTGCCCAGGCGGAAGCCGGCGTTGCCCAGGCAGAAGCCGGCCTTGCCCAGGCACAGCTGAGCTTTGACACGAATGTGGACCTGCGCAATCGCGGCCTCGCCCCGGCCAATTCCGCACAGGCCAGCGATGCAGCCCTGGCCCAGGCCCGCGCCGGGCTCAGCCAGGCGCAGGTCGGCCTCGACAATGCCCGGGCGGAACTGGCCCGCACTGAAATCAAGGCCAAGGTTGCCGGCCTCGTCCAGGATCCGCTGGCCATTGCCGGCTCCATGCTGAATGCCGGCTCGCCCTGCGCCACCATCGTCCAGCTCAATCCGATCGTCTTTACCGGCATGGTGCCCGAGGCCCATATCGGGCTGGCCCGCACCGGGCTCGAGGCCAATATCAAAACCGTGACCGGCCAGACGGTCGAGGGCAAGGTGACGTACATCTCCTCGGTCGCCGACAATGCCACCCGCGCTTTCCGCGCCGAGATCGAGATTCCCAACGACGATTACGCGATCCGAGATGGCGTGACTGCCGAAGCCGTGGTGAGCATCGGGACCGCCCCGGGCCACCTGCTGCCGCAATCGGTGCTGACGCTCGACGACGAGGGTGTGCTGGGCGTGCGCACGGTCGAGGACGGCGTCGTTGCCTTCCACGCGATCACCATCGTCAGCGACACCCGCCAGGGTGTCTGGGTCACCGGCCTGCCGATCAGCGCCAATGTGATTACGGTGGGCCAGGAAAACGTCACCGCCGGTCAGCGCGTGGAGGCCAGCCCTGCTGCCACCGCTGAAGCCACAGCCAGCTAAGGATCATTCGCGATGCTCGACTTCATCGAACGAATCCTCAGGATGCCGCGTGTCGTCATGACGATCATGGCGATCATCCTGGTGGCTGGCGCCGGCGCCTATACGGCCATGCCCAAGGAAAGCTTCCCGGCGATCGACGTACCATATCTCTACGTCTCGATCAGCCAGACGGGGGTATCGCCGCGCGACGCGGAAAACCTTTTGGCAAAGCCGGCCGAGGAAGAACTGGCCAACCTGCCGGGCCTGCAGAACATCAGCTCGACCTCGACCACCGGCCACGCCTCGGTCTTCCTCGAATTCGACATCAATACCGACAAGGATCAGGCGCTGCAGGACACGCGCGCCCGCATGGACGCGGTCAAGGCGAAGCTGCCCACCGACGCCAACGATCCGACCGTCAATGAAATCGATCTCGTCGGCATGCCGATCATCTCGGTGGCCGTCTATGGATCGGCGCCCGAAAAGGAACTCGTCCGTCGCGCCGAGCAATTGCAGGATGCCCTGGAAGGCATCGGCGAGGTGCGCGAAGCCGCTCTTTCGGGCGCACGTCAGGAACAGCTCGAAGTGCGGGTCGACCTGCTGCGCCTCGAAGCCTATGGCCTCACCGCCAACCAGCTTTTCGATGCGCTGTCGCGCAACAACATGGTGGTCCCCGGCGGTACGCTCAATACCGGACAGGGCTCATTCAACATCGAAGTGCCCGGCCTCATCACGACGGCCGAGGACATCTACAACCTGCCGCTCAAGACCGATGGCAATACCATCGTCACCTTCGGCCAGGTCGCCACCATTACCCGGACGCTGGCCGATGCCACCGAATATACCCAGGTCAACGGCTCGCCGGCGCTGATCCTCAGTGTCTCCAAGAAGCTGGGCACCAATATAATCGACGTGTCGGACAAGGTGCGGGCCGTGACCGAAGAGGCCGCCCAGGACTGGCCGACAGGGGTGACCTATTCGTTCTTCCTCGACCAGGCCGAAACCACGACCGCCCTCTTCCGCTCGCTGGAAGCGGCAGTGCTGACCGCGGTGGCGCTGGTGCTGATCACCTGTATCGCGACGCTGGGCGTGCGCCCGGCCCTGATGATCGGCCTTTCCATTCCGCTGTCCTTCATGATGGCGTTCCTCGTCGCCAGCGCCTTGGGCATGACCATCAACATGATGGTGATGTTCGGCCTCGTGATCGCGGTGGGCGTGCTGGTGGACGACCCCGTCGTGGTGGTCGAATATGCCGAGCGAAAGCTGCAGGAAGGTGTGCCCAAGCGGGAAGCCTTCATCATGGCCATGCGCAAGATGTTCGTGCCCGTGGTGGGTGCGACGGCCACGACGCTGGGTGCCTTCGTGCCCCTGCTGTTCTGGCCGGGCATCATCGGCAAGTTCATGAGCTACCTACCGATGATCGTGATCATCGTCATGATTGCCTCGTTCATCTCCGCATTGATCTTCATGCCGGTGATCGGCTCGATCATCGCCTCCACCCATGTGGACCAGAAGGCCAAGGAAAAGGCCGACGTGGTGATGTATCCGGACAAGTTCGCGGTCAACAAGGTGACCGGTCTGACCGGCATCTATGTGCGGATCATGGACAAGCTGCTGCACTGGCCGCTGCCGACTTTGGCGGTGGGGTTCGGGCTGATCGTTGCGATCTTCACGACCTATGCGGCCAATCCCACCGGCACCGAGGCCTTCCCCGCTTCCGAGCCGGAATTCGCCACGGTGGCCGTGGTGGGTCGCGGCAATTATTCGCCGGAAGAAATCCGCGACATGATGGTGGAGATCGAAAGCGAATTGCTGCAGGTGCATGGCATCCAGGACGTGATCATGCAGTTCGGCTCGACCGGCGCCTTCGGCACGACACCGCCGGACACGATCGGCAATTTCCAGCTGCAATTCACCAACTGGAACCATCGCGTTCCGGCAGAGCAGATCTTTGCCGACATCCGTGGCCGCGTCGCCGGTTTTGCCGGCCTCGATATCCAGCTCCTGGCGGCCGAAAACGGCCCCCCGGCCGGCAAGGACATCAACCTGCGGGTGGAAAGCACCAATTACGACGATCTGGTTCCGGTGGTGACGGCGATCCGCAACGAGCTGGAGAGCTGGCCGGAAGCGGTGGACATCGAAGACGGGCGCCCCTCCCCCGGCATCGACTGGCAGGTCACCATCGACCGTGCCGAAGCGGGCACCTATGGCATCGGTGTGCGTGAGCTGGCGCCCTATGTGCAGCTGATCACCTCCGGGGTGAAGCTGGGCACCTATCGCGATGCCGAGACCGGCGACGAACTCGACATCCGGGTCCGCCTGCCCCAGGAAGAGCGCACGTTCGACGCGCTGGATTCCATGCGCATCGCCACCGCGCAGGGACTGGTTCCGGTGTCGAACTTCATCGAACGCAGGGCCGTGCCCAAGGTCGCCAATATCCAGCGTCGCAACCAGGTCTACACGATGCCGGTGGCTGCCGGGCTGACCAACCTGCCCGAAGGCGTCTTTGCCGCCAACAAGGTGCAGGAATTGCAGTCCTGGATCGCCGATCAGAATTTCCCCGAGACGGTGACGGTGGCCTTTGGCGGCGCCGAGGAGCAGATGGGCGACGCCAATGCCTTTATCGGGCAGGCCATGCTGATGGCCATGGCGCTGATCTTCTTCATCCTGCTTTTGGAGTACAACAGCTTCTACCAGGTAATGGTGACGCTCTCGACGGTCATCATGTCGGTAGCGGGCGTGCTTCTGGGCATGCTGATCACCGGGATGAGCTTTTCGGCGATCATGACCGGCCTGGGCATCGTGGCGCTGGCGGGTATCGTGGTGAAGAACGGCATCGTGCTGATCGACACCTATAACGATTATTACCGCCACCAGAACGTGGAAGCGGTGACCGCCATGTTGCTCACCGTCAGCCAGCGTGTCCGTCCGGTGCTGCTCACCGCCTTCCTCACGGCCCTGGGCGTGATCCCGATGTGGGCCAATGTGGAGTTCGACTTCATCCGCCGCGAAATCGTGGTGGGCGGCCTGGCCGGATCCTGGTTCATCCACCTGTCGGCAGCGCTGGTGTCGGGACTCTTCTTCTCCACCGCCCTGACCCTGGTCATGGTGCCAGTGATGATCACGGCCCCGGCCGTGATGTGGAAGCAGATGAAGTGGCTGGGCGGCCTGTTCGGCGCGATGGGTGGCTGGGTTTCCAGCCCGTTCCGCCGTCGCCCGGAAATGGCGGCGCCGGCAGGCTTCGACGGCATGGCCGTGGAAGTGCCCGAGGATGCCGACAGCGCCAAGCGCTACATCGTCTCCAAGGATGCGGGCCTCAAGGAAACCAAGGAAGCCAATGGCGTGACGGTGGTCAGCCGGCGCGACGCAGCCGAGTAGAACCCGCCCTCCGCAAAAAGAAAAGGCCCGCAGCGATGCGGGCCTTTTCTATTGGGCGGACGCCCCAATCAGCCCAGGCGCGGCAGGAAAAAGCCGGTGCGGCTGCGATAGGCCCGATATTGTTCGGAAAGCGGGGAGGCCGCGAAGTTCTGCTCCTCCTGCCGGGCTGCGGCGATATAGAGCCAGAGCAGGATCACAACGCTGGGGACGGCCCAGATGGACCAGGTGGCCACGGCCCAGCCGAACCAGAATATGGAATAGGACACGTAGAACGGGTGGCGCACCAGCCGGTAGGGCCCCTGCTCCACCAGCGAATGGGGGTGCTCGGGATCGAAGACGAAGCGCAGCCGCGCCTTGCGCGAGGCCTGAATGGCGGCAACGAAGATCCAGACGCTGAACAGCTGGATCACCAGACCCACCACCTGCGCCAGCTGAGGCTGCGTGGTGAACCAGGTGAGCACCAGCATGAGGATGGTGGAAGTAGTGACCCCGGCAGCAATCACCCGCGCTCCGGGCGGCATGATGTCGGATTTGAAGTGATTGCGGACCGACCAGATATAGGCGCCGACAACGGCGCCTCCGACCAGCGTCACCAGGATATCAAAGACCAGTTCCATGCGATAATTCCCCCACGATTTCACCTGTTCCCATAAAATCCACTACATCTTAACCGAGCGTGGAAACCGCTCCTACAGAGTTAAGGTGCATCATGGCCTTCTGATAAAGGAGCCATGCCATGACTGTCGCTTGCGAAACGATGCGCCTTGCCAGCGGCGTGATCGGCTATCGGGACAGCGGCGGCCCCGGCCTTCCCATCGTCATGGTTCACGGCGTGGGCGGCAGCAAGGAAGTGTTCGAGCATCAGTTCTCTCCCGAGCTGACGAGCCGGTTTCGAATGATCGCCTTCGACCTGCCCGGACATGGCGCATCCGACGACGCCACCGACCCCAAGGCGCAATACTCGGTGCGCGCGCTGACCAATACCACGCTCGACGTGATGAATTTCCTGCGCCTGCCCAAGGCGCTCGTCGTCGGCTGGTCGCTGGGCGGGCATATCGCCATAGAGATGATGGAACGCTTTCCCGAGCGGCTGGCCGGGGTGGTCGATATCGGCGCGCCGCCGGTCTCGCGCGGTCCGCTGGCGCTGCTTCGGGCTTTCCAGGCCCATCCCGACATGCTTCTGGCCAAGAAGGCGGTGTTCACCACGCGCGATGCGCTCAAATGGCAGGAATTGTGTTTCGGCCCGAATCCGGACGGCCTGCACTTCGCGGCCATCCTGCGCGCCGATGGGCGGATGCGCCCGGAAACCAGCAATAGCCTGCTCCACGGCGGCATCAGCAACCAGCGGCGTGTGGTGGAAACCTCCCCGGTGCCCATTGCCATGATCAATGGCAGCCATGACCGGGTGATGCGGCTCAATTATCTCGACACCATCGCCTATGCCAATCTCTGGAGCGGTCGCCAGCACGTTATCGAGGGCGCGGGGCACACGGGTTTCCTGTCGCATCCGGAGCTGTTCAACGCGGTGCTGGTTCGCTTTGCCGGAGAAATGGCGACGCTTGTGCCGGGCCCCTATGTCTCAGAGCGCCTGCCGCCTAGCGCGACGGATTTCGGCGATGCAGACGAACCCAGATCCCCCCGACGGGCCGCAAGGTAATCGAGGGCAGAAAACTCACCGGCCGGTCGGACAGCCATTCGACATCGAAGCGGCGGGCAATCGTGGCCAGGAGCAGCATCGCTTCCATCATGGCGAAGCGATTGCCGATGCAGATCCTGGGGCCGCCGCCAAACGGGAAATAGGCAAAGCGCGGTAGCTGGCGGCGGAAATCGCCTGCCCACCGATCCGGCCGGAAAGCGAGCGGGTCCTCGAAATAGCGCGGATCGCGCTGGGTGATCCAGGGGCTGAGGATCACGGTCGTGCCCTTTGCAATGGCATAGTCGCCGATGCGCACATCGCGCCGGGCCTCGCGGCCGATGGCCCAGCCGGGCGGCAGGAGGCGCAGCATTTCGATGACCGCCCGCTCGGTATGCTTGAGATGGGGCAGATCGTCCGGGGTGACGGCGCGGCCGGGAGCAACGGCTTCGACTTCGGCGGCAATTTCGGCCTGGATATCGCGATGCTGGCCGAGCAGGTGAAAGCCATAGGCCATGCTGAGCGCGGAGGTTTCGTAGCCCGCCAGCAGCATGTTGCAGATCTGGTCGCGCAGGGCCTTGTCAGTCATGGGGCGGCCTTGCTCGTCGCGCGCCGCCATCAGCAGAGACAGGAAGCCTGCCGACGCATTCTTGCCTGTCCGATTGTCCGCAATGACGCGATAGACCATGCGTTCGAGATGGGCGATGCCCTTGAGATAGCGCCGATGACCGGGCAAGGGCACCCAGTCGGGCACGACCAGGGGCCTGGAAAAACGGGCCGCCACCTCGTCGATCACCCAATAGGCGGCCTGTTCCATGGCTTCGAGATCGTCGGTGACGTCGGCGTCGAGCAGGGTACGCGCAGCGATCTGCAGGCCCAGGGCCATCATCTCGCGATGCATGTCGACGACCTGGCCATCCTGCCAGGCGTCCAGCTTGCGCTCGGTCAGCGCCACCATGTGCGGACCATAGGAGCCCAAGGGTATGGTGGCGAAAGCAGGTGCCGCAAGCTTGCGCTGGCGCTGCCATTCGGCATCCTCGGCCACGAACAGGCCATTGCCCATCAGCGCTTCGAGCTGGCGCCAGAACACCCGGTTCTTGGTGAAATGTTCGTTCTGCTTGACCAGAACCTGCTCGATGAGGTCGGGATGATTGACGATGACAGCGGGAAAGCCGCCGACGCTGATCGCGGTCATGTCGCCATGGTCACGGGCGCTGCGCTCGAAAAAGCCCAGCGTGTCCCGGCTCATTTCCAGAAGATGCCCGATTACCGGCAGGCCTTTGGGCCCGCTCGGGCGGCGCAATGGTTGATCCTGGCTGGAAAGTTCGGCGCTGGTCACATCTCACCGCTCAAAAGCCTCCCGCCCCCGCAGGATGTCAGCGCGATTTGATCACAGCGCGGTGGGGGAAGAAAGGGCGTGAAAAGCAAATAGGGTCCAGTCATCCCCGTCGAAATGAATGTCCCGCGGCGTCGTGCAGGCATTGCCAAGGGCTTTTGCCCAGAAGCCCTGCCCGGTCCGATTGGCAAGCGGCACGGCGATATGCCAGGGCCCCGGATGGGCGGCCAGGACCTGTTCCAGCGCGGCCCGGCCGACGCCATGGCGCCGATAGGCCTTGAGCACGAAGAACTCGGCCATGAAGAAACAGGGGCTGCGCCCGGTCAGCGGGCATTGATCGACGACGAGCGCAAAGCCGGCAATCTCGCCGTCGACGAGGATGAGATAGGGAAAGCGCCAGAACCGGTCGAGAAAGCCGTATTCGAACCGTCCGTCCGGCCCTACCGGAAACGGCATGAACTCGGTCATGTCGTAGAGGTAAAGCTGAATCAGATTGGCGATGAGCGGCCTGTGGGCCGCTTGGGCGGGGAGAAGGCTGGTCTGGATCATGTCTCCAGACTAGCCGCCCCGCCCGCCAAAGCCATACTTATTCGGCCGCCGGGGTGCCGCGCTTGACGAAGCCATCAGGATCTTCCTGCGTGCGGGCCAGCAATTCGGCCGCCTCGCTGGCTTCGCGCTGACGGTTCCACATCTGCGCATATAGGCCCGATTGCTGCAGCAGCGCCATGTGATTGCCGCGCTCTGCCACCTGACCATCACGCAGGACGAGGATCTCGTCGGCATTGACGACGGTCGAGAGACGGTGGGCGATGACCACGGTGGTGCGGTTGCGCGACACCACGTCGAGCGCCGCCTGAATGTCGCGCTCGGTCTTGGTGTCGAGGGCGGAGGTCGCCTCGTCGAGGATGAGGATCGAGGGCGACTTGAGGATGGTGCGGGCAATGGCGACGCGCTGCTTTTCGCCGCCGGAAAGCTTGAGCCCCCGTTCGCCAACGGGCGTCTCATAGCCCTTGGGCAGAGCTTCGATGAAGCCGCCGACCTGCGCCATCTTCGCAGCCTCGCGAATTTCCGCCTCGGACGCGCCGGGACGGCCATATTCGATATTGTAGCCGATCGTATCGTTGAAGAGCACCGTATCCTGGGGAACCATGCCGATCGCGGAGCGCAGGCTTTCCTGGGTTACCTCGCGCAGGTCCTGGCCATCGATGGTGATGCGGCCGCCCGTCACGTCATAGAAACGGAACAGCAGGCGCGAAATGGTGGACTTGCCCGCTCCTGTCGGACCCACAATGGCGACGGTCTTGCCGGCGGGCACTTCGAAGCTGACGCCTTTGAGGATCGGCCGGTCGGCGTCGTAATGGAAGGTCACGTCCTCGAAGCGGATGACCGGGCCGGTGACCGAAAGCGGCTTGGCGCCCGGCTTGTCGGTGATTTCCGGGTCCTGATCGAGCAGCTTGAACATTTCCTCGATGTCGGTCAGGCCCTGGCGCAGTTCGCGATAGACGAAGCCGATGAAGTTGAGCGGCCGGTAGATCTGCATGAGGAAGGTGTTGAGCAGGACGAAATCGCCCAGCGTCAGGGTGCCATCCATCACGCCCAGAATCGACATGATCGAGATGATGAGGAAGCCGCCATAGAAAATGATGGCCTGGCCGAAATTGAGGAAACCCAGCGAGGTCCAGATGCGGATGGCGGAGCGCTCATAGCCGGCCATCGCGGCGTCGAAGCGCGTCGCCTCCATGTTTTCGTTGGCGAAATACTTCACCGTCTCGAAATTGAGCAGGCTGTCGATGGCCTTGCCATTGGCATCGGTATCGCTCTCGTTCATCTGGCGGCGAATGGAAATGCGCCAGTTCGAGGCCTTGATGGTGAAGTAGAGATAGGCCCAGATCATCACCACCAGCACGCCCAGATAGGACACACCGAACAGCCAGACGAAAATGATCGCCACCACCACGAACTCGACGATTGTCGGGGCGATGTTGAGCATGGCGAAGCGCACCACTGTCTCGATGCCCTTGGTGCCGCGCTCGATGACGCGGGACAGCCCGCCGGTGCGCCGCTGAAGATGAAAGCGGAGCGACAGCCGATGCATGTGGTGGAAGGTCTGCAGCGCCAGCTTGCGCACCGCATGCTGGCCGACGCTGGCAAACAGCACGTCGCGCAATTGCTGGAAGCCGGCATCGATGATGTTGCCGAGCACATAGGCGATGACCAGCGCCACCGGCACCGCAAGACCCAGGATCAGCGCGCTGTCCGGCGTCGAGCCGTCGAGACTGTCGATGATGCCCTTATAGGCGAAGGGCACCAGGGTCGTGGCCACCTTGCTGGCCAGAAGCGCGGCAATGGCGAGAACGACCCGCATACGCAGGTCGGGCCGGTCATCGGGCCACATATAGGCCCACAAATTGCGGATGGTAGAAAATATCGAGCCTTCGTCCGCGCTGACGGACGGCTTCTTCTCAGCGTTCTGGGATGGCATCAGGCCGGTTCCGCTTCCTTGCTGGCGGTGGGATTGAGCCCCTGCAGGAGCCCGCCGAAGGCGGAACTCAGCTCGACCAGCTTGTCCTGGCGGATGCAATAGCGGTTGCGCGTACCATGGGGCTTGCGTTCGATCAGCCCGGCATCGAGCAGCACCTTGATGTGCTGGGAGACGGTGGACTGCGCCAGCGTCAAGCTTTCGGTGACATCGGCACAGCAACACTGACCCTGCTGCTGGGTCGCCAGAATGCGCAGGATTTCCAGGCGCACCGGATGGCCAAGGGCCCGCATCGTGTTGGCAATGTCGTCGTCACGCATGGCATCGCTCGCTGGGGAAAGGCGACGGACGACGTCCGCCGGATCGATCTTGATCGGTCATTTGCGATGGAAGATGGGCGGTCTCACCGCGAAAATCAATAGGCGCGGAGAAACGGCGCCCGGAGGCGCCGTTCCCGTCCTATTCGGTCGGCAGATCGAAGACCTGACCGGGATAGATGCGGTCTGGATCGCGAATCTGGCCGGTATTGGCCTGATAGATGGCGGTGTATTTGACGCCCTCGCCATAAACGCGACGGGCAATGGTCCACAGATTGTCGCCACGCCGGATGATGGCCTTGCCGGAGGCAAAGCGCTGCGCTTCGGCATCGCCCAGCGAGACCGCCACCATGGTGGGCACGGCCGGTTCGGCCGGAGCAGGGTCGGCCTCGACTAAGGCCGGCGTTGCGGCCGGCGGCGGGGCAACGGGCTGAGCGGGAGCCGTCGGCTCGGCCGGGCTGCTGGCAACAGACGATGCGGAAGAAACTGCCTCGGCAGGCTCCGTTTCCGGGGTTGGCGTCGGAGCGGAAGAGGCCGCAGGCGCCTCGGCAGCCGGTAGCGGAGCGGGCTGGGCCGCCGGTGCGGGCGTCGAGATGGCCGGCGCGTCGGCAACGACAATCTCATTGGCTGCATCGGCGGGAACGTCGACGACGAAGTCGACTTCCGCACGGGCCAGCACGGCGCCTTCCGGGGGCTGGATCAGATCGACGCGCACCCGCTGGCTGGGCTTGTCGAGAACCGGCCCGGCTTCGACCAGCCAGCGCCCGCCATCGACCTCGGCATCGGCGACGAAGGCATCGTCGACGTAAAGCCGGATCACGCCCTCGTCCGGACCGCTGCCGGCAAAGAAGGTGGTCTGGCCATCGACTTCGATGGCATCGATGGTCGGCTGCACGGCCGCAACGGCAGCCGGCGCCACGGCAGGAGGGGTCGCCGGTTGCGGTTCGCTGGCAAGAGCCGTCTGCGTGTCGGCCGACGCAGGAGCCGGCTCTTCCGGTCGAGCCAGCGGGGTCGCGGCGGGAGCGGAAGCGGGTTGCGGAACGTCGGCGACGGCGGTTGCCGGGGCGTCTGCGGGTAGAGGCGCTGTAGTTGGGGCCGGTTCGGCGCCTGGCGTCGGGACGGCTTCCGGCTGGGCGGGTGCAGTCGGCTCAGGCGTCTGTTCGGTGGCTGTGGGTTCGGTGGAAGCGGGCTCGGTGGCAGCGGGCTCGGCCATGGCCGTTTCCATGGGTGCTTCGGCCGTGTCCGGCGCGGCTTCCGGCGCATCGGCAACGACGGCATCTGGCGCCTCCAGACCCTGGAGCACTTCACTGGCCTGGCCGGGCGTGCTGGCCACGACGAGCGGCTGGGTGGTGCGATCCTCGTTGAGCACGACGATGAAGGATTGCTCGGCCGTGCCGGTCTTGCCTTCCTCGCCCAGGGTGATTTCGAGATCGCCGGGCTCTAGCCCTTCATCGGGCACCAGCACCCAGTCGCCACTTGGCTCAACCTCGACGGACCCCAGCAGGTCGCCATTGGCAAAGACTTCAACTTGGCTGCCGGGGGTGCCGCTGCCGGCAATCACGACCGAGCCATCAGGCTCGGCACGCAGCAGGCCAAACGTGGCATCGACCATGGCGCCGGCTTCATCGTCGGCCACGGCTTCATCATCGGAGATGGCTTCGGCCGGTGCCGGCGGAGTGACATCGAGTTCAGGCGCTGCCGAAACAGCTTCATCGGTGGCGGCCACACCGACGGCGGCGGCAGAAGCCTCCTCGGTGGCCGGAGCGGCTTCGGTTTCAGCCACGGCCGGCGCGGGCAATGGCGGGGCCAGGCCCAGATCGGCCATCTTGCCGCGCAGGCAAACGCCCATGCCATCCGCGCTGTTGAAGCAGGAGACGAGGGCCGGACCGGACAGGACGCCGAGGATGATCACAAGAGTGGCTGCCGCTGCTCCGATAGTCAGAGCGAGAGGACGGTTCGGAGCGGTGTCGGCCAGTTTGCCCTCCACGGGGATGAGACGGGAGCCGGCCCTCAGGCCGCCTCGGTTATCAACAGCTTGTACGTGATCGATTCATACAGAGCTTCAAACGAGGCATCAATGATATTGGGCGACACGCCGATCGTGCCCCAGCGCTCGCCGCTGCCGTCGCGGCTTTCGACCAGTACACGGGTGACCGCGCCCGTGCCGCCGTCCAGGATACGCACTTTGAAGTCGACCAGTTCGAGATCTTCGATTCGGCTGGAATAGACGCCCAGATCCTTGCGCAGGGCCAGATCGAGGGCGTTGACCGGGCCATTGCCCTCGGCCACCGACATCAGAAGCTCTCCTTCGACGCGGATCTTGACTACGGCCTCGGTGACCGTCACCTCCTCGCCCATGGCATTGTGCCGGCGCTCGACCATGGCGCGATAATTTTCCACCTGGAAGAAGTCGGGCAAGGTGCCGAGCGTATGGCGGGCAAGAACGGCGAACGAGGCATCGGCTCCATCGTAGGAATAGCCGCGCGCTTCACGATCCTTGACGGTGGCCAGAAGCTTTTCAAGCCGTGGATCGTCCTTTTCGATGGCGATGCCGTGACGCGCGAGGGCCGTCAGCAGGTTGGACCTGCCGGCCTGCTGGCTGACCATGATCGAGCGTTCATTGCCGACGCTTTCGGGCGGCACGTGCTCATAGGTGGAAAAATCCTTGAGCAGGGCGGAGGCATGGATGCCGGCCTTGGTGGCAAAGGCCGAGGCGCCCACATAGGGCGCCTGGCGCGCCGGAGCGCGATTGAGTCGGTCGTCGAAGGCACGCGAAATCTGTGTCAGCCGTGCCAGGCGCGGCGCGTCGATGCCGGTTTCGTAGCGCTCGGCATAGAAGGGCTTGAGCACGAGCGTGGGGATCAGCGTCACCAGATTGGCGTTGCCGCAGCGCTCGCCGAGCCCGTTGAGCGTGCCCTGGACCTGGCGCACGCCGGCCTCGATGGCGGCAAGGGCATTGGCGACGGCCTGGCCGGTATCGTCATGGGGATGGATGCCGAGCTTGTCGCCCGGGGCGACTTCGAGCACGTCACCGACGATCTGGCGCACTTCGGCCGGCATGGTGCCGCCATTGGTGTCGCAGAGCACAACCCAGCGCGCACCAGCCTCCAGCGCCGTGGTGACGCAGGCCAGGGCGTATGCGCGATTGGCCTTGTAGCCATCGAAGAAATGCTCGAGGTCGATCAAAGCTTCCTTGCCGGCGGCGACGGCGGTGCGCACGGTGTCGGCAATGCCTTCGAGATGCTCGTCGGTGGTGGAGCCGAGCGCCAGCTCGACCTGGTAATCCCAGGCCTTGGCGACGAAGCACGCGGCATCGGCGGCAGAATTGACGATGCCCATGACCCCCGGATCATTGGCGGCGGAGCGCCCTGCCCGCTTGGTCATGCCAAAGGCGGTAAACGTGGCTTTCCTGGTGCGCTTCTTTTCGAAAAAGCCGGTATCCACCGGATTGGCGCCGGGATAGCCACCCTCAACATAGTCCACGCCCAGGTCTTCCAGCAGGCCGGCAATGGCGATCTTGTCTTCGAGCGAGAATTCGATGCCCGCGGTCTGGGCACCGTCGCGCAGGGTCGTGTCGAAGAGGTAGAGGCGGTCGCGGGACATGGGAGAGCCTGTGTAGAAAAGTGTGACGCTTACTTGGGCGGCCAGGTGGCCGTGTCGTGGTCGGGATGCTGGTGATTGGTCGCCCTGATGCCGCTCCACCAGTCTTCGCGACCGGGCTGCTCGGTGACGCCGCCATTTTCGATGGTCAGGAGCGTTTGGAACCAGGGCACCATGCCTTCGGTGCCAGTGTTGGCGCCGGGTGGGAAAAGCTCGGGATGATCGAGCGAGCCGATGGTGAAATTGACGCGATCGGTGCTGAGGTCCTCATAGAAGAGCGGCGTGCCGCATTGCGCACAAAAACCCCGGTCGACATGGCCGGAGGAGCGGAAGCGTGTTGGGGCGCCACGCGTCCAGGTGATGGCCTCGCGCGGCGCAGCGACCAGGGCGGCAAAGATATTGCCCACCGCCTTCTGGCACATGCGGCAATGGCAGATGTGCGAATTGTCCAGCATTTCGGTGGCGTGATAGCGCACGGCGCCGCATTGGCAACCGCCGCTGACCTCGATCTTGCGGCGTTCCATCAGCTTTGCTCCTTTGGCGGCCAATCGGTCGTGTCGTGGTCGGGATGCTGGTTCGAGTGGATGCCCGCCATGAAGTCGCGCCATTCGTCGCTGACTTCATGGCGCTCGGGCAGGCCGCTGAGATCGCCGAAGAAGGGTTGGCGATCGGTCAGGTTCACCTGGATTTCGGGCGCCGCCACCTTGGGATCGTCAAAGGTACCGATGGCCAGCTCGAGCCCGAAGCGCGTTTCATAGGCAAGCGGGGTGCCGCATTCGCCGCAAAAGGCGCGGCGAGCGGCGTTGGAGCTTTGAAACCATTTCGGCTCGCCGCGCGTCCAGATCGCGTTATGGGCCGTGACCAGCGGGCCGAAAAACCCGCCGAACGCCTTCTGACACATGCGACAATGGCAAATGGAGGGGCGACCCAGGCGCGTCACGCGGAACCGCACCGCGCCGCACTGGCATCCGCCGGCATGGGCTTCCGTCGTCATCGTTTGACCTCCCACTTGGTCGCGCGCTGGCCGGCCTCGTCCTTGTAATCCATCAGCGCGATGCCCTGTTCGGCCAGGTCACTGCGGATGCGGTCGGCTTCGGCAAAGTTTTTGGAGTTTAGGGCAGCGAGGCGGGCGGCGACACTGTCTTCAATAAGCTCTTTTGCGTCTTGTCTGGCTTTCGGATGTTCAAGACTTATACCAAGCAATAATGCGGACTGGACAAGCGCCGCTCCATAATTTTGAGGGCTTTCAAATACCGCTGTTGCCAAGGCTTGAATTGTTTGTATTGCAGCGACTGTGTTGAGATCTTCTCCCAAAGATCTTACCACCGCGTCGTATCCCGACGCTCCATCACCAGCTATTGGTCGATCAGCAGCGAAAGGAGGGACATCCTCGCCCCCCATGGCGTGCATGGCCATGTTTCTTGCTCTTCTCAGCCGGATCAGTATGTGTTCCGCCTCCTCCAGCCGCTTGACCGTAAAATCGATGGGCTCGCGATAATGCGTCATCAGCATCGCCAGGCGCAGCACTTCGCCGGGCCATTTGCGGCCGCCGAAATCGGTGGTTTCGAGCAGCTGGTGGATGGTGAAGAAATTGCCCAGCGACTTGCTCATCTTCTGGCCTTCGACCTGAAGGAAGCCGTTATGCATCCAGACATTGGCCATGGCGTGGGAGCCATGGGCGCAGCGGGACTGGGCGATCTCGTTTTCATGATGGGGGAAGATGAGGTCGAGCCCGCCGCCATGGATGTCGAAGGTCTGGCCCAGATAGCGTTCGGACATGGCCGAGCATTCGATGTGCCAGCCCGGCCGGCCGCGCCCCCAGGGGCTGTCCCAGCCCGGCTCTTCGGGCGAGGACAGCTTCCAGAGCACGAAATCGGCCGGATCTTCCTTGTGGGCATCGACTGCAATGCGGGCGCCCGCGAGATTGTCCTCGAGATTGCGGCCAGAGAGCTGGCCGTAATCGGGCATGGACCGGGTGCGGAACAGCACTTCGCCATTGGTCTCGTAGGCGTTGCCGCGGGCGAGCAGGCGCGCGATCATGGCTTGCATCTCGGCGATATTCTCGGTGGCCCGCGGCTGGATATTGGGCTCGAGACAGCCCAGGGCGGCGACGTCCTTCTGATATTGCGCGGCAGTGGTTTCGGTGACCTTGCGGATCGCCTCGTTCAGCGGCAGGTCGGGATAGTCACGCAGGGCGCGGGCGTTGATCTTGTCGTCCACGTCGGTGATGTTGCGAACATAGGTGACGTGCTCGGCACCATAGACGTGGCGCAGCAGGCGAAAGAGTAGATCGAAGACGATGGCGGCGCGACCATTGCCGATATGGGCGAAATCGTAGACCGTGGGGCCGCAGGCATAAAGACGCACATTGGTCTCGTCCATGGGCACGAAGGGCGCCTTGGAGCGGGTGAGCGTGTTGTGGAACTGCAGCTGCGGCTTTGCCGTATTCATCGAGGCTTCCTATCGGCCAGACATGTTCGTGCCCTGGCGGGGAGCCTCTATCCGTTATGAAGTATCAGGATGAAGAAGACCGCTCCGCCACGCAATGCGTTAGCAGGTAATAATGCAGGCGGTAATGGTGCACGTGGTCTTCATGGGCGAGAGATTGGCCGGGCAAGGCCAAGAAATCAAGCCCTCATGTCGGAGTGTGGTTACTGCCAGTGACGGAAATCAATCTAAGCAGCCCGCGACAAAAAAAGAGGGCGGCCCGAAGGCCGCCCAATCGCTTTGGAGGCGATGGTAGAAAGCGTGGCTCTTACGAGCGGAACTGCTGGTGGCATTGGCCACAAGTGCCCATGACGGCCTGGATGCCGGCGGCATAGGCAGTGGCGTCACCGGCTTCGGCGCCGGCGAGCGCGGCTTCCGCGCCGGCCCGGCCGGTTTCGATGATGGCCGTGAAGGCTTCCCAATTTTCCCAGATGGCGGGCAGCGCATCGCCGCCTTCCGACCCTTCGGGGAACAGAGCGGGCATCTGCGTGTAATTGTCGAGCAGCGTCTGGGCGGCGGCAACGGCTTCGGCGCCGGTCAGATTGGCAGCACCGCGCAGGACGCCGCCGTTTTCCTTCATCAGGGCCTCGCGCATGGCGATAGCGTCCTGGGGATTTTCCGGCGGCGTAAATGCGTCCTGGGCGAACACGGCAAGAGTGCCGGCTGCCATGAGCGCGACGATAGCGGCAGTTTGCGTTTTGCGGATCAGCATCACTTGAGCCCCTCGATCTTGAACCTTGCCTCTATCGGCGTCCCTTCCGACAGACACACACTTACACGGCTTCGTGACGACCCCAACGGGCACACGCGAATGTTATCAGTCATTTGCCGAGGAGCTTGACGCCCTGCTCGATGCTACCCAGCGGGAAAGTGCCACTGGCGCCCAAAGCCTGGATGCGCACAACGTCGCCCGGCTTGAGGAATGGGGTGCGGGCCTTGCCGAACTTGGCCTTTTCGGCCGTTCGGGCCTCGGCGATGCAGGCAAAGCCGATCCCGTCCTTCCTGAGCGGCAGGGTTTCCTCGTGGGGATTGGACACCGTGCCACCCCCAATAATCGTGCCGGCACCCAGCGCCCTGGTGCGCGCCGCCTCCACGATCAGGTCGGCAAAATCGAAATGCATGCCGATGCCGGCATTGGGCTGGCCATAGAGCCCGCCGTTGACCTCGATCCGCAGGGGCAGGTGCAGGCGATTGTCCTGCCAGGCCGCGCCCAGGCTGGCGGGCGTGACCGCGATGGGTGCGAAGGCGGTGGCGGGCTTGGCGTGGAAAAATCCGAAGCCGTTCTGGAGGTCATCGGCAACGAGGCGGCGCAGCGACACGTCGTTCAGAAAGGTCACCAGCCGGATCGAGGCGGCCGCCTGCTCGCGCGTGGCGCGCATGGGCAGGGCACCGATAATGACCGCCACTTCTGCCTCGAAGTCGAGCGCCAGATCCTCTTCGGGGACGATGATGGCGTCGGTCGGCGCACAAAACGAATCGGAGGCGCCCTGATACATCAGCGGCCGCACCGATTGCAGCTCGTCGTCCTTGCTGCCCTTGAGCGAGCGGACGCGCTCGAGATGGGTGAGATAGCCCGACCCGTCGATCCACTGATAGGCGCGCGGCAGCGGTGCATGCGCCGTGGCCGGATCGAAGGGCTGGCCGGCAATGGCGCCGGCTTCGAGCTCGGCGGACAGCGCGGCCAGGGCCGGCGCGGCCTGATCCCAGTCATCGAGCGCCGCCTGCATGGTCGCCGCGATTCGGCCGGCCGAGACGCACCGGGCCAGATCGGACGAGACAATGACGAGCTGGCCGTCGGGACGCGCATTGCGCAAGGTGGCGAGTTTCATGACGCCTCGGCTCTCCGGTTTGTGTGGCTCTGTCGCGCTATCACGAAGCAGCCTGCACCGTTATAATGTTGCCATTGCCCCTAGCGATATCTTAAGGCGCTGGGGAATGAAGCGGTTGCGGCCCGCATATAAGGATTTCTGGTGACGTTCTCCACTACGGGCCTGCGTGCCCTGGCTCTGCTGATTCTGGCGATGACCGTGCTGGCGCTCGACATCGAGACTGCTCATGCCCAGGCCAATCAATGTTCGCGCCTGCAGGGCGCCCTCGCCCAGTTCGACCGCAATGGCGATTTCCGCGCGGTCAACAGCAACAACAATTCGGCCCGCCAGCTGGCGCGCCAGGTACAGGATGCCGAAAGCCAGTATATCCGCCAGGGCTGCAATGACGATGCGCGCGCCGGGCGAACGCTGACGCGCGAATGCCAGCTGATCGCCCGCGACGTGATTGCCCTGCGCAATCAGTATTCGGCCCTGTCGCAGGCGGTCGAGACCGGCAATGCCGTTGCCCAGCAGCGCGAGGCGATCCTGCAGGAAATGGTGCGTTTCGGCTGCAATGCCGGCTCCAGCGCCACCTTCTCGCAGGACCGTCAATCGGTGTTCGACCGGGTCTTCGGCAGCACGACGGGTGGCGACTTCACCGATGGCGACTTCGTCGATGGCGGCGATTATTGGGGCTACCAGGGCTATAACACGGTCCGCACCGTCTGCGTCCGTCTCTCGGACGGCTATTTCTGGCCCATCAGCTATGCCACCACGCTCGATTACGTGGGCGGCGATTCCACCACCTGCCAGACGATGTGCCCCAACGCGGCGGTGGAGCTTTATTACTACGACAATCCCGGCCAGGAGCCCGAGCAGATGCGCAATCTCTCCGGCTCGCCCTATACGGCCCTGCCCAATGCCTTTGCCTATCGTACCAAGTTCGACGAGACCGCCAGTTGCCAGGCGCCGGTCAATAGCGATGGCGCCGTGCGTGTCGCCAGCGCCGAGGGCGGCAATGGGCGCGCGGTGCTCGACATCAATGGGATGAGCATTCCCATGCCCCTGCGCGATCCGCGGGGCGTGGTGCCGGTGCCGGCGGCTGCGGCGCCGCAGGAGGCCGCCTCGGCCGTCGCCATGGCCGATGTCCCCCTGCCCCGTCCGCGCCCCTCAGGCCCGGGCGAAATCGCCCGACGCCCGGAGGCGCCGGCTCCCACCGAATTGCGGATCGTTCAGTTCGGCGACAAGGCCGTCAGGGTAGTCGGTCCAGACACGCCTTACGCCCAAGCAGGACGAGCAGGGACTTGAGCTCTGGGCCGTCGTGGCGGCCCGTCAGCGCCAGCCGCAGCGGCAGAAACAGGGCCTTGCCCTTGCGGCCGGTGGCACCCTTGAGTGCGTCGGTCCACTGCCCCCAAGTGTCTTGATCCCATGGCTCGGGGGGCAGCAGCGCCTTGGCGAGCTTGAGGAAGTCCTCGTCTTCGGGCGACACGACCGGCTCGACCGGGCCGGTGACCAGCTTCGCCCATTCGGCGATGTCGTCGAAGCGCGTCAGGTTTTCGCGCAGCAGCATCCACATCGCCTCGCCTTCAAGGCCCATGGCGGACAGACGCGGGGCGGCATCGGCATAGGGCATGGCGTGCAGCAGCCGCGCATTGAGCGCGTTCAGCTCCGCCGGATCGAACCGGGCAGAGCCATGCGAGATCATCGAGAAGTCCAGCCGCTCGGCAATCGCGTCGAGGCTGTCATAGGGCTCCACCGAAAGGCTGGTGCCGGTCAGGGTTGCGACGATGGCAATGGCCAGGGGCTCATAGCCCTCGGCACGGAAATCGGCGATGGACTGGCTGCCCAGGCGCTTGGAAAAGCCCTGCCCGGCCGCATCGGTCAGCAGGTTGTGGTGACCGAAGGCCGGTACCGCGCCGCCCAGCGCCTCGAAGATCTCGATCTGCGTGCCGGTATTGGAAACGTGGTCCTCGCCGCGGATCACATGGGTAATGCCCAGGTCGATGTCGTCGACCACGGAAGGCAGCGTGTAGAGGTAAGACCCATCGGCGCGGATGAGCACCGGGTCGGACATCGAGGCCGTGTTGACCGTCTGGGCGCCCTTGATGACGTCCACGAACTGCACGGGGCGTCCGTCGAGCCGGAAGCGCCAGTGCGGGCGACGGCCCTTGGCTTCGAGCCGAGCCTTGTCGTCTTCGGTGAGGCTGAGCGCGGCACGATCATAGATCGGCGGCTTGCCGAGAAGCCGGGCCCGGGCCCGCTTGCGGTCGAGCTCGTCCTCGGTTTCGTAGCAGGGGTAGAGCCGACCGTCGGCAATGAGGCTGTCGCGCGCCGCATCATAAAGCGCGGTGCGCTCGGACTGGCGGACCAGCAGGTCCGGCGTGACGCCCAGCCAGTGCAGGTCTTCCTCGATGCCGTCGGCGAAGGCGCGGGTGGAGCGCGCCAGATCCGTATCGTCCATGCGCAGGACATATTTGCCGGCATGGCGGCGGGCGAAGAACCAGTTGAGCAGCGCGGGACGCGCATTGCCCAGATGGATGCGGCCGGTCGGCGAAGGCGCCCAGCGTACGATGACACTCATCCGACAGTGACGTCCTTGTAGCCATTGGTAATGGGATAGCGGCGGCCCAGGCCAAAGGCGCGCGGCGTCAGCTTGGGACCCGGCGCCGACTGGCGGCGCTTGTATTCGGCGATATTGACCAGCCGCTCGATGCGCTTGACCAGCGCGGGCTCATGGCCCCGCGCGACAATGTCGCCCAGCGCCATTTCCTCTTCGACCATGCAGGTCAGGATATCGTCGAGCACCGGATAGGGCGGCAGGCTGTCCTGGTCCTTCTGGTCGGGACGCAGTTCCGCACTGGGCGACTTGTCGATGATGGCCTGGGGAATGACCGGGCCGGCAGGCCCCAGACAATCGCCCGGCATATGCTTGTTGCGCCAGTCGGCTAGCGCATAGACGGACATCTTGAACATGTCCTTGAGCGGATTGTAGCCGCCATTCATGTCGCCATAGATGGTGGCGTAACCGACGCCCATCTCGCTCTTGTTGCCGGTTGTCAGCAGCATCGAGCCCAGCTTGTTGCTGACGGCCATAAGAATGGTGCCACGCATGCGCGACTGGATGTTTTCTTCGGCCAGGTCGAGCGGGCGATCGCCGAAGATCGGCGCCAGTTCGTGCAGCGCCTGATCCACGGGCCCGCCAATGGCCACCACGTCGTAGCGCACGCCCAACAGTTTGGCGCAATCCTCGGCGTCGCGCAGGCTCTCGGGCGAGGTGTAGCGATAGGGCAGCATGATGCAATGTACCTTATCGGCACCAAGCGCATCGACGGCGAGCGCGGCGACGACGGCGCTGTCGATGCCGCCGGAAAGGCCGAGCACCACATGCTTGAAGCCGTTCTTGTGCACATAATCGCGCAGGCCCAGCACCGCGGCGCGCCAGGGCGCCTCCTCCACTGAGGGGAGGTCGTCGATGCGTCCATTGGTGCAGGTCCAGCCGTCCGGCCCGCGGGTCCAGTCCGAGACGATGAAATCGGTTTCGAAGGACTTGCCCTGCAGCACCAGCCTGTCACCCGGCTCCATGGCAAAGGAGGCGCCGTCAAAAACCAGTTCGTCCTGGCCGCCAACCTGATTGAGGTAGATCATCGGCACGCCGTCCTCCGCAACGCGGGCGCGGACCAGATCCTTGCGCACATGCTGCTTGTCGGTCCAGTAGGGCGAGCCATTGGGGCACAGCATGATCTCCGCCCCCCGCATGGCCAGATGCTCGCACACGGCGCTGTGCCAGATATCCTCGCAGATCGGGATGCCCACTGGGACGCCCTTGATCTCCACCGGCATGGCCAGCGGTCCGGGCGTGAAATAGCGCTTCTCGTAGAAGACGTCGGCATTCGGCAATTCGCGCTTATAGCGCGTGGCGATCACCTGTCCGTTCTCGGCCACCAGCACGGCATTGTAGAGCCGACCCTGCTCCGCCCAGATTGTGGGCAGGATCAGCACCGTACTGGAGCCGGCTGTTTCGGCCACGAGGTCCCTGGCAGCCTGAATGG
This sequence comes from Devosia chinhatensis, assembly GCF_000969445.1. Classification (NCBI taxonomy): domain Bacteria; kingdom Pseudomonadati; phylum Pseudomonadota; class Alphaproteobacteria; order Hyphomicrobiales; family Devosiaceae; genus Devosia; species Devosia chinhatensis. The sequence continues at coordinate 689,087 of NZ_JZEY01000054.1, read as the reverse complement.
CATCGGCGAGGAATTGCGGCTTGAACAGCAGGTCGTCCGGAAAGTAACCGGTGATAAAAAGCTCGGAAAGCATCAGGATATCGGCCCCGACATCCTGCGCCTGGTGCAGCGCGGCCCGGCCCAGCTCCAGATTGCCTGGAAGATCGCCGACCTTGGGGTTGAGCTGGGCGAGCGCAATACGAAGCTGGTCGGTCACGATGATGCTGGCCTGATGCGAGAAAGAGTTTGCCACTGCGGGGCAGGATGGCGGCAGACTTAGCCGCTCGCCCTGCCAAGGGCAAGCCGAAGGCGTTTGTCGGTTTGGTAACAGGTGCAATGCATCTTAGGAGCATCACCCCTGAAACTCTTGCGGCAACCGAATGATCGGTTAAAGAGTTCCTGCAGACAATCTGAGTAAAATGCGCCATTAACGACGCCGTGATTATGTCCTATCGAGTCCTCATCGTCGAAGACGAATTCATCGCTGCCACGGAGATCGAGTATGTCGTGGCCGAGATGGGTCACAACCCGATCGCAATTGCGGCCGATCAGAAATCGGCGCTTGCCCATGCGGGTGACGTCGATATCGCGTTGGTGGACCTCAACCTGAGGGATGGTCCGACGGGCATTCATATCGGGGAAATCCTGGCTCAGACCCATGGCGTGACGGTGGTCTTCCTCACCGCCAATCCCTCACAGCTGGGTGATGGCGTCCCCGGCACGATAGGTGTCATGCCCAAGCCTGCCACCGATTACGACATTCGCGAGGCCATCGATTTCGCCGTCGCGCGCCGTGTCGCCAGTGATGCCAAGCCGCCGCGTCGGCTGAAGCTTTTCAACTGGGGCGGCAATCCCCTTCCGAATTAGAGCTCAGGTGTTGGGGCCGGCCCTCAAGCGGGTCGAACGGCTCAGCGCATCCAGCGGCAACTCGATATCCACGTTCAGGCCATCTTCATTCCACTGACGCGTAAGCTTGCCGCGCATCTGGCCTTCCACCGACAATTGAACCAGTCGCGTCCCAAAGCCGCCGAGAGTTTCCGGCTGGGTGACCTTGGGACCACCGATTTCGCTCCATTGGAGGTGATAGGCGTCTTCCCCCTTGCGTCCGGTGATCGAGACGCGCCCACCCTGCTGCGATAGCGCCCCGTATTTTGCAGAATTGGTCGCTAGCTCGTGCACCAGCAAGGCCATTGGCGTGGCCGCAGCATCGTCGACGCGGGCATCGTCGCCACTGAAGCTGACGCGCGGCTGCTCGTCGCCATTATAGGGGCGCAACAGGCGCTCGATAAGGGCCGAAAGATTGCCCTGCCCGGCTGTCGTGCTATCGAAATAACCCTGCGGCCGCACGAAATCATGCGCTTCGCCAAGGGCATAGATCCGCTGGCGCAACTGATCGGCGAAGGTCTTGGATTCAGGGTAGCTGCGTGCCGACAGGCTGATAATGCCGTTGAGCACCGCGAAGATGTTCTTGATGCGGTGGCTCAGTTCCTGCGCCACGAGCTCGCGCTCCTCGGCGATGAGACGCGATTCGTGGATGTCGGTGCAGGTGCCGATCCAGCGCACGATCTGCCCATTGGCATCGCGGATTGGCAGGGCGCGACCCAAGGTCCAGCGGTATTCGCCGCTGTGATGGCGCAGGCGATACTCGATTTGGTAGGGCTCGCCCGTCGCCAGCGAGTGCCGCCAGACGCCCCACGCACGCTCCTGATCCTCAGGATGGAAGACATCGTTCCAGCCTTCGCCGTCTGTCGTGCCGGCAGGCACGCCGGTAAAATCGTACCAGCGGGCATTATAATAATCGTGGAAGCCGTCCGGACGGGTCGACCAGACCATTTGCGGCATGGCATCGGCCAGGGTGCGGAAGCGCAGTTCGCTTTCCGTCAAGGCTTCGGCGGCGCGGTGCTGCTCGCTGACGTCGATGGCAACACCTGGGAAGCGATGTACGCGCCCATCGGCATCGACGCGGGGACGACCGGACGCGACCACCCAGGTCACCCTGCCCTCGGCATCCTGCAGGCGATATTCCGACTTGTAAAACGAGCCATGCTTGAGGGCTTCGGCGATTTCCTGACCCACGCGTTCGACATCGTCGGGATGGATCGCCTGGAGGAAGGCACTGATCGGCACGCCCAGCCCGGCCCGCAGGGAATCGAGGTTGAACAGCGCGGCAAACTTGTCGTCGGCCGTTACCCGGTCATTGAGCACATCCCAGTCCCAGGTGCCCACGAGGTCGGTGCCATTGATGGCAAGGGACATGCGCTCTTCGCTGCGCGCCAGGGCCCGCTCGGCCAGGACGCGATCGGTGGTCTCGTGCACGACGCAGAGCGTGCCCATGGACAGGCCGTCATCGCCCATGATGGGGCTGTAATGGAGATCCATCCAAACCGATTCCGGCTCGCCATGCCGGTTCAGCACCAATTCCTGATTGTTGAAGGTCCAGGATTCGCTGAGCAGTCCGCGCTCGATGTTCTGCCGGTTGAATTCGGCGATCTCGGGCCAGGCCTCCAGGGTGCGCATGCCGAAGATCTCTGGATGCCGCTGACCGGCAAACACGGCATAACCTGAGTTATAGAGCAGGATGCCCTCCTCCCCAACCATCATGGCCATGGGGGTGGACGCAGCCATCATCAGGCGCGCCGCGCCCTTGAGGCTTTCCGGCCAGTCGGGAATTGGCCCCAGGGGCGTTGTCGACCAGTCGAAAGTATTGAAAAGCTTGAGGGTAAAGTCCTGTTCGAGCCGATCCCGCGTTTCAGGAGCTGCATGGGGATATAGGGACTTCGGCATTGCCTACTCTTGATGGATGTCGTGCAGCAGCAGGCTATCTGAATCGAGGACGCCGCGCATCGGGACCTGAACGCGCGGCATCACAAACAGTTCAACGGCGTATCGGATTACTCGCCGGCAGCGCTGAAGCGATAAGGCGGCTTTTGCGCATGCACTTCCTCGGCCACGAGGAAGGCCAGTTCCAGGGCCTGGCTGGCATTGAGCCGGGGATCGCAATAGGTGTGGTAACGGTCGGAGAGCGAAGCCTCGGTGACCGCCGACATGCCGCCGACGCATTCGGTGACATCGTCTCCGGTCATTTCGATATGCACGCCGCCGGCATAGGTGCCCATGTCGCGGTGCACCTCGAAGAAGTTGCGCACCTCTGCCAGCACCCGGTCGAAGGGGCGCGTCTTGTAGCCGGTCGAGGCCTTGATCGTGTTGCCATGCATGGGGTCGCAGCACCAGACGACGGTGCGGCCGGCCTTCTGCACCGTCTCGATCAGGCGCGGCAGGTGCTCGTGCACCTTGTCGGTGCCAAACCGCGAGATCAGGGTGATGCGGCCGGCTTCGTCGGTGGGATTGAGCCGGTCGAGCAGGCGCAGCAGGTCGTCGCTGGACAGGCTCGGGCCACACTTGACGCCGATGGGATTGTGAATGCCGGCGAAATACTCGACATGCGCCTCGTCGGGATCGCGGGTGCGGTCGCCGATCCAGAGCATGTGGCCCGAGGTGGCATACCAATTGTTGCTGATCGAGTCCCGGCGCGTCAGCGCTTCCTCATAGCCCAGCAGCAGAGCCTCATGGCTGGTATAAAAGCTGGTCTGCCTGAGCGCGGGGGTATTTTCCGGGTTGAGGCCCAGCGCGCCCATGAAGGTGATGGCATCGTCGATCTTGCGCGCCACTTCCTCGTAGCGAACGTTCCAGTTCGAGCCCTTCATGAAGCCCATTGTCCATTCGTGGATGCGCGTCAGTTCGGCATAGCCGCCCATCGAAAAGGCGCGCAAAAGGTTCAGCGTCGCCGCCGATTGCCGATAGGCCTGCAAGAGGCGGTCCGGATTGGGGACGCGCGCGCCCTCGTTGAAGGCGATGTCGTTGATGATGTCGCCGCGATAGGACGGCAGCTCGACCCCGTCGATCACCTCGGTATCGGCCGAGCGGGGCTTGGCGAACTGGCCGGCGACGCGGCCGACCTTGACCACGGGCTTGGATGCGCCATGGGTCAGCACCAGCGCCATCTGCAGGAAGACGCGGAAGAAGTCGCGGATATGGTCGGCACCATGCTCGGCAAAGCTTTCGGCGCAGTCACCGCCCTGTAGCAGGAACGCATCGCCACGGGCCACGGCGGCCAGGCGTGCCTTGAGTTCGCGCGCTTCGCCGGCAAAGACGAGCGGTGGGAAGCTGCCCAGCTGGCGCTCCGCATCGGCCAGTGCAGCCGGGTCGGGATAGGCGGGCACCTGCCGAACGGGCTTGCTGCGCCAGGAGCTAGGGGTCCAGGTGGTCATGTCCAGGTCTCGCGCCAGGGTAAAATTGCTGCTGGCGCAATACCAAGCCAATCCGGCCGTGCCAAGCAAATTGCGGCCCGGCCGACGCTTCGGTCTTTAGCCTACGACCTTCTTGCCGTCGCGATAGACATAGGTGGGCCCCTTGAACGTCACCAGCTCCTCGGCGGCGGAGGGGTGGAGTGCAATGGTCCGGTCGAAATCGGCCTTGCTGGCGCCCATGCCCACCGCGATGGCCGCGAGCTGGATCATTTCGGCGGCGCCCGGCCCCAGGATATGGACGCCGAGCACCTTGCCGCCATGCTTTGCGGTGATCAGCTTGAGCACCATGCGTTCGGTGCGCGTCGAGAGCGTGTTCTGCATCGGGCGGAAACGGGCAAGATAGACGTCGATGTCGCCATGGGTCGCCGCCTCTTCCTCGGTCAGGCCGACCACGCCGATCTCCGGCTCGGCGAAGACAGCCGTGGGGATCAGCGAATGATCGACGGTCAGCGGATTGTCGTTGAACACCGTCTCGGCGAAATACCAGCCCTCGCGGATGGCGACCGGGGTCAGCTGGGCACGACCGGTGACGTCGCCCACCGCATAGATCGAGGGCACGGACGTCTGCGAATAGGCATCGACGGCGATGACGCCGTTGGGCGCCAGGGCAACGCCCGCCGATTCAAGGCCGAGACTATCGATATTGGGGCGCCGACCGGTGGCAAACATCACCGCACCATAGGGAGCCGTCACCCCGTCGCTGAAGGTGGCAAGGATGTCTTCGTCCGGCTTGGACAACGATGCGATGGTGGTCTGGTAGATGATGCGGATGCCGCGCTCGGTCAGCCCGGCTTCGAGGCCCCGCTTCATATCCTCGTCGAAACCGCGCAGGATGCAGTCACCGCGGTAGATGATGGTGGTGTCCACCCCCAACCCGGCAAAGATGGTGGCGAATTCGACCGCGATATAGCCACCGCCCTCGATCAGGATCGAGCGCGGCAGCGCAGGCAGGTCGAAGGCCTCGTTGGAGGTGATCCCCAGTTCCGCTCCCGGAATGTCGGGCACGAAGGGACGCCCGCCGGTGGCAATCAGCAGATATTTGGCGCTGAGCTCGCGGTCCTGGCTTACAAGGCGCACCGAGTGGGCGCCCGTCACAACGGCACGATCGCGGATGATTTCGACGCCCGGCTTTTCGAGATTGCTCGAATAGGCATGTTCGAGGCGGCTGATTTCCTTTTCCTTGGCCGCCACCAGGGTGGGCCAGTCGAAACTGGCATCGACCTGCCAGCCGAAGCTCTCGGCGACGTCGAACTGATCCTTGAAGCGGGCCGCATAGACATAGAGCTTCTTGGGCACGCAGCCGCGGATCACGCAGGTGCCGCCGACGCGGAACTCTTCGACGATCGCCACCTTGGCACCGTAGGTCGCGGCCATGCGCGCCGCACGCACGCCGCCCGAGCCGGCGCCAATGACCACAAGGTCATAATCATAAGTCATCTTTGCCCCCGCTTATCATCGTCATTTGCCGATGAATATGGTCACGCGTGTCGCATAAAAAAAGACCCCGCTCAAGGCGGGGTCAATGGCGGAACAATCCGTCCGGTCAGATTTCGACGCCCTTGGTGCGCAGGCTGGCGCGCACCTTGGAGAAAAATTCGGTGCGCAGATTGTTGGTATAGACCTGCAGCACGCGACGAATGTCGGCATTCACTTCCGAATTGGCGGTGGCCAGCTTCTGGCCGGTGGGCGATTCATAGAAGGCCACGATCTCGGTCAGCTCTTCGCGGGTGAAGCGAATGGCATAGACCCGCGCGAACTGGTCGAGCAGCTCGCCCTTGCGGCCATTATATTCCTGGATGACTTCACCGATCGTCTCGTTGGTCTGATCGATGATTTCAGGGTTCTGCGTCACGATCTGGCGCATGGTGTCGATGCCGATCTCCACCACGGTGGTCTCGAAGACCGCACCACGATCGGTCAGGTCCACATATTTGCGGGCCAGCGCCAGCTGCTCGGGCGCCACTTCCTGCGCGATCGCGGGGGCCGACATGGCGATGACGCCCGCCGTCAGCACTGCGCCCAGCACGGCCTTGGCGCCGCGCATCATGTTCCCGTTCGTCCAGAATGCCATCTTGTCCCGATCCACGCTCAGTCTATTGCCGTTCCAAAACTTCTACGCCATTGGGCGTCGCCACATAAGCCTTGCTGCACATTCCCAGGAACAGCCCGTGCTGGACCACGCCGGGAATGGACAAAAGCTCTCTCGAAAGCGCTTCTGGCTGCGAAATGCGGCCAAAACAAGCATCGAGTATGAGGTGGCCGCCATCCGTCAGATAGACGGCGCCCTTATCTTCTCCGCGCAGCGTCAGCGCCTTGTCCGCCCCATAGGCGGCCAGCACCCGGGCCACGGCATTGCGCGTCGCGCCCAGCCCGAAGCGATTGACCTCGATGGGCAGCGGAAAGCGCCCCAGTTCGGCGACGCGCTTGGACTGGTCGGCAATGACGATCATCCGGTCAGACGAGGCGGCAACGATCTTTTCGCGCAGCAGCGCCCCACCCGCTCCCTTGATGAGGTTGAGCGCAGGATCGATCTCGTCTGCACCATCCACCGTCAAGTCCAGGCGATCGAGGTGGTCAAGATCGGATAGCGGGATATTGAGCCCCCGGGCCTGGGTGGCCGTGACTTCGGAGGTCGGCACACACAGCACGTCCATCCCGGCGGCCACTTTCTCGCCCAGCAGATCGACGAAGTGCCGGGCGGTGGAGCCGGTGCCCAGGCCAAGACGCATGCCCGAGCGCACCTCCGTCAGCGCCATGGCCGCTGCCTTACGCTTCAATGCCTCGATATCGCTCATGGCCGGTCTCCCATTGGGCGGCGATGTGGCAGCGCGTGCCCTACCCTGTCAAGATTGCGCGCGCGGGCCAATCACCACTTGGTGAACGACAACTGTAACCTGCTGGCAACACAATTTCGCGATGATGTGGCATTTGTGGCAGGAGCAAGGCGAAAATCTTCCCGGCCAGAAGCATTCGCAGTAATTAGCGTCCCCATAGCGGACACCCGAATCAAACCCGTCGCGCACCCAGAGGCCAGATCAAAAGATGAGCATTATCAAAGTCATATTGGCGGCAGGCATGTCGATGCTGCTTTCTGCCAGTTTGGTTGCGCCGGCAACCGCCGCGCTTTGGTATAATCCGGACACCAATTCCTTCGAGCAGCGCGAGGCGACAGCCAGTCGCAGCGGCAGCCCGATCAAGAAGCAGATCGTGGCCTATGAGACCAACCAGAAGCCCGGCACGATCGTCATCGAAACGTCCGAACGCCGCCTCTATCTGGTGCTCGAGGACGGCCAGGCGCTGAAATACGGCATTGGCGTGGGCCGCGAGGGCTTCACCTGGGCGGGAAGCAATCGCATCACCCGCAAGGCGGAATGGCCCGGCTGGACGCCGCCGCCGGCCATGCGCAAGCGCGTGCCCGACCTGCCGGCCTTCATGCCCGGTGGCCCGGACAATCCGCTCGGCGCCCGCGCCCTCTATATCGGCTCGACCCTTTATCGCGTGCATGGCACGTCCGAGCCCTGGACCATCGGCCAGGCCGTTTCCTCGGGCTGCATCCGCATGACCAACGAGGACGTCACCGACCTTTACGATCGCGTCCAGGTCGGCGCGCGCATCGTCGTCAATCACTGACCGCGTTCGATGCCTCCATCAAGGCCGTCCTTCGGGGCGGCCTTTTTCGTTTGCCGCCCTTGCATTGCCGCCTGCCGCGTTTAGGTTCAGGCCATGACTGATCCCGTGTCCACACATCCACTGATCGACCGCTTCGGGCGGCGCATTTCCTATCTGCGCATTTCGGTCACGGATCGCTGCGATTTCCGCTGCGTCTATTGCATGGCCGAGGACATGACGTTCCTGCCACGCAAGGACGTGCTGCGCTTCGAGGAAATCGAGGCCATTGCTGACGCCTTTATCGCCCGGGGCACCACCAAGATCCGCCTGACCGGTGGCGAACCGCTGGTGCGGCGGGACATTGCTGACCTCATTGCCAGCCTGGGTAATCGGCTCGGTCACGGTCTCGACGAGCTGACCCTCACCACCAATGGCAGCCAGCTCGCCAAGCATGCAAAGGGCCTTGCCGCTGCGGGCGTACGGCGCATCAACGTCTCCATGGACACGCTCGACCCCGAACGCTTCGCCGCGATCACCCGACGCGGCCGGCTGGAAGATGTGCTGGCCGGCATCGCGGCAGCGCAGGATGCGGGCCTCGCCATCAAGATCAACATGGTGGCCATGCGCGGCGTCAACGAGGATGAAATCGAGCCAATGATGGCCTTTGCGCATGGGCGCGGCATGGGCCTGACGCTGATCGAAGGCATGCCCCTGGGCGAAGTGGGCCTTGACCGCGTCGATACCTATCTGCCCTTGCGGGAACTGCACGAGCAGCTGTCCCGCCGCTATACGCTCACGCGGCTCGACCAGAGGACCGGTGGCCCGGCGCGCTATGTGCATGTCGCCGAAACCGGCGGTGTTCTCGGCTTCATCACCCCGATGAGCCACAATTTCTGCGAAAGCTGCAATCGCGTGCGCCTGACCGCGACCGGCCAGTTGTTCCTGTGCCTGGGCCAGGAAGACCAGGTGGACCTGCGCGCGGCCTGGCGCGAAGGCGGCCCTGAGGCGCTGGATGCAGCGCTCGACCATGCCATGCACATCAAGCCCAAGGGCCACGATTTCGCGCTGGACCGGACCCGCCCCGAGCCAGCCGTCGCGCGGCACATGAGCGTGACGGGCGGCTAGCGGCCGGGCGTGCGCTCCACCAGCTCGACAAGGATGCCATCGGGATCGCGGATAAAGGCGACCCGCTGCACCATTTCGGTATTATGCGCATTGCGCGGCCGCTCGACGATCTCGACGCCCTTGGCGTCCAGCATCTCGACCACGGCGTCGACATTGTCATAGGCTAGCGTCAGGTGGCGCATGCCCGCTTCGCTCATCGGCACATCCCGGAACCGCCCTGCCCCGCCATTGGGCGCGACGATTTCCAGCATGCCGCCGCCGGCATCGAGGAAAGCGACTTCGGCCGTGTCGTTCTTTTTACGCAGCCGCAATTTCAGCCCCAGCAGATCGCAGTAAAAGGCAATGCTGGCATCCATGTCGCCAGTCGTGGTGCCGATATGCTCGAACCCGACCAGCACGTTACTTGTCTTCGTCGCTGATGATCGCGAAGTCCAGCGGCAGCGCCGTCGTGTACTTGATCTGCCCCATGGCGAAGGCCGAGCTGACATCGGTCAGGTTGATCTTGCTGATCAGGCGCTTGTAGAACGTGTCATAAGCCCCGATGTCGGGCACGACCACGCGCATCAGGTAATCGACGTCTCCGCTCATGCGGTAGAATTCCACCACTTCGGGGAATTCATCGACCACGCCAGCGAATTTGCGCATCCAGGCTTCGTTGTGCTCATTGGTCTTGACCGACACGAAGACGGTGACCCCGACATTGACCTTGGCCGGGTCGAGCACCGCCACGCGTCGCTGGATGACGCCGTCTTCTTCCATCTTCTGGATGCGGCGCCAGCAGGGGGTGGTGGAAAGCCCTACCTTGCGGCCGATCTCGGCCACCGGCATGGTCGCGTCTTTTTGCAGAAGCGACAGGATTTTCCGGTCGATCTTGTCCAATGCCATATTACCCTCGGGAAATCAGATTGCGCCTATGCCCTTTCGACCCGGCCCAGGCGTCCAAATGAGTGCCACACCTGCCCTTTTGGCGCAATAAAATTGCGCGGCCGATCCCGAGCGAGATTGGAAGACTTTGTTAACCCAGAGCGGTCCGTCTCGTCGCAGGCGGGCTGAGCATGGGCGGTCTCGATTTCACCGCCTGTTAACCACCCGCCCCTAATCTGCCAGGCCAGTACCGCGAACGCGTTTTGGTTCGCTCAGTTGAGTAACGAGTAAGAGTTCATGCCGTCCCAGTCGATCAGCGAAGCTGATAGTCGCGCGCCTATGGGCGTCGACGGCAAGCGCAACGCCCAGAAGGCGGTCAGCGAAGCGCGCCAGCGCCTTACCTCCAGTTCCGGCACGCGCGCCGATTTCGATTTCGAACTGATGCAGGACTATGCCGCTGCCCGCGTGGGCGCAGCCCTGCCGATGGCAGCCATTGTCAGCATCCTGGCCATCGTTGCCAGCCTGTGGGTGCCTGTCACCATCGCAGCGCTCTGGGCGGGGCTGGTCATCGCCAGCCTGCTGATCGTCGTCCATCTGGCGCGACGCTTCACCCTGGCCGACCCCACCAAGTTCAATGCCGGGCGCTGGACCACATCTTTTGTCGCCGCTGAAACCGTCAGCGGCATCGCCTTGTCGCTGCTGGCCCTGTTCAGTCTCTTTGCCGAGCCGGCGGACCTCGCGCCGGTCATGTTCGCCATGGCCCTGGTGGGCATTGCCAGCAATGCCATCGCCACCCATACCCTGCCGCCCGCCACGCTGGTCAGCACCCTGCCGGTGACGATGAGCGTATCGGCCGCGCTGATCGCGCTGGGCGGCACGCTCAATTACACGCTGGCTGCCGTCACCATCTGCGGCGAGATCTTTTTCCTCTTTCTTGCCCGCCAGCTGCATGGCTCCGAGCTCGAGACCATCACGCACCAGTCCGAAAAGGACACGCTGATCTATGAGCTGGAGGAAGCGCGCAATATGTCCGACGAGGCCCGTCGCCACGCCGAGCAGGCCAATATCGCCAAGAGCCAGTTCCTCGCCACGATGAGCCACGAACTGCGCACTCCGCTCAATGCCATTATCGGCTTTTCCGAAGTGCTGAAATCAGAGCTGCTCGGTGCCCATCAGGTGCCGCAATACAAGGAATATGCCGGCGACATTCATTCCAGCGGCCAGCACCTGCTCAACCTCATCAACGAGCTTCTCGATCTCAGCCGCATCGAGGCGGGCAAGTACGAGTTGAACGAGGAAGCCGTTTCGCTGGTCGACATCGCCGAGGATTGCCGCCGCATGATGGAATTGCGCGCCAAGTCCAAGGGGATCGAGCTGGTCTTCAGCTATGGCGATCACCTGCCCAAGCTGTGGGGCGACGAGCGCGCCATCCGCCAGGTGATGCTGAACCTTCTGTCCAATGCCATCAAGTTCACCCCGCAGCAGGGCAAGGTCACCCTCGTGGTGCAGCGCAGCCGCGATGGCGGCCAGATGATTTCGGTCAAGGACAACGGCCCCGGCATTCCCCAGAACGAGATCGAGACGGTGCTCTCCTCCTTCGGGCAGGGCTCGCTGGCCCAGAAAACGGCCGAACAGGGCGCAGGCCTGGGCCTGCCCATCGTGCAGAAGATCATGGACCTGCATCAGGGCCGGTTCGACCTTTACTCCAAGCTGCGCTTCGGCACCGAGGTCTTTGCCACCTTCCCCCGCGCCCGGGTGATGGATGCGCTGGCGCCGGTCGTCGAAAAACGCAACCGGCTGGAAATCTATTCGGAAGCCGGCTGATCGGCCGCATCACCGTCGCCGTTGCCGGGCCGTCCGCAATTAAGCCCAGATTGACTGGAGGGATGCCGACATGAACACATCTTGCCTGCGTCGCGCTCTTGCCCCTGCCCTCGCCGTCCTCTTGCTCGCCTCCCCGGTCGTCGCCCAGGAGGCGCCCGCGCCGATGAGCGTGGCACCGGTGCCCGAAACCAGCCCTGCGGCCAGCTTCGATACCGGCTATCGCCCCTCCCCCACCGTGGCTTCGCGCGTGCAGCGCGAGTTTCTCGATCAGTTGCGCTGGTCGGCGGGAATTGCGGCGCGCGATTCCCTGGCTGCCGCCTTTGCCGAGCGCTCTCCAGTCGAAATCTGGCAGGAACTGGTGGCCGAACAGGGCTTGTCGCCCAACAATGTCGCCGATGCCCTGACAGCCTATTGGGTGCTCAACTGGATCACCGCCAATGGCGCCTATGCGGCGCAGATCGACAACGCCCCGGTGCAGCGGCAATTGCGCGCCGCCTTCGCCGCAGACAGTAATTTCCGCGGCATGGGCGACCTGCAGCGCCAGCAATTGGCCGAGAACTATATCCTCAACTTCCTGCTCGAGCACGCCGCGCTCAACCAGGCCGTTGCGGCTCGGGACGTCGATGCGCTCAATCGGCTGGCCGCGGCCTCGGTCGCCCGGTTCCAGACCAATATGGGCGTCAATCTCCTCGCCGTCGTGCCCTCGGCAGAAGGCTTTGCGCCCCGCGCCCGGCGCTGATCACTCGGCCTTGCCGCTGACCGCCGCGCTCTCGAAGGTCGCCATGTTGTCGTGCAGGTGCAGCGCCGTCTTGGCCATCACCGCAGCCAGGGCCGCACCAGTGCCTTCACCCAGCCGCATGCCCAGGTCGAGCAGACCAGTCTGGCCCATCCGGGCCAGCACGTCGGCATGGGCGCCTTCAGCCGAAACATGGGCGAAGAGGCAATGGTTGATGGCAGCGGGATTGACCGCATGCGCGATGGCGGCGGCGGCCGTTGCGACATAACCGTCGATGATGACGGGCACTTTCTGGTGCCGGGCTGCAAGGAGTGCGCCGAGCATGGCGGCGATTTCTCGGCCCCCCAGACGCGCCAGGATCGCCAAGGGATGGTCCAGTTCGCCGGCATGGCGCGCCAGGGCCCGATCCACCGCATCGGCCTTGCGCGTCAGTCCGGCATCGTCAATTCCCGTGCCGCGACCGACCCAATCGGCCCCCGTCCCGCCATAAAGGGCGGCATAAAGGGCGGCCGCGATGGTGGTATTGCCGATGCCCATCTCCCCGATGCAGATCAGGTCCGGCTTGCCGGCCACCGCTTCCATGCCATAGGCGATGGTGGCGGCGCACATCTGGTCGTCGAGCGCGGCCTCCTGGGTGATGTCGCCGGTGGGCAATTCGAGCGCCAGTTCGAAGACGCGCAGGTTGATCTCGTGCAAGGCGCAGATCTGCGAGATGGCCGCCCCGCCATTGGTAAAATTGGCCACCATCTGCGCGGTCACCTCACGGGGAAAGGCCGAAACGCCCTGATCGGTCACGCCATGGTTTCCCGCAAAGATCGTCACCATCGGATTGCCCAGGCGGGGCTTGGAACGGTGCTGCCAGCGGGCAAGGAACTCGACCAGTTCTTCCATCCGGCCCAGCGACCCGGCCGGCTTGGTCAATTGGGCGTCCCGCTGCCGCACGGCGGCAACAGCCGCCTCGTCACCATCGGGGACGGCGACAAGCAGTTCGACGAGATCGGCAAAGGCGGGGTTCAGAGCGGGCATGGCAAATCCGGCATGCTATGGTAGGGAAGGCGCGACCTTGTTGCCCATTATGGAGCCAATTGCAATTGACGCGCGACGCGCCCGAGGCAGGCGAACCCGATGGCATCGATCCGGCCGTGCGTGACGATTATCGTCCCGAGCCGCGCGCCGAAGGCAAGGGCCTCGTGGACGACATTGTCATGGCCCTGCGCTTCTTCTCGCGCCTGCCCACCGGCGAGCGTCCACATGAAAAGCCCGATCTTGGGCGCATCGCCATGGCCCTGCCCTTCGCTGCCACTCTGATGAGCCTCGTTCCCCTGGCCCTGCTCATGGGCGGTGCCTGGCTCGGTCTTCCCCCCTATTTTGCTGCAGCTCTCTCCGTCGCCGCCATGGTGATCGTCGGCGGCGGCATGATGGAGGATGCCTTGGCCGATGCGGCGGATGGGCTGTTCGGTGGCTATACGCGGGAGCGGCGGCTCGAAATCCTCAAAGACAGCCGCCACGGCACCTATGGCGTGGCGGCCCTTTGTCTCTTTCTCGTGCTGCGGGTCACGGCGCTCGGCAGCGTCGTCGCAATTAATCCCCTTGCGGCAGCCGCCCTCTGGCTAGCGGCACACCTGGCGGGGCGCTCGGGCGGCCTCTGGCTCGCCGTGGCCTTGCCGGCGGCGCGGGCGGACGGCGCATCGGCCAGTGCCGGGGCGTTGTCGACCAAGCGTTTCGCCATCGGAGCAACTCTGGCCGGTTTGCTGGTTTTCCTGCTCGGCGGCCCGGTCAGCGGCCTTGTGGGCGTTGTCGCGGCCTTGCTTGCCGTGGTGCTGACGGTCCTGGCCTGGACCGGGATATGCCGGCGTCTCTTGGGCGGACAGACCGGCGATCTGATCGGCGCGGGCATGGCTCTGGGAGAAGTTGCCGCGCTTTGCGCCTTGCTCATCCTGGCGTGATCCCTTGAATTTGCCGTATAGCTTTCCTTTATCGAAAGGGATGCCAATTCGGAGCGGAAGGACCGGACCAACATGATCTTCATCGGCCTGGCCCTGCTCATTGCCGTCGGCATTGCCCTGATGATCAGCGCCGATGCGGGGAGCCTTGTGGGCCTCAGCCAGCTGCAGACTGCCCAATTGGTCCCGCTCGTCATCATCCTCATCATCTTCGCCGGTGGTCTTTTCGCCCGGCGTCATCGCGCTTCCGAACTGATCGGCGGGCTGCTGCTCTGGGTCGGCATCTTTGCCGTGGCCATGGTCAGCTACGCCTATCGGGATGAATTGATGGGCGTGGTCGGTCGCGTCGCGGGCGAGATCCAGCCGGGCGTGGCGGTCGTTGATGCCGGTTCGGGCACCGCCACCTTCCGGCGCGGCTTCGGCGGTCATTTCGAAATTCAGGCGACGCTCAACGGCCACACGACGCCCATGATCTTCGATACCGGTGCCAGCGCAGTGGTGCTGACCATCGCGGATGCCGAAGCGGCCGGGATCGACACCGACGCCCTGCGTTATTCCGTGCCCGTCTCCACAGCCAACGGCCGGGGCATGGCTGCCCGCGTCCGCCTCGACACGATCAGCGTCGGTTCTATCGAGCGACGCAACGTGACGGCCTTCGTGACCGAAGCGGGGGCGCTCGAGACCAGCCTTTTGGGCATGACCTTCCTCGAAACGCTCAGCCGCTATTCGGTGACGCAAAACTCGCTCGAGCTCGTGGATTAGGCGCTATTCGGCCGCGAACTGGTGGTTTTCGACCACATCCAGCGCGCGGAAGAACACCTCCGGACCGGCATCGCGCTTGCAGGCATCCACGCTCATGATCTGGCGGAAGAGCCGCGCGCCGGGGCGGCCATTGGCGAGGCCGAGCATGTGTCGGGCAATGTTGTTGAGCCGCACGCCCTGTCCCAATTGGACTTCGGCATAATCGGCCATGGCCGCCATGATTGCCGACAGGTCAGGAATCTCCCGGGCATCGCCGAAGAGGCGCGCATCCACTTCCGCCATCAGCATGGGGTTGTGATAGGCGGCGCGCCCCAGCATCACCCCGTCGACATGCGCCAGGTGCTCTTCGGCCTGCTCAAGCGTTTCGATGCCGCCATTGATCATCACCGGCAAGGGGGCGAGCCGCTGGCGCAGGCGATGGACGCGCGGATAATCGAGCGGCGGGATGGTGCGGTTTTCCTTGGGGCTCAGCCCCTGCAGCCAGGCCTTGCGCGCATGCACGTAGAGCGCAGCGACCCCGGCCTCGACCATGGCGTCGGCGAAGCGGTCGAGGCTTTCCTCAATGTCCTGATCGTCGATGCCGATGCGGCACTTGACAGTCACCGGGCGGTCGGTGGCGCCGCGCATGGCGCGCACGCATTTGGCCACCAGCGCCGGCTCGGCCATGAGGCAGGCGCCGAACCTGCCGGACTGCACGCGGTCCGAAGGGCAACCGACATTGAGGTTGATCTCGTCGTAGCCGAAACCGGTGGCGATGCGGCAGGCTTCAGCCAGTTCGGCCGGGTCCGACCCGCCGATCTGCAGCGCGATGGGATGCTCGACCGGATCGAAGCGCAAGTGCCGCTCGGCATCGCCGTGAACGATGGCGCCGCTATTGACCATTTCGGTGAACAACAGCGAATGGCGCGTCAGCAGGCGATGGAGCACGCGGCAATGCCGGTCGGTCCAGTCCATCATCGGGGCTACGGAAAATCTGCGTGCGCGGTCCAGCAAGGGGGTTCTCGATCAGCCTCTGTCCTGCCCCATATGGGGCCTAGGCGCGCGTTTTGCACCAGCCAGCCGCACGCGACAAGAGCCCCACGCTCAAAGACGCGTCAGCCGACCCGGGCCTTGCGCCGCATCAGGAGGATGAAGAACAGCCCGCCCACCAGTCCGGTGATGATGCCGATGGGCACGTCGAGCGGCGGGATGATGATGCGCGCCACCATGTCGGCCAGGACAATGAAGATGGCGCCGACCAGCGCGGATAGCGGCAGCACCCGCCTATAATCGCCGCCCACCGCCATGCGCACCAGATGGGGGATCATCAGCCCGACAAAGGAGATAATGCCCGAAAAGGCCACCGCCGCCCCGGTCAGCAGCGCACAGATCACGAAAACCACGATGCGGAACCGTTCGGCCGGCAGGCCCAGCGTCGTCGCGGTTTCGTCGCCCAGGGTCATGGCGTTGAAATTGCGTGCATTGGCGAGGAGGAATATCCCGCAGGCGACAAGCGCCAGCAGCGGATAGGGCAGCTGCGCCCATTGCGCCAGGCCCAGCCCGCCCAGCATCCAGAAGATCACCGTATGGCTGGCGCGCGGATCGCCGAGGAAAATGCCGAGGCTCCCCAGCGAGGTGATGACGAAGGAAATGGCGACACCGGTCAGGATCAGCCGGCTGGCATCGGTGGCGCGGGTGAAATTGGCGATGCCCACGACCAATGCCGTGGCCAGGAGCGCGCCGCCAAAGGCAAAGAGCGGCACGGTGATGAGGCCGAGAAACATGCCGGTATGCAGGAGCACGATGATCGCCCCGAAGGCGGCGCCCGAGGAAATGCCGAGCAGGTGCGGGTCGGCCAGCGCGTTGCGCGTCACCGATTGCAGCGCCGCCCCCACCAGCGCCAGGCTTGCCCCGACAATAGCACCCAGCATGACGCGCGGCAGGCGCACCTCCCACACGATATTGTCGCGCCCCGCCGACCAGGTCCGTTCCACGCTGCCGGGAAGCACATGATTGAGGATGACGCTCCAGACGATATCGGGCGCAATGCCCACCGCGCCGACGCTTACCGCCGCTATGGCAATGAGGAACAGCAGGATGGTCAAGCCCATGAGGACCCAGGGCATGGCATGGATCAGGGCGTGGCGCGGACCGTGGACGAGATGCTTGTGGGACATATTGTGTGGGGCCGGATCGAAACCGGCCCCCTCCGGTCTTATTCGCGGAACGCGGCGGCGAGGGTCTTGATGGCGGCGACATTGCGCGGGCCGGGCGTCGCCTCGACATAGGGCAGGACGACGAAGCGGTCGTTCACCACCGCCGGAATATCCTTGAAGGCCGGATTGCTGCGCATGAAGTCGGCCTTCTGCTCGGCAGTGACGCTGCCATAATCGACAATGACGATCACCTCCGGATTGCGCTCGATCACCGGCTCCCAGCCGATCTCGACCCAGCTGGACTCCACGTCGTCCATGATATTGGTGCCGCCTGCCGCCTCGATCAGGGCCGTCGGCATGCCATAGCGGCCGGCGGTGAAGGGCTTGTTCTCACCCGAATCGTAGACGAAGACCGCCACGTCCTCCTCGAGCGCCGGCAGGCTGGCAGTAAAGTCCGCCAGATCGTCCTTGTAGCCATCGACCAGCGCCTGCGCCGTCTCGGCAACGCCGAAGATGCGGCCCAGATTGAGCAGGTCGTTATACATATCGTCGATGGAAGCCTTGGGCTTGTCCATGATGTGAATGCAGCTTTCCGTCAGCTCGTAGACGGCGATGTCGAATTCGCCCAGCGTATCGGGCGTCACTTCCCCGCCCACCCGCATGCCGTAATTCCAGCCGGCGAAGAAGAAGTCGGCATCCGCGCCGAGCAGCACTTCCTTGGTCGGATAATTGCTCGACAATTCGGGCAACTGGCCCACGCCCGCGCGCAGCGTCTCGTCCAGCGTCTTCCAGTCCGAGACACCCGTATAGCCAACCATGTGCCCGGTCAGGCCCAGCGCCAGCATCATCTCGGTAAGATTGACGTCATTGGAGATGGCGCGTTGCGGCGCGGCCTCGAAGGTCACCTCGCGGTCGCAGCTCTGCACGGTCACGGGAAAGTCGGAGGCTGAGGCGGGAAGCACGCAAAGGGCGGTCGAGACCGCAAGGACGGCGAGAAGACGCATGGATATATCCCTCATGGTTTTGGCAGGTTCAGGTGAAAGGAAAAGCGGGGACGCCCGGTGGCCGGGTGGCTGTCGATGGCTGTCTCGACCGCGAAAGTGTGGCGGATGATCTCGGGCGTCAGGGCGTCCAGCGGGGTGCCGAACTGCACGGCCCGACCGTCCTGCAGCACCAGGACCCGATCGGCATGGGCACAGGCCAGCGCCAGGTCATGCAGCGACACGATGACGGTGATGTCGAGGCTCGCCAGCAATTCGAGCACTTCGAGCTGGTGGCGGATATCGAGATGGTTGGTGGGCTCGTCGAGAATGAGCAGGTCAGGCTTTTGCACCAGCGCCCGGGCGATCATCACACGCTGCTTTTCCCCGCCCGAAAGCGAACCGAAATCGCGGGCCGCCAACGCCGCAAGGTTCATCAGCGTCAGCGCATCCTCGACCGGGTCGGAAGGCGCACCGGTCCGTTCGTCGAGATGCGGGGTCATGCCCAGCTCGATGATCTCGGCGACCGAAAGGCCGAAATCGGAAGCCTGCTCCTGCAGCACCGTGGCGACGCGACGCGCCAGCGCCTTGGGCTTGAGTGTCCAGATATCGGCGCCGTCGAGACGGACCGTGCCGGCCGAGGGTCGGTGAAAGCGGTAAAGGCAGCGCAAGAGGCTCGACTTGCCGGCCCCGTTGGGACCGACGATCGCCAGCATCTGGCCGGGCTCCACGCCAAAGCTGACATCCTTTACGATGCCCGGCTTGCCGTGCGGCCCCCAGCTCAGCCCTGCAACGTCGAGACGCGCCGGTTCAGTGCCGACAAGGCGTTGTGCGAGCTCCATCGGAACCTCCGCCAAAAAGGCACGGAGGGGCGATAGGATCGCTCAGGCAAAATGCAATGATATGGTCGTCATGCGCCATCGTCGTTCCCCTCGGCACACCCCGGCCGGGTTTCGTTGATGTCGATGGCAGGTCTCCTGGCTCGCGGGTCATCGCGCTTCCGACCTTCCCAGCCTTTTGGGCCAGTGGTGTTCCGAAAGAGCTCTCCGCTTACAGTTGCGGGGGCAGCCACGGTTTTGGTCCCTGATGGGTACGCCGCACCGTGTTCCCTTTTGATCCCTTCAAGGCCTTTGCCCGTCGGGAACCTTCGACATTCCGATATGGCCGCAGCGTCCTGCTCTTGTCAACGCCCTTCGACACGACACGCGCCTGATCTGGATCAAAGCGCGTGGGCCCGCGTTGCCCTAAGGTCAAAAGCGTCCACAAGAGAAGGGAAGCGACATGTATTCAAGCATCATCTGCGCCGTCGACGGCTCGGAATTGAGCACCAAGGCGCTCACCCACGCCCTCGCCCTTGCGGCCGGGACCAATGCGAAGGTCACCGCCGTCACCATCACCGAACCCTCCGTCATCGTGGCGTCGGGCGCCCAGATGATGATGGTCGACACCTCTTCGGTCATCGACAATCTCGATCAGGCAAAGGCGGAATCGGCGCGCGCCACCCTCACCGCCGCAGAGGCGGTCGCAAGGGACAAGGGAGTCGCGCTGGCAACGCTCCATATCTCCAACAGCACCGCCGCTGACGGCATTCTGCATGCCGCCAAGGAACAGGGCGCCGACCTCATCGTCATGGGCTCGCATGGCCGCCGTGGCCTCGGTCGGCTGCTTCTGGGCAGCCAGGCGTCCGAGGTGCTGTCCCATTCCAGCCTGCCGGTGCTCATCGTCAAATAGACACACTGCCCCGTTTGCCGCACTAACATGTCAGTTCTGGCGCCGATGCCCGAAATCCGCTACATGCCGGATGCACTGCATCGGGGCCAGAAATGTCGTCTTCACCGCCGCGCCACATCGCTGTCATCGATATCGGCAAGACCAATGCCAAGGTTGTCGTGATCGACAGAGCTGACGGCGTGCAGCGGGGCGCGCGCACCACGCCCAACATCGTTCTCGAGGACATTCCCTATCCTCATATGGATGTGGAGCGGCTTTGGGCCTTCATCATCGAGGCGCTTGCCGACCTGGGTCGGACCCATGGCATTGACGGCATCTCCATTACCACGCATGGCGCCTGCGGTGCGCTGGTGAATGACAAGGGCCTCGTCCTGCCCGTCCTCGACTATGAGAGCGATGTGCCCGATGCGGCCCGGGAGGCCTATGAACGGGTGCGGCCGGATTTTTCCGAAACCCTGTCGCCCCGCCTGCCCGGCGGGTTGAACTGGGGTGCGCAGCTGTTCTGGCAGTCACGTGCCTTTCCAGACGCCTTCGGCGAGGCTACGGCCATCCTGCCCTATCCGCAATATTGGGCCTGGCGGCTGACCGGCACCCTAGCCAGCGAAGTGACGTCGCTCGGCTGTCACACCGACCTGTGGGCGCCTGACCGCGGCGATTACTCCAGCATGGTCGATGCGCTGGGCTGGCGCAGCCTCTTCCCGCCGCTGCGGCCTGCGGCCTCGGTGATCGGCACGCTGCTGCCCGAGATCGCGGCTATCACCGGCCTTGCCGCCGATCTGCCTGTTGCCTGCGGCATTCATGATTCGAACGCCTCGCTCGTGCCCCATCTGGGCCGGGACACGGGGCCGCAGACCATTCTCTCTTCCGGCACCTGGACCATCCTGATGACCCTTGGCGGGAAGACATCCGGGCTCGATCCCCGCCGCGACAGTCTCGCCAATGTCGATGCCCATGGCCGTCCCGTGCCCACCGCCCGGTTCATGGGCGGCCGGGAATTCGACCTGCTCGTGCCCCAGATCGTTACACCGACCGAGGCCGAGATTGCTCATGTCATCGACACCGGCATCATGGCCCTGCCCAGCTTCGTGCCGGGGGTCGGCCCTTTCGGCCTCAGGACCGGGGGCTGGACCCAGGCTTCCGGGTCGTTGACGCCGGGCCAGCGCAATGCGGCTGCCTCGCTTTACCTGGCCCTGATGGCGCGCGAAGCGCTCGACTTGTGCGGGCTGGGGCGGTCGATCGTCATCGAAGGGCCGCTGGCGCGCAATCGGCTCTTCGGGCAGGCTCTGGCCCGTCTTGCCGGTGTGCCGGTCCGGCCCTCCGGGGATTCGACCGGAACCAGCCTGGGCGCCAGCCTGTTGTTCGGTGGGGGCCTTTCGGAAGCGTGCGAGGTTCCCGCATGCGAACCGCTGCATTCGGCAGGGTTCGATCTTTATGTCGAGAACTGGCGCCGGCAGCTTTCTTCCTAGCCCGGCGTACCCCCATAAGGAGAGCGTCATGACAGATCCCAGGCACCGCGTCGTGATTGTCGGCGGAGGCTTTGGCGGTCTGGCAGCGGCCAAGGCGCTTGCGGGCGCCGATGTCGACATTCTCCTCATCGACCGGCGCAACCACCACCTGTTCCAGCCCCTGCTCTATCAGGTCGCCACCGCCACTCTCAGCCCCTCGGAGATCGCCTGGCCCATCCGCCACCTGCTGCGGCGGCAGAAGAACGTGCGGGTGGTCATGGCCACCGTGGTCGGCGTCGACACGTCCGCCCGGCAGGTCCTGCTGGAGGATGGCAGCCGCGCGCCCTATGACAGCCTCGTGCTCGCCACCGGCGCCCAGCATGCCTATTTCGGCAATGACCAATGGGAAGATTTTGCGCCCGGCCTCAAGACCATCGAGGACGCCACCGCCATTCGCCGCAAATTGCTGCTGGCGCTGGAAGCCGCCGAGCGGGAAACCGACCCTGCCCGCCGCCGCGCGCTCCTCACCTTTGCCATTATCGGGGCCGGCCCCACTGGGGTCGAAATGGCCGGCGCCATTTTCGAGCTCGGCCGGGCCAGCATTCGCGGCCAGTTCAACACGCTCTCGCCCGACGATCTGCGCGTCGTGCTGATCGAGGGCGGCGATCGGGTTCTGCTCAATTTCGACCCCGAATTGTCCGATTACACGCTGCAGGCGCTGCGCAAGGCCGGGATCGAGGTGGAACTAGGCCAGATGGTCTCCGAGATCGATGCCGACGGCGTTTCCTTTGGCGAAAAGCGCATCGACACCAAGACCATCATCTGGGCGGCAGGCGTCGCCGCATCCCCGGTGGCCGCCTGGCTCGGCATCGAGGGCGACAAGGCCGGCCGCGTCGCTGTCGGTCCCGATCTTTCGGTGCCCGGCATGGCCGATATCTTCGTCATCGGCGATGTCGCCAGCATCACGCGGGACAACGGCAAGCCGGTTCCCGGCGTCGCGCCCGCCGCCAAGCAGGCCGGCGAGCATGTCGCAGCCGTAATCCGCCGACGGGCTTCCGGCGATGCGACGCCCCTGACCTTCCGCTACCGCCATGCCGGAGATCTCGCCACGATCGGCAGGAGTTCGGCCGTCATCGATTTCGGACGCATCAAGCTCAAGGGCTGGCTCGCCTGGTGGATCTGGGGCTTTGCCCATATCTATTTCCTGGTCGAAACCCGTACGCGCATCTTCATCACGCTGAGCTGGCTGTGGATCTATCTCACCGGCCAGCGCAGCGCCCGCCTCATCACCCATGGCATGGCGCCCGAGAAGAAGCCGCTGCGCGAAGTGGACGAGGCGGAGCGCTAGCGCTCGACGTCCACCACGCTGGCCGCCCGCGCCAATTGCCGCTCGCGCAGCCAGATATAGAGACCGCTGGCGATGATGATGGCGGCACCGAGCACGAAGAACCTGTCCGGCGGCTGGCTGAACACCAGCCAGCTCGCCATCGAAAGGTAGAGCAGGCTGAGATAGCTGAACGGCGCCAGCATGGCGGGCGTTGCGAACCGGTGGGCGACCGAATTGAGGTAATGCCCGCACAACCCGGCCCCGCCCATGATGAAGAAAGCCACCCAGGAAATGGGCTGGCTTGGCCAGGTCCAGTCGGCGAAGGCCACGGGCAGCAGCAGGACGATCGGCGTCGCGCCGGCATAGAATTGCTGGGTCAGCGCCGTATCGACGCCCGCGAGCTTGCGCGTCAGGATCGAGAAAAAAGCCAGGAAGATCGCGCAGCCGACGCTGAGGAGCGCCGCGGGCTGGAAGGCCTCCGATCCGGGTCGGACGATGATGAGGATGCCGATGAACCCCACGCCGATGGCGAGCCACCGCCGCCAGCCCACAGCCTCGCCCAAAAGCGGCCCCGACAGCGCACAGACGATCAGCGGCGAGGTGAACTGGATGGCGCTCGTCACCGTCAGCGGCAGGCTGCGCATCGCCAGGAAATTCAGTCCCGTCGTCGCCAGCAGACAGGCCCCGCGTAGGATTTCGAGCTTCCAATTATTGCTGACAAACAGAAGCCGCCCGGTCACGGGCAGGAAAAGCAGCAGCAACAGAACAAGGTGCATGCTGTAGCGGACGAAGACGATCTCGCCCGTGGGCATACCTTCCACCGAAAGCCACTTCGCCGAAATGTCGAGCACCAGCAAGGCCAGTTGCGACAGCAGAACCAGGGCGATGCCCAGATTGGCTCGGCTCTCGATAGGGGCAATTGCGGGCATGAGCTTATCCAGGCCGCGAAGCGGCAACGGGCTCACCGATGGCCGACACGCAGAGACAAGTCAACCTTGTATGGAAGACCGCATGCATGGACCGGACAATCCGGGCCATCGCTCGCTGGCTTCAGCCTTCGCGACGCCGCGACAAGGCCTCGCCGACCGGCTTGGCCTTGTCCTTTGTTGATTTCGCTCAGAACGTCTCGGCCAGGTGCCGGACCCTGAGCGATGGCGCCAGGTCCGCCGAGGTCACGCTTGCGCCATGCCGCGCATGGAAGACCAGCTCGGCCTTGCGGCCCGGCAGCAAAGTCAGCGCATTGTCCGAGAAATAGCCGGGAACATCGACACTGGCCGTGGCGAAGAAGGCCGGCTTGTCGCTTTCAAGGGTCAGAACGGCCTGCCCGTCGCGATCCGACCATCGGGCGGATATGCTGGCCTCGACCAGTTCATAGGCCTTGTAGGGCTTTGGGAAATAGTCGTTCTCACCGAGCGCAAGGCCGTTGTCGTCAGTCCAGCTGAAGAACAGGAATTCCTCTGCGGCCAGATCGGTGATGGAGAGATCGGCCAGTGCCTTGGCGGCATCGGGCCCGACCTCCGTTGTGCCCGAAAACACGATACGACTTTCGCCGCCCACGCGCACTGCCCGGACCTCGAGCGCCACCGAAACCGGATTGCCCGTGTCGTTGATGGCCTTGAGCACGATGGCGCTGTTATCGGCATTGGGCACGGCCACGACATTGACCAGGGTGAAGAAGCGCCGCGCCATGTAGTGCATCAGCTTCCACTGCCCACCATAATCGAGGCTCGACCAGCTCGCCACCGGCCAGATGTCGTTGATCTGCCAATAGAGCGTGCCCATGCAGCGCGGCTTGGTCGAGCGCCAATACTCGATGGCTGTCTTGATGGCGAGACCCTGCTGGATCTGGGAAAGGAACACCATCTGGTCGAAATCGCGCGGGAAGCGGAAATAGCGGTTCATCGTCTCGATGATGCGCGCATTGCCGCCATTGTTGCGCTGATGGTTTTCCATCACCGGCGAAGAGGGATTACGGTCCTTCTCTTCGGCAAAGGTCTCGATGACATTCATCGAGGTGAAGGACTGGAAGCCGAATTCGGAAGCGAAGCGCGGATTGATGCTGCGATAGGCATCGAAGCTCTTGGCCGAGTGCCAGACGTCCCAGTAATGCAGGTCGCCGCGGGTGTCCGAATGCCAGCCGTCGGAAAAGTCGAGATAGCCCAGCGAGGGCGAGGACGGCCAGAACCGGCGCACCGGGTCTTCGTCTTCCACGATCCGGTGCAGCAGGGAATTGAGCCGGTCGTAATTGGCAATGTAGCGGCCCATGTCCGCTTTGGTTTCGGGATACCAGTTGAGCGAGCCAATCACCTCGTTGTCGCCGCACCAGAGCGCGATCGAGGCATGGTGGCTCAGCCGGCGGACCTGCTGGGTAATCTCCGTTTCCACCGAGGCGAGGAACGTGCGGTCCGAAGGATAGCTCATGCACGAGAACATGAAGTCGTGCCAGATGAGGATGCCCAGCTCATCGCACATATCGTAGAACCAGTCGGGCTCGTATTGCCCGCCGCCCCAGATGCGCATCATGTTCATGTTGGCGGCCTTGGCGCTCTCCAGAAGGTCGCGCACCACGTCCGGGGTCGCCCGGCTCGGAATGGCGTCGGCCGGAATCCAGTTGGCGCCCATCATGGTGATGTCGCGCCCATTGATGCGACACTTGAAGGTGTGGTCGATCTCGTCCTTCTCGATCACCCAGGCGAGTTCGCGCAGGCCGATCTGGCGCGTGGTGATCTCCCCTTCGAGATTGGTGGTCAGCGTATAGAGCGGTTGCTCTCCCTGTCCCGATGGCCACCAGATGCGCGGATTGCGGATCGTCACCGTGTGCGTCAGCACATTTTCACCGGGTCGCACCATCACCTTGTCGGCAATCACCTGGCCATCGATAGCGTGTTCAAGTTCCACCGAACCTTCAGCGAAGGCAAAAACCCGAGTCTTTATCGAGAGTTCCACGCTGTCCTTGCCATGCGCCTGGTCCACCTGCACGCTGTCCTGGCGCGCCAGCCGCGCCTTGCGCAGGCTCATGGTCCCATAGACACCGATCGGCATCAGGCAGATGCCCCAGTCCCATCCGGCATGGCAGGCTGCCTTGCGGATGAAGTTCATATGGATGCCCTTGAGGCCGTTGGTCTGGTAATTATAGGTGAAGGGGATCGGGAAGGGATGCGCCTCGGCGCGCGCCTTGGCGACATCGGGGGCAATGTCGAATTCGATGCGCAGCGTATTGTCGCCCTCATGCACCTTGCCGGTCACGTCGAAATCGTTACGCACGAAGGCATTGTCGGTGCGCGCGATTTCCTCGCCATTGAGATAGATGGTGGCGATGCAATCCACCTCGGCCAGCGTCAATGTCAGATAGCCGTCAATGTCGGAAGCCGACGCGGTAAAGCTGCGCTCCACGCCCCAGGCGGTCTCGTTGACCCACATCACCACCTTCTCGTTTTCCCCGTAATAGGGATCGGGGATCAGTCCCGCGTCGAGCAATGCGCCGTGAACGTCGCCGGGCAGCGCAATGGTGGTCGAAATGTCGCGCGCCGGGGCGACCAGGCTGAACCTGCCGTCCAGCGACAGGGCGGAATTGTGTGATGGGATCGACATGATTTCCTCCAGAGCCGGTGTTACCGGCATCGCCATCGATCAAAAGGTCGGGCGAAATCGATTTCGATGTCCCTTCTAGCCTTTGATGCACTGTCTTCCAATGGGGTGAGGCCAGTTTCAACACCCCGGTTTTCCGGTCTGTGCAACGTTTCAATACACCGCGTAAAGTCGAGCCGGTTTTACGATTCTATTAGTGTATTTCCTCGTACGGTTTGCTCCGAGGGAACGAACTGCATGTCTATACTTCGGCGCTTCCGCCACCTGATGAATGAACCGCCGGATGTCCCGGAATTGCGTCTGGCGCAATGGCGGGCGCTCACCCGGCAGGTGCCGCTGCTCTATGCAATGCTGCTGTCCAATACGCTGATCGTGGCCTGGACCCACCTCGATACGGCGCCGATCGAACTAACCGTCTATATTCCGGCCGTCCTGACCGCTCTTTGCCTCGTGCGCATGATCCTGTGGCTGCGCACCCGCAATATCGAGCCGTCCCTCGAAAAGGCCCGGCGTGGCCTGTTGGCCATGGTGTGGGTCGCCGCTGGCCTGGCCATCGGCTTTACGGCCTGGAGCCTCACCCTCTTCCCCTATGGCGACGCCTATCTGCAGTCGCAGATCGCCTTTTACATGGGCATCACCACCATTGGCTGCATGTTCTGCCTGCAGCATGTGCGCGCCGCAGCGCTGGTGGTCGGTCTTTGTGTGCTGGGGCCCTTCACCGTCTTCTTTGCGACCTCCGGCCACGAAACTTTCGTGGCCATCGCCATCAACATGGTCCTGGTCATCGCGGCGCTGCTCATCATCCTGCTCAACAACAATCGCGATTTCGCCGCGCTGGTGACGTCGCGCAATGCCATCGCCCAGCGCCATGTCGAGACCCAGCGCCTGCTGGAAGAAAACTATAGCCTCGCCAATGTCGACGCTCTCACGGGCCTGCCCAATCGGCGCAGCTTCGACAATCACCTCGCAAAGACGCTGGCCGAATCCGCACGAAAGAACGGCATTATTGCCGTGGCCAGGCTCGATCTTGACGGCTTCAAGTCGGTGAACCAGACCTTCGGA
Source organism: Devosia chinhatensis (assembly GCF_000969445.1). Classification (NCBI taxonomy): domain Bacteria; kingdom Pseudomonadati; phylum Pseudomonadota; class Alphaproteobacteria; order Hyphomicrobiales; family Devosiaceae; genus Devosia; species Devosia chinhatensis. The sequence goes on along the minus strand of NZ_JZEY01000054.1, from coordinate 661,670 downwards.
CAGCTGACCGGTGACCGCGTGCTGATCGAAGCAGCGCGGCGCATCACCGAATTGACGGGGCCCGGCACCTTCGTCGCCCGCCTCGATAGCAACAGTTTCGCCCTGATCCTGCGCAGCAGCGCCGTCGAACAGGAGAGCCTGGCGCGGCTCGGCACAATGCTGTGCTCGGCCATGCGCCAGCCCTTCGAAATGCCAAGCGGGCCCATCCGCCTTTCCGCCTCGGCCGGTTTTGCCGCCTCCATGGTCGGCGATACGGCCCATGCCCTCTACGACCGGGCCGATTACGCGACCTCCTGCGCCAAGCGGGAGACACGCGGCAATGCCATCGTCTTTTCCGATCACCATGCGAGCGAACTCAACAAGGTGCGCCGCATGGAGCACCTGCTGCACACGGCCCGCCTCGAAGACGAGATCTACATTCTCGTCCAGCCGCAATTCGACGTGAGCCTGGGCGCGACCACCGGCTTCGAGGTGCTGGCCCGCTGGCGCAGCCCGGTCCTGGGTGAAGTCTCGCCGGCCGAATTCATCCCCATGGCGGAACGCACGGGGCAGATCAGCAAGATCACCCAGATCGTCCTGCGCCAGGCGCTGGCGCTCAGCGGGTCCCTGCCCCGCAAGCTGCGCCTGTCGGTGAACCTGTCGGCCAACGACATCGGCTCGGCCACCGCCATCGAGCAGATCGTGGCGCTGGTGGGGGCGCAGGGCACGCCTTGTCGCGTCGATTTCGAAATCACCGAAACCGCCGCCATGCGCGATCTCAAGCAGGCCAATACCGCGCTGCTGGCGCTGCTCGGCCTCGGCGCCCGTATCGCGCTCGACGATTTCGGCACTGGTCATTCCAGTCTGACCCATGTGCAGAAGCTGCCGCTCAACCGCATCAAGATCGACCGTTCCTTCGTCATGGAAGTGACGAGCGATCCGGCCAGCCGCGCGATCGTCAAGACCATGATCGATCTGTGCCGCAATCTCGGCATTTCCTGCGTCTTCGAGGGCATCGAGACCGAGGAGCAGCTGGAAGCGCTGGTCTCTCTCGGCGGCCAGGTCATGCAGGGCTACCTCTTCGGCCGCCCCATGCGTCCCGCACAGCTCGAGGATTATCTGGCGCGCGAAGCCAGCCTGCAGCTGTTCGAAAGCCGCGCCGTCAGCTGAACGGGCGGAGCTTTCCAGCCCCGCCCATCCGGTTCAGTGTATGGCCTCGAGATCGAGGAAGCCGCCCGACTGCCGCTCCCAGAGCATGGCATAATGCCCGCCCGAGGCCAGAAGCTGGGCATGGGTGCCCTCCTCCACGATCCGGCCCTTTTCGAGCACAACCAGCCGGTCCATGGCCGCGATGGTCGATAGCCGGTGGGCAATGGCGATCACCGTCTTGCCCTGCATCAGCCGCGTCAGCTGCTCCTGGATCGCCGCCTCGACCTCTGAGTCCAGAGCCGAGGTCGCCTCGTCCAGTACCAGGATCGGGGCGTTCTTGAGCAGCACCCGGGCGATGGCGACGCGCTGCCGCTGCCCGCCGCTGAGCTTTACCCCGCGCTCGCCCACATGGGCGTCGTAGCCCTTGCGGCCCTGCGGGTCCGACAGCCCCATGATCACGTCATGCACATTGGCTTGCTCGGCCGCGCGGAACATCTCCTCGTCGGTCGCATCGTGGCGGCCATATTTGAGATTTTCCCGCACCGAGCGATGCAGCAGCGAGGTATCCTGGCTCACGAGGCCGATCGCTGCCCGCAGGCTTTCCTGCGTCACGCCCCGCACGTCGTGCCCGTCGATGCGGATGGCGCCGTCCTGCACGTCGAACATGCGCAAGGCGAGGTTCACCAGCGTCGACTTGCCCGAACCCGAGCGCCCGACGAGCCCGATCTTCTCGCCGCCCCGGACGGTGAGCGAGAAATCGTCGATCACCGATCCCTGCTTGCCGCGCCAATAGTTGAAGCTGACCCTGTCATAAGCCAGCTCCCCGGCCGTCACCGCCAGCGGCCTGGCCTCGGGCGCGTCCAGCATGGTCAGCGGCTGGGCGATGGTGTCCATCGAATCCTTGGTCGTGCCGACCTGGCGGAAGATGTTGGAGCCGATCTCGAGGATCCAGCCGCTCATGTTCATGATCTGCAGCGCGAAGGGGATCGCCGTCGCCACCGCGGCGGCGCTGAGCATGCCCTGGTTCCAGCCGGTCAGCGCCAGCCACGTCACCGAGACGACCAGCCCCGCATTGAGCAGGAACAGGATGGACCACATATAGGTGAAGACCCGCATGAGCTTCCGGAACTCGATGACGTGGTCCATCACGCTATCGGACACATATTTGTCCTCATGCCCGCCCGTAGCGAAGGTCTTGAGCGTCTGGATATTGGTGTAGCTGTCCACGATCCGGCCGGTCATGACCGACTTGGCTTCCGAGAGCGTCTCGGAATAGCGGGCGATCAGCGGCATGGTGATGGTGAAGAGGATGGCATAGAGCAAAAGCCATACCCCGATCGGCACCAGCAGAACCGGGTCGAGCTGGGCCAGCACCACGATGGCGACCACCACGAAGACCAGAGCATACCAGGCAGCATCGATGGTGAGGTTCACCCCGATCTCGACGGCTTCGCCGGCCTGAATGATCTTGTTGGCAATGCGCCCGGCAAAATCGTTCTGGAAGAAGGTCCAGCTCTGCCGGATGACGTGCCAATGGCTCTGCCAGCGGATCAGGTCCACGAGATTGGGCACGATGCCATGGTTGCGGATCAAGGTGTCGAGCAGGAATGCGGTGGGCCGCACCAGCACCACGACGAACACCATCCAGAGCAGGGTCTGGCCATGCTGGTCGAAGATTTCGCCTGGATTGGTTGTGGCCAGCATGCCGACCACGAGGCCGACAAAGACAGGCATGAGCGCATCGGCGACGGAGCCGATCGAGACCAGGATGAAGCGCAGGATGAACGCGCCCCGGAACTGGCCGACGAAGTAGAGGACGAATGCCTTGAGGCCCATCGGCGGCTGGCGGTCCTTGGCCAGGGCGATGGGGGAGTAGAGATTGTCGAAATAATTGACGACGCGGTTGAACATGTTCAGTGCTCGTATTCTGAGCCGCGCCTGACGCTGTTAGTGGGTTTCGGTCAGGTTCGGTGACGGTCTGTGGGTCTGGGTTGCAGGGAGGCGCGCTGATCGGGATTGCCTCTGTCCATGAACTTGATGATGTCACCCATCCGGGGTCTCCTTTTGCTTGTGTCTTTGCTTCTCCCCTTGAGGAAGAAGCTGCCCCGAAGGGCGGTTGAGGGATCGTCTGCCTTTTAGCCGACGACGTGGAACACCTATTCGGCCGCCTCTTCCTGGTCGGCATCGATGAAGCCGCCACTCTGGCGCTGCCAGAGCTGGCTGTAGATGCCGCCGGTTTCGAGCAGCTGGGCATGGCTGCCCTGCTCCACCACGCGGCCTTTGTCGAGCACGACAAGCCGATCCATCATGGCGATGGTGGACAGGCGATGGGCGATGGCGATCACCGTCTTGCCGTCCATCAGCATCTGCAGCTGGCTCTGGATGGCGGCCTCGACTTCCGAATCCAGCGCCGAGGTCGCTTCGTCCAGCACCAGGATCGGCGCATTCTTGAGCAGCACCCGGGCAATGGCAATGCGCTGGCGCTGACCACCGGACAGCTTCACCCCGCGCTCGCCCACATGGGCATCGAAACCCTTTCGGCCCTGCAGGTCGGACAGCGTTTTGATGAAGTCCGACGCCTCGGCCTTATCCGCTGCGGCCAGCATCATTTCCTCGGTCGCATCGGGGCGGCCATAGATGATGTTGTCGCGCACCGAGCGGTGCAGCAAGGAGGTATCCTGCGTCACCACGCCGATATTGGCACGCAGGCTGTCCTGCGTGACATGAGCAATGTCGTGTCCATCGAGCAGGATGCGGCCGTCGGCGCGATCGTAGAAACGCAGCAGCAGGTTGACCAGGGTGGACTTGCCTGCGCCCGAGCGCCCTACGAGACCGATCTTCTCGCCCGGCTCGATATGCAGGTTGAGATTATCGATCACCCCGCCCTTCTTACCGTAATGAAACGAGACATTCTCGAACTTGATGTCGCCCTTGATCGGCGGGAGCGCCTTGGCCTGGGGAGCGTCCGAGACGACACGCGTCACCGAGAGCGAGGAGATACCGTCGCGCACTGTACCGATGTTTTCGAACAGCGAGGACATTTCCCACATCACCCACTGGCTCATGCCCTGGAAGCGCATGACAAGGCCCAGCGACACCGCGAGCGAGCCGGGCGTCATCACGCCCTGCATCCAAAGCCAGATACCCGTGCCGCCCACGGCTGCCAGCAGCAGCGAATTGGACCACAGCACCAGCGTATTGAGCACGGTGAACAGGCGCATCTGCCGATAGGCGGTGTCGAGGAACTCGTCCATCGCCTCCTTGGCGTAGGTTTCCTCCCGGTTGGAATGGCTGAACAGCTTCACCGTGGCGATATTGGTGTAGCTGTCGACGATGCGGCCGGTCATCATCGAGCGCGCATCGGCCTGTTCCTGGGAAATCTTGCCCATGCGCGGGATGAAGTAGAACATCATCGACACATAGGCGACCAGCCAGAGCAGGAACGGAATGGCCAGGCGCCAGTCTGCCGAAGCCGCCAGGATCACCGCACCGGTGAAATAGACGACCACATAGACCAGCATGTCGAGCAGCTTCATCACCACTTCGCGCACGGCGAGCGAGGTTTGCATCAGCTTGGCGCCAATGCGCCCGGCAAACTCGTCCTGGAAGAAGCTCATCGACTGACGGATCAGATAGCGATGGCTCATCCAGCGAATGCGCTGGGGGAAATTGCCCAGCAGCGTCTGGTGCATGGTCAGCGTCGAGACCAGCGCAATGGCGGGCAGGAACACCACGATCATCGCGCCCATCAGCGCCAGCTTCCAGCCGTCGGTCTCGAGGAAGGTATCGGGATTGGCCCCGGCGAGCCAGTTCACCACATCGCCGATGAAACCGAAGATGACGATTTCGCCGATCGCGACCGCGGCCGCCGAGGCGGCCATCAGGGCCAGCCAGCGCTTGGCGCCCTTGCTGTAATGCAGGCAGAAGGCCAAGAGGCCCTTGGGGGGCTCGACCGGTTCGTCCTTTGGATAAGGGTTCAGCCGTGTTTCAAACCAACGTAGCATTTCAAATCACTCGTCTGGCAACGGGTCGCGTATCAGGGCCGGAAACAGCCGACCCGGCCGCGGCCGCGATCAGGCAGGATGGCCGACGGACAAGCCCGTGCGGAAATTTTGGAACCGACGCCCGTGCAGTCCGATTGGAGCAGGAGCGTCGTACATGAAGCGGCATGGTGCCCCCTCCCCAATGCCGTCGCAATTGACGGCGATGAGTCACACATGCAGCCTGAAGCCGCACAGGTTACACAAGAACGACGAATCGAGTGTCACCCGACAGACACAGCCGATGACCTTTATTCCGTCGCTGCAGAGCCCACCGCCCTGCCGCCCGGTGCCGGACGTCGGCGCTTTTGCGAAATTGATCTTGTGCACTAGACTTCGGCCAGCCACACCGCTCAGGCCGACCACAACCCGAACAATCGGACCGTTTCATGCGTACTGATACCGAACAGACCATCTACCTCAAGGATTACGCCCCCACGCCCTACAGGATCGTGTCGGTGGAGCTGGATTTCCGCATTCTCGAGGACAGCACGCGTGTTCGGGCCCAGTTGACGATCGAACCGCGCGAGGGCACTGCGCCCGGCACGGCCCTCGTTCTGGATGGCGACGACCTCAAGCTCGATGGTATCGCCATCGACGGCGCCCCGCTCATGCTATCCGCCTACCTGGCCGACGCCACCAGCCTCACCCTGATCGAGCCGCCCCATCGGCGCTTTGTGCTCGATACCGAGGTGACGCTGGACCCGGCTGCAAACACCAAGCTGATGGGGCTCTACCGCTCCAGCGGCACGTGGTGCACGCAGTGCGAGCCCGAGGGCTTCCGCCGCATCACCTATTATCTCGACCGGCCCGACGTGCTGGCGCCCTTTACCGTCCGCATGACAGCCCCGCTCGCCATTGCGCCGGTTTTGCTGGCCAACGGCAATCCCATCGATCGCGGCGATGCCGGGGATGGCATGCATTACGCGGTCTGGCACGACCCCTTCCCCAAGCCGGCCTATCTCTTCGCCCTGGTCGCAGGTGATCTGGGCTCGACTACCGACAGCTTCACCACGACGAGCGGCCGCAAGATCGACCTTGCGATCTATTGCACCCATGGCAAGGAAGGCGAATGCCACCATGCCATGGACAGCCTCAAGCGCTCCATGGCCTGGGACGAGCGCCGCTTCGGCCGGGAATATGACCTCGACATCTTCAACATCGTCGCCGTGTCCGACTTCAACTTCGGTGCGATGGAGAACAAGGGCCTCAACATCTTCAACGACAAGCTGGTCTTCGCCCAGCCCGAAACGGCCACCGATGCGAACTACCATTCCATCGAGCGCGTCATCGCGCACGAATATTTCCACAACTGGACCGGCAACCGCATCACCTGCCGCGACTGGTTCCAGCTCTGCCTCAAGGAGGGCCTGACCGTTTATCGCGATCAGGAATTCTCCTCGGACGAACACAGCCGGCCCGTGCAGCGCATTCACGACGTCCAGAACCTGCGCACCAACCAGTTCCCCGAGGATGGCGGGCCGCTGGCGCATCCGCCGCGTCCCGACCATTACCGGGAGATCAACAACTTCTATACGACGACCGTCTATGAAAAGGGCGCCGAGATCGTGCGCATGCTGGCCACCCTTTTGGGTGAGGCCGATTTCCGCAAGGGCATGGACCTCTATTTCGAGCGCCATGACGGCGAGGCCACCACGATCGAAGCCTTCGTCAAGGTGTTCGAGGATGCCACCGGCACCGACCTTGGCCAGTTCATCACCTGGTACCTTCAGGCCGGCACGCCGCAGGTCACCGCCTCCGACCGCTATGACGCGGACAGCCAGACCTACACGCTGACGCTGACCCAGAAGGTCGACCCCACCCCCGGCCAGCCGGACAAGCAGCCGCTGCTGATCCCGGTCCGCTTCGGTCTCCTGGGGCCCAATGGCAGCGAGACGAGCTGGACCGCCATTTCCGGCGCCACCGTTCGCGACGATCTCATCCTTCTTGATCGCGACAGCGTCACCCTCACCTTTTCCGGTATCGCCAACCGCCCGGTTCCGTCGCTGTTCCGCGGCTTCTCCGCCCCGGTCAAGCTGGCCTCCGGCCTGTCGCAGGACGATCTTCTGTTTCTGGCGCGCCATGACAGCGATCCGTTCAACCGCTGGGATGCCCTGCAAACCGTTTCCACCCATCTCATCGCCGAGGCCTCTGCAGGCCGACGCTGGTCCGCAGGAGATACCGATGCGCTGCGGAGCGCCGTCGTCGACACACTCGAAAACAGCGATCTCGATCCCGCCTTCAAGGCGCAGGCCATCGCCATTCCAGGCGTCAGCGCCATCGGTCGCCATATCGGCAAGGATGTCGATCCCGACGCCATCGCCAAGGCGCGGCTCGATCTCCTGAGCGAGCTTGCCGGCCCCATCGCCGAAAAGCTCGCCGCGCTTTACACAGCTCTGGCCATCGCCGAACCCTATTCTCCCGATGCGGCCCAGGCTGGCCGCCGCGCCCTGCGCAATGGCCTCATGCACCTTCTGGTCGCCGGAGCCGGTCGTGGCGATGTCGCGGCTGCGCAATACGAGAGCGCTACCAACATGACCGATCGCTATGCCGCCATGGCGATTTCGGCCCATTACTGGACCGAGCAGGCTCCGGCACTGCTCGGAGACTTCCGCACCCGGTTCGCCGGCGACCCGCTGGTATTCGATAAATGGCTCATGGCCTCCGCTCAGGCACCGGATGACGGCGCCATCGAGCGTATGCGCGCCATTCTCGCAGCGCCGGATTTCCCCCGCACCAATCCAAACCGGCTGCGTTCGCTCTTGGGCAGCTTCGTGATGAGCGGCTCCCCGCAATTCACCCGAGCCGACGGTGCCGGCTTCCGCTTCGTGGCCGAGGCGGTCGCCGAGATCGATAAGGTCAACCCGCAGGTGGCCTCGCGCATCCTGACCGGTTTCCGCATCCTGCCCATGCTCGAAGCGGGTCGTCGGGAGGCAGGCCGGTCAGCGCTCGAAGCGCTGAAATCCCAGCATAGCCTCAGCCGCAATGTCGGGGAAATCCTCGACCGCATCCTCGCCGTCTGACGGCTTAGCGCCAGATTGGCCTTAGGCCGGCAAGGGACGATGTCAGCGTCAACAGGGTGCTGACATCAATGCCTCAAAAGTGGATTTTGGCGTGGCCGGATTGCGGCGAAACTTTGGAAGAATTTTTCTTCGCCGCTAAGTGATTCAGCTGACTCCGCTTTTTCCGCCGAGGCCATTTTGGGGTCGTTCGGCGGTCTGGACAAAGCCCCCCAACCTGATTCATAGCTTATTAAGGGCAAGATTGGGTTTGGGGGCTAAACCCCTTTCAAGAATGGAGAATTTCATGCGGACGTCGGAGGTTTCCGACGCCGGCGCACTTGGATTCCGCGCCGGCAAGGACCAAGCAGCAAAGCGCTTTCCCCAGATCAGTCTGGTCGTTGCCGCCACTGCCTTCCTCTCCGCCGCCCTCTTCGTGACCTATGACATCTCCCAGACCCTGGCTCCGCCGTCATTCGTGACCGCAACCGGGACCCATCCCATTGAATTTTCAGACAGTTTCATTGCCATTTCCCGTGCCGCCATGTTCGGCGAGGACCGCCCGGCTCTCGCGACACCCCAAGTAGCCGAGGAAAACACCCTTGCCGGCCTCGCCGGTCGCGGCATGATCGCTTTCACCCTTGCCGGCTTCATCACTTTGACCGCCTCGCGGCGTCGCGATGGCCAGGATCCCGATCAAGCCAGGCGCGAAGTCGAGCGCCAGCGCACCGAGGCCGCGCTGGCCACCATCCGCGAGGAACAGCGCAAGCTGGCCCGCCAGTATCACGAAGAAAAGCTGAAGGCCGAAGCCGCCAACCGAGCGAAGACGAATTTCCTCGCCCATGTCAGCCATGATATCCGCACCCCGCTCAACCACATCATCGGCTTCGCCGAACTGATGGAACACGAAACCTATGGGCAATTGGGCGACGAACGCTACCGAGACTATGTCCAGTCCATAAAGACGTCCGGTCAGCACCTGCTGCATTCCTTCGCCACTATCCTCGACCTCGTCGAGCTAGAGGGCGGCCAGAAAGCGCTTCGGCAGGACATCGTGCTGGTGGACGAAGTGATCGACAGCGTCGTGCGTCGTTTTCAGAACCAGATCACCCGCGCCGGCTTGCGGTTCAAGATCGGCGCCCCGACAGGCGCGGTGTTGCGTGGCGATCGGCTCGGCCTCGTGCGCATGGTGGGCAACATGGTCGACAACGCCATCCGCTTCACCCATACCGGCGGCACGATTGCCCTGACCACCTATGCCGCCGAGGATGGCGTCGTCATCGAGATCAGCGATACCGGTATCGGCATGAGCGAGGAACGCCTTGCCAGCCTCAGCCAGCCGTTTGCGCTGGGCGACGCCACCTTTACGCGAGACGGCCACGGCCCGGGCCTGGGCATCTCCATCGCCCGGGCGATCGCCGAGCAGAGCGGCGGACATTTGGTGATCGATTCCGCCCCGTCCCTTGGCACGACAGTGGCAATCTCGTTGCCGACCGAGCCGGCCGCCGCAGAACTCGCCGCCTAGCCCAGAGCTGACGCGGTCTCATACCACGCCGACGCTGCTTCTGCGACTTCGCCCCGCATCTGCTCGACGTCTAGAGCCAGACGCTCGAAATCGGGGTAGTGGGCCAGCTGTGCCAGAAGATCTCGAAACGCGGGGGGCCAGGCGTCATCCTTGAACGGGCTTAACAGGGCAGAACTCATCACCTGCAAAATTGTGGCGTAGACATCATGGATTTGCGCCAAACGCTGACCTTGGGTCACAAGTCCGATTTCGCCCAAGCGCGCCAGAACCTTATGGGTGCCAGCCTGGGGCAGAGCAATCCTCTCGCCCGCCACCAGCTGTGCCGATTGCGCGATGAATTCGAGGTCCACCAACCCACCAGAGGCCAGCTTGAGATCGAAGGGATGGCGCGGCTTGCGCTCACGAGCCATCAACGCGCGCATGGCCACTACATCCTCTACTGTCTTTTTGGCATCGCGTTTCCGCTGCATGATCTGAGCGATCTCTGCGTCCACCTTGGCAGCAAGTCCGCCCGTGGCGGCGACGACACGGGCCCTGCTGAGGGCGAGATGCTCCCAAGTCCAGGCATTGTCCTTGTGGTAGGCGCGAAAGCCCGAAAGGCTCGTCGCCAGCGGACCGGCATTGCCCGAGGGTCGCAGTCGCATATCGGCATCGTAGAGCACGCCCTCAGCCGTCGGCGCAGAAATGGCCGCGACCAAGCGCTGTGTCAGCCGGGCGAAATAATGAGGGGTCGAGAGGCTGCGCTCGCCGTCAGATTCGGTGTCTGGGGCCTCATAGAGCAGGATGAAATCGAGATCCGAGGTAAAGGTCATCTCGCCACTGGCCATCTTGCCGAAGGCGAGGAGTGCCACTTCGGCTCCGTCTATGCGTCCGTGGCGCTGGGCGAATTCGTCCTGAACTTTGTCAAACAGACGATGCAACAAGGTTTCCGCCAGCGCGGTGAACTGCTCTCCCGCAGCTTGGGCGCTGACCGTGCCGGATAAAAGTCCGGCAGCAATCAGGAATTTTTGTTCCTGGCCGATAATGCGGGCCCGGTCGATCAATTCCTCATAGGAACGGGCATCGGACAGAAATGCGTCCACCTTGGCGACGAGGATATCGCGGTGTGTCACGTCGTCCGCGAAAGCGGGATCAATCAGGCCATCAACCACGTGAGCCCGATGGATCACAGCCTCTGCCATGCGCGGCGCTGAGGCCATGAATTGCACCAGGAGCCGACGTAATTGCTCATGGTTGCGTAACAAGGCAAAGAGTTGCACGCCTGCGGGCAGGCGAGAGAGAAAATCGTCCATCCGCGCCAAGGCCGCGTCGGCATTGCCGGTGAGCGACAGAGTCTTGAGCAAGGCTGGAAGAAGTTCGGTCAAATGCGCCCTAGCAGCGGACGTTCGTGTGGCGGCATAGCTACCATAATGCCATTTGCGCACGATCTCGATCGCCCGATGGGCATCGGAAAAGCCCATCACGGTCAGCGTTTCCAGCGTACCCGGGTCGTCGTCGCTGCCGGTAAAGACCAGATTGCCTTCTCCCGAGCCAAGCGTTTCGCCCTCGGTGAACAATTCAGCGTAATAGCGAGCGACCAGCTCGAGAGCGTTCCGATAATCCTGTTCGAAACGAAGGCAATCTGCCTCGCCCATCAGCCGACCGATGACCGACACCCCTTCTGGCGTGTCAGGCATGATGTGGGTCTGCTCGTCGCGCAGCATCTGCAGCCGGTTTTCCACCGCGCGCAGATACCAATAGGTGCCGGTCAGCTCCTCGCAAGCCAAGGGGGTAATCCAGCTGGCCTCCGCCAAGGCTGCAAGGGCTTCTGCCGTCGGCCGGACGCGGAGCGCCTTGTCCCGGCCGCCGGCGATCAATTGCTGGGTCTGAGCGAAGAACTCGATTTCACGAATGCCGCCGCGACCCAGCTTGACGTTGTGGCCCTCGACGCGGATGTCGCCCACCTTCTTTGAGACATTGATCTGTCGCTTCATCGCCTGGATGTCGGCAATGGTCGCGAAGTCGAGATGCTTGCGCCAGACATAGGGCGCTAGTTCCTTGATGAAGGCATTGCCGACCTGCCTGTCGCCGGCACAGGGGCGCGCCTTTATCCAGGCGGCCCGTTCCCAATTCTGTCCGCGCACCTCGTAATAGGCAATGGCGGCATCGACGGACAAAGCGACGGGGGTGGAACCCGGATCGGGCCGCAGCCGAAGATCGGTGCGGAAGACATAGCCGCCAAGCTGCTGATCCTCCATCAGCGCCACCAGCTTCTGCACCATGCGCGAATAGATCTTGGTGGCTTCGGAAGGGTCCGTAAGGACAGGCTTCTGCGGATCGAAAAAGGCGACGATGTCGATGTCGGAGGAATAATTGAGCTCACGGCCGCCATGCTTGCCCAATGCGAAGAGGGCAAGGCCCGAATGAGCCGCCCTCGCCTGTTCCGCTGGAATGGCCAGCTGGCCCTTCTCGGCGGCCTGACGCATCAGCAGATCAAGACAGGCCTCAAGGGCGGCATCGGCAAGATCGGACAGGGCCTCGGTCGCACGAGCTGTCGTCCAGACGCCGCCAGTTTCCGCCAAAGCCGCGAGAAGCGCCGTGCGTCCCTTGGCAAGGCGCAGGACCCGGGCAACATCATTTTCATCGTCTTCACGCCCGGAAGTCGTCACCTCGGCCAGGACTTCGGCAAAGACGCCGTCAATGTCGCCTTCAAGGAGATCGGCGAGCCATTCCGCATGCTCCCTGGCCAGGCCGAGCAAATAGGGCGCCGATTCCAGCAGGGTGCCCAGAAGTGCCGAGGCTTGGCGAAAAGCCGACGCCGCATCTTCGGACACTTCGTGCAGCAGGCGATCGAATTGCGGGTGGGAAATCGGCGGCAAGGGCGCGAGAAGGGTGCTCATGTCAGAGGGATAGCTTGCACTCGGCCAACCGACAAGGCAGCGCGTCAGCCTGAGGGCAGTTCGAGGACCGCTCTTACGCCCGGCTCATTATCTTCTATGCGGAACTGCCCCCCATGGAGCCGCGCCACGGCGTTGACCAATGCCAGGCCAAGACCCGAGCCGGGTTCGGAGCGGCTTTGCTCAAGGCGGACAAACCGCTCCAGCACGCGCTTGCGATCGGCTTCAGGAATACCGGGACCATTATCGGCGACAACGATCTGTACAGTGTCGGCGCTGCGCTTCAAGCCGACACTGATCCGGCCGCGCGCACCATCATCAGGGCGAGCGTATTTGATGGCGTTTTCCAGAAGGTTCACCATGGCCTGCCCGATGAGCTCACGGTTGGCCTTGAGGGTCACGTCCATCTCGATCTCGGCGGTGACGTCGATCTCGGCATCTTCGGCAACGGGGCCGTAAAGCTCAGCCACATCGGCGACGATGTCGCTGATATTGATGTCAGACAAAGCCCCGGAGGGGGCTCCAGCCTCTACCCGGGCAATCATCAGCAAAGCATTGAAGGTACGGATCAATCTGTCGCTTTCGTCGATCACGACCTCCAGCGCCTCCTGGCGGGCCTCGTCGCTGGCAGTGTCGCGTAGCGCCGCCTCGGCCTTGCTGCGCAGTCGAGTCAACGGCGTCTTGAGGTCGTGCGCGACATTGTCGGTCACCTCCTTGAGTCCCTGCAGCAACTGCTCGATACGGTCCAGCATGGCGTTGAGGTTGGTAGCCAGCCCGTCGAACTCATCGTTGCGTCGCGTGACAGGAACACGCTCGGAAAGGTTGCCCGACATGATCTTGGTGGAGGTATCGCGGATCGTATCGATCCGTCGCAGCACCCGGCGCGCGGTAATGCCGCCGGCAATTGTAGAAAACAGAATGATGCCGGCAACTCCGAGCAGAAAACTTTGCAGGATGATGGCGGAATAACCTCGGCGTTCGACAACGTCGCGGCCGACAACCAGACGCATGCCATTGCTGAGCTCAACGGATCGGACCACAGCCACGCCAGAGCGGCGCGGAGCATCAGGCCCGGAAGCGTCATCGCCCCAGGGATTGGGCCTTTCGTAATCGAAACTGTAGATCCCTGGCTCGATAAGAACCTCAGGGGGGACATCGCTGACATTGCCCAGCAGCATCAGGCCGGAGGCATCGCCGAGAAAATAAAGACCAGGACCGGGTTGTGTTGACAGCCGGTTGACCGAAAAAGCAAGCGCTCGAATGCCCTGCATGGCCTCGATCCGTTGGAACAGGCGCACTTCACGATCAATGTCGTCGGTCTGCTGACGCTGGATCTGAATGCTCGACTGCCAGCCGATGAAGGCCATCAGCAAGATTGCGAACACGCTGAAGATGGCAATGAAGGTGGCTGTCAGGCGAACGGTGGATGTGCGCCAGACCTGGGCAAAGCGGCTCACGGCCTATTCCCTGATCATATATCCAGCCCCGCGGACGGTATGCAGCAGGGGAATGGCGTGGCCCTTGTCGATCTTCGAGCGTAACCGGGACATGTGCACGTCGATGACGTTGGTCTGGGGATCGAAGTGATAATCCCAGACATTTTCCAGCAGCATGGTGCGGGTGACGACCTTGCCGGCATGCTTCATCAGATATTCTAGCAGGCGAAATTCGCGCGGCTGCAGCAATATCGCTTCGCCGTCGCGTTCGACCTTGCGGCTGAGCCGGTCCAGCGTGAGGCCCGCCACCGAATAGCTGGTCGCTGCTTCCGCCGGGCTTGACCGCCGCGCGAGAACCTCGATACGCGCCAGCAATTCCGTAAAGGCGTAGGGCTTGGTGAGATAATCGTCCCCGCCTGCCCGGAGGCCGGTCACGCGATCATCGACTTCGCCAAGGGCGGACAGGATCAGCACCGGTGTCTTGTCGTCTTCGGCGCGCAGGCTTTCGACGATAGAGAGGCCATCCCTGCGGGGCAGCATGCGATCGACCACAAGCACATCGTAATCCATGCCGGAGGCCATGGCGTAACCGGTTTCACCGTCGGCGGCATGGTGGGTGACATGCCCGGCCTCATCCAGCGCCTGGACAAGATAGCTTGCCGCCTCCCGATCATCCTCGATCAGCAAAATCTTCAAGACCCGACGCTCCTTTCGAAGCGGCCCCGGAGCGAAAACTCCGGGGCCGATCCAGTTTACTCGGTGATCGGCAGGCCGATGAAGCGGGCTTCACCGTCGCGGGACACCTTGACCAGGGCCGTATTGAGGCCCTTTTCATTGACGCCGGCAATGGCCTGATCGAAATCGCCGGCAGTCTGGACTACCTTGTTGTCGACTTCGAGCACCACGTCGCCGGTGGCGATGCCGCGCTGGCCAGCCACACTGTCCTGCTCGACGTTCTGGACCAGAAGACCGCCCGAGCCATCGCCATTGGGCACAAGCGTCATGCCGAGGCTCGTCGTGGCCTCAGGCAGGGCCTGGGGCGGGGTCGGAGCGGTCTGGTCGGGCTGGGCCTGTGCGGTCTCGTCCAGCTGGACCAGCTGTACCGAGACAGTGGTTTCAGCGCCGTCGCGCCAGATGGTCAGCTCGACGGTGGAGTCGGGCGCCTTGCCGGCGATGGTGCGGCTCAGGTCGAGAGCATCATCGATCTGGTCGCCATCGACCTTGAGAATGATGTCACCCGAGCGGACACCGGCAGCGCCGGCGGGGCCATCTTCAGTCGGTTCGCGAACGATAGCGCCACGAGCATTGGGCAGACCCACGCCGTCGGCGATGTCGCGGCTGACGTCCTGGATGGAGACGCCAAGATAGCCGCGGGTCACCGAGCCATCCTCGATCAGCTGGGTCACGATCTGCTGGACAGTCCGTGCCGGGATGGCAAAGGCGATGCCGACATTGCCGCCGTTGGGCGAATAGATGGCGGTATTGACGCCCACCACTTCACCATTGCTGTTGAAGGCCGGACCGCCGGAATTGCCGGTGTTGACGGCAGCGTCGATCTGCAGGAAGTCGCCATAGCTGGAACCGCCGATATTGCGGCCCGAACCGGAGATGACGCCGACCGTGACGGTGCCGCCAAGGCCGAACGGGTTACCCACGGCTACCACCCAGTCGCCCACGCGGCTGGCTTCTTCTTCAAAGGTCACGAAAGGCAGATCGTCACCCTCGATCTTGAGCACGGCGAGGTCGGTGCGCTCGTCGGTGCCGATGATTTCAGCGACCTGCTCGCGACCGTCATCGAATACGACGGTGACTTTGGTGGCGTCCTCAACGACGTGGTTATTGGTGACCACATAGCCATCTTCGGAGATGATGAAGCCCGACCCGGCTGCCATGAACTGGCGCGGGCGCGGCTCACCGCCATCAGGGCGACCCTGGCCGCCGGGACCACCGAACTGGTCAAAGAAGTCGCGGAATGGGTGATCCTCGGGCAGATCGGGGAAATTAAACTCGAAATTGAAGTCGCGGCCGCCGCGCTGGACAGTACGGCCAGGTGCTTCAGCTTCGACGCGGATGGATACGACCGCGGGCTTGACCGCCTCGACCAGGTCAGCGAATCCCTGCTGCACCGAGGTCTGGGGCACGACGATCTGCGCGGCGTTCTGAACCTGCGCGTTGGCGGCTTGGCCGGTCATCACGAAAGCGGTGGACACACCGCCCACGCCGACCAGAAGCGCCAGCGCCGAGGCGCCGAGCCAACGACTTGTACGCGAGAGTAGAGTCGAACGCATGGGAACCAGTCTCCTTCGAATAAGCTCTCAACAGCTTGTGCCGTACATATGGAACGACGCGCCTTTCTGTGAAGTTGCGCCGACATTAAGCTTTGGCAATGTTGCAGGCGAGATTGCGACCGGTTTGTTACCGATCGGTGTCGGCAAGCTCATCGAGCGCCGCCTGCTCCTCCGCGGAGAGACTGGAGGAAGCAGCCGGCGTCTTCCGGCGACCGGCCAGCCACAGGCCGAAAAGTCCTGCCGCCAGCAGGCCCGGCGCGGCGATCCACAGCAGGATCGTGTGTGGACCCATGCGGGGGTTGAGCAGCACATACTCGCCATAACGGTCGACGATATACTGCTCGACCTCATCGTTGCTGTCGCCGGCAATCAGGCGCTCCCGGACCAGTAGGCGCAGGTCCCGCGCCAGATCGGCATCGCTGTCGTCGATCGACTGGTTCTGGCAGACAAGGCACCGCAAGCCGGCCGATAATTCGCGCGCCCGCGCCTCGAGTGCGGGATCGGGTAGGATTTCATCCGGGCCGACGGCGCCGACGGGGCCGGGCAAGAGCAAAAGGAAGCACAGGACGAGGGTGCGCCAATTCATTCAGCGGCCTCCGGCGTCACCCGTCTGGCGCGTTGCGGAGCCCCGATCCGCAGCCGCCGATCGGTCAGCGACAAGACGCCGGCGCCGGACATGACGAGACAGCCAATCCAGATCAAGAGAATATAGGGCTTGTGCCAGACGCGAATGACATGTGTGTCGTCGAGCGGCTCGCCGAGCTGAAGATAGAGCTGGGAAAGGCCATAGGTCTGGATCGCCGCCTCCGTCGTCGGCGTTCCACTCGCCACGTAGATCCGCCGCTCCGCGTCCAGCCTTGCCGTCTGCCCGCCCGGCGCCGTAACGGTGAAGATGCCGGTATCAGCCATGTAATTCGGCCCTGGGATTTCCTCGAAACTGTCGAAAGCGATCTGATACCCCGCCAGCTCGGCCGTTTCGCCTGGGTTGAGCGTGGTCACGAGCTCAGTTTCCCAAGCCGTTACCGAGACGATGCCCAGAACCGTCAGCCCGAGCCCAAGATGGCCTATGGCCGTGGACCAGATGCTCTTGGGCAAGCCGACGAGACGTCGCAGGCTGTCGCCCAGCGGGATGCGGCCCAGCCGAGAGCGTTCGATCAGCTCCGCCACCGATCCCAGGCTGACCCAGAAGCCGAGCAAGAGGCCGAGCGGCACGAGAGAAATGGACACCCCGCCCAGGGCAGAAATCAAAACCGTCAGAAACACTGCAAGGCCGGCCATGCCCAGAAGGCGCTGGCCGGCGGCGACGAGATCGGCGCGCTTCCATGCCAGAAGCGGACCGAAAGGCAAAACCAGCAGCAAGGGCGCCATCAGCGCGCCGAAGGTGAAGTCGAAGAACGGCGCGCCCACGGAAATGGTCGTGCCGGTCAGGGCATCGAGCAGAAGTGGATAGAGCGTGCCCACGAGAACAGCGCCGATGGCCGTGGCCAGGAACAGATTGTTGAGGATCAGCGCGCCTTCCCGGCTGATCGGCGCGAACAGGCCGCCCTGACGCAAAGCCGGGGCCCGCATGGCGAACAGCAGGAACGCGCCGCCAATCAGCACGCCGAGGATCGAGAGGATCACCAGACCCCGCGTTGGGTCGCTGGCGAAGGTATGCACCGATGTCAGGATGCCGGAACGAACTAGGAAGGTGCCCAGAAGCGAGAGCGAAAAGGTGATGATCGCCAGGAACACTGTCCAGATCTTGAGCGCATTCCGCTTTTCCATCACCAGGGCCGAATGCAGCAGGGCGGTGCCGGCAAGCCAGGGCATGAAGCTGGCATTTTCCACCGGGTCCCAGAACCACCAGCCGCCCCAGCCGAGTTCGTAATAGGCCCAGTAGGAGCCCATGGCGATGCCCAGCGTCAGAAAGACCCAGCTCAGCATGGTCCAGGGCCGGACCCAGCGAGCCCAGGCCTGGTCGATGCGTCCCGAAATCAGCGCCGCCACGGCAAATGAAAAGCAGATCGAGAAGCCGACATAGCCGGCATAGAGCAGCGGCGGGTGAATGGCGAGGCCGATATCCTGCAGGATCGGATTGAGGTCCGCGCCCTCGAGCGGGGGCGCGGCTAGCCGCTCGAAAGGATTTGAAGTCACCAGCGTGAAGCCGGCAAAGGCTGCAGTCAACAGGCCCTGGGCCCCCAGAACCAGATTGGCAAGGTCGGCTGGCAGCGATCGCCCGAAGGCGGCGACCATGGCCCCGAACAGCACAAGGATGAGAATCCACAGCAGCATCGAGCCTTCATGGTTCCCCCAGACCCCGGAGATCTTGAAGATCAGCGGCTTGAGCGAGTGGGAATGATTGGCCACCAGCGCGACGCTGAAATCGGAGACGATGAAGGCATTGGTGATGGCCGCGAAGGCCAGCGCCACCAGGACGAACTGCAGGATAGCCGCCTGCCCCAGCATCATGGCGAGCCGCTCCCCGCGACGCCAGAGCAATAGCCCCCCAAGCGCAGAAACCAAGGCAATGGCAAAAGCCAGGATCAGAGCGAAATGGCCAAGCTCGATGCTCACTGCCCGGCACCCTCCGGACGCCATTCGCCTTGGGCCTTGAGGGCGTCCACCACTTCGCGCGGAATATAGTTTTCGTCGTGCTTGGCCAGCACGTTGCTGGCCATGAACTGTCCATCGTCGTTCATGCTGCCTTCGGCCACCACGCCCTGCCCTTCGCGAAACAGGTCAGGCAGGATGCCCCGGTAGACGGCGACGATTTCCTGCCCGCCATCGGTGATGGTGAAGGTGTTGTCCTGCCCGGCGCGGGTCCAGCTTGCTTCCTTGACCAGGCCACCCAGGCGGATCGGCTGGCCGGCCGCCACCT
Source organism: Devosia chinhatensis (assembly GCF_000969445.1). Classification (NCBI taxonomy): domain Bacteria; kingdom Pseudomonadati; phylum Pseudomonadota; class Alphaproteobacteria; order Hyphomicrobiales; family Devosiaceae; genus Devosia; species Devosia chinhatensis. Next base: position 642,518 of record NZ_JZEY01000054.1, on the reverse strand, counting down.
CCCGCGCCACCACGTCACTGGGAGAGTAGAAGAACAGGATCTGGTCGCGAAGCGCGAACAGCACGAGCCCGGTGGCGATCATAACGACGACCGCCAGTCCGGCAATGATGGTGAGGCGCTTCTGCTTGCGGGTCATGCCTTTGCGGCGGGCGGCGGCCTGAACGGTCACTGCGTTCCTCCATTCAAGGTCAGGCCCGCGCTCAGCGCGAGCGTATCGAGTTCACCACGATCGAACGCGGCGGGATAGGCCGCAATTGCGGCGTCATAGGCCGATTGCGCTTCTTCGAGATCGCCCAGCACGATGTAGGACTGGACCAATTGCGTCCATTCCTCGACGCTTCCGCCCTCTGCCGCAAGGCGCCCAGCGAGACCACCCACCATGGACTGGATCATTTCGGCCTGCTGGCCCGCAAGATTGTCGGTGCCACCGGCCTCGGCAACAGCCAGCCCCTCGCGCGCCGCCGCCAGCCATGGCTCATCTCCGCCGGCCAGCCCTATGGCCTCTCGCCAATACGTGCCGGCCGTTTCGTAATCGCCGGTGCGCATGGCTTCGGCAGCGAGATAGAGCCGCGCTCGCACATTGGCAGGATCGGTCGCTGCAACATTCCGCAGGAGATCGAGCGCCTCGTCGGAGCCGCTGCCGCCAGCATCCAGGAGAAGGGCCTCAGCCAGATCGGTTTCGACCTCAGCGCTGGGCGCCGAAAGCGCCAGCACCTGCCGGTAGGCGTTGACGGCATCGCCATAGCGACCCGTTTCCACGTAAGCCGGGGCGATGACCGTCCAGCCACGAACATCGTCCGGGGTCTCGGCAAGCCGGGCTTCGATCTGGGCGATGGCATCGCCCAGGCTGATGCTTTGTGCGACGATTTCGGGCCGTTCCGCGAGCGGCTGCGCAGGCATGTCAGGACTACCCAGGATCGCATAAAAGCCGAACGCGATGGCGGCAACGCCGGCCAGGCCCGCCAGTTGCAGCCCACGGCCGAGATCCCGACCCTGTGCGCCGGCCATTCTGCCTTTGGACCGCAGCATTTCCCTTGCCAGCTCAGCCTTGGCGGCCAACGCCTGGTCAGCCTCAAGCTTGCCACTTGCAAGGTCGGCATCGATCCCGGCAAGGAGCAAGCGGAAATGGCTGTTGGCATCTTCTGTTTGCGGCTCGGTCGCGTTGACCCCGCGCCCGGCTGCCGCGTAAAACAACACGGCGCAGGCAATTACAGTGATGGCTATGGCGATCGACCAGAAAATCATCGGCCCCAGATGCTCGTGTGCTTCGCGCGACAAGGCAGGGTTCTCTATAAGCCGAATGCGGCGAAAAACCACCAAAACAGAGCGTGAAACCTCGGACGCATTGCCACAGGGACCGCTCGCCGCAGGCCGATGCGCCGCATGAACAATCCGATCGCCGACTTTGCCGTCATCGGTTCCAACTCCCTCGCACGGCTGGTGGCGGGACTACTTGCAGGAACGCATAAGCGGCGGGTCCTCTTTATCGGAGCAAGCCAGGCCAGCTACCGGCTCGAGCGCTCGATGGACCTTTCCGCAGCGCCGATCACGCGGCCGGAAACCTGGTCGCTGTTGAGCGAGGGCACCGCTGAAACACTTCGCCTTCTTGCACGCATCGTGGGGCGAGGCGCCTTTCGCCGCATCGATCCGATTCTGACCGCCAGCACCCCCAGAGCCGAGGAGGCGTTGTCTCATATCCGGCACATGGCCATGGAATTTGGCATCGCCACCGAGCCGACTGCGCCTGCGCGACTTCCCTCCAACCATGTGGGCGTGGCCTTTCGAGATGCCGTCTGCCTCCAAAGTAGCTGGATCGAACCAGGCCTCGACGCGTGGAACGACAAGGTTGGCGTCGAGCGCATTGCAGCAGAGAGCGTTTTCGTCGATGAGGATGGCTCCGTGCGCGTCATCGTTCGTGGCGAGGAGCGCATGGCCCGGCAGGCCGTTCTGGCCGACGACCAATCCATCATCGCACACTTGCCGCCGGGGCAATGGCCGGCGCTGCTTCAGCGACGCCCTGCCGTGGCACTGATGACTGCGCCCCTTAGGCCCTTGCCCACCCCAGTTCTTCTGGACATCGGCCTTGGCCTTTATGTTCATCAGCAAACTGAAGGCGGCATTGCGCTTCACGGGCCGGGCGATTTCAGCAAAGCCAGGCGGCAGCTGGAGGCCATACTTGGTGGTACCCTCGCCAGCCGGGTGGGGCAGTCCATGTTCCAGCAATTGGCCACGAGCGACGGCGCACCAACCTTTGGACGGGTCGCGAAAGCCGGTGCGGACGTTATTGCCAATACGGGTTCGATCGGCGCTTTCCTCGCGCCGGCCCTGGCCCGCTGGCTGGCCGGTGAAGCAAAGACGCATGAGGCGGAATGGTTTGGCAGAAGGCTGATCACACGTGATGTCTCGACCAATCTCGTCAGCGAATTCGCATCCGCCCCCGGGATCTCCGCGTCATGAAGGACAGGGTCAATCGCCTGCCCGCCGAGCAGGCCGGAGCATTCGCCGGCGCTGCCATCGATCGTTCGCAGCCTATTGCTTTCCGCCTCGATGGCCGACGGATCTCAGGCTTTGTCGGGGATACTGTCCTGAGTGCAGTCCTGGCCTCCGGCGTCGATACATTGGGTGAGGGAGACTGGCCGGTCGGCCTTACGACCCGGACCGCCCCTGCAATCCAGCCCGCTGGGGCGGCATCACAACCGCTCGACTATCTGCCGATGGATCGCACTCCCGCAGTTGACGGCGCTGACTTCGTGACGCTTGGCGCGGCGCGTCGATATCCCTTTTCCCGGTTTCTTCCTGCTGGCCGGTCGCTTGGCGTCGATGTGACGCTTTCGCGCGACGCCAACCGGCCTTGGCTCGGCGCCGAAGCGGTCGCGGCAGAGCCGGTCGATCTTATCGTGGTGGGCGGCGGCGTTTCCGGCATGGAGGCCGCGCTTGTGGCAGCGAAGTCCGGGCTTTCCGTACTCTTGGTCGAAAGGTCTCGGCAATTGGGCGGCCATTCAGGCCTTTTCGGCCGACAGGATGACGAGCACTCGCCGCAAGCCGACATCGACCGACTGCGCACTGCCATTTCTGCCAGCGACGGAATCGCGGTCATGGTGGGCAGCGAAGCTTTCGCGGTCCACTCAGGCCTTGTGCGTGTCCACAGGGCCGAGCTGCCCCGTGGGAGCGTGATCGATGTACGGGCCCGTCATATCGTGCTTGCCACCGGCTCGCGCGAATTGCTGCCTGTCTTCGACGGCAATCGGCTTCCGGGGGTCATGGGCACGCTCGATGCCCATGGTCTGGCCTCCCACTACGGGATCTGGTGCGGCCGTTCGGCGCTTTTTGCCACCACCAGCAGCGCAGCCTACCGCCTAGCCATGCAGGCAAGCGATGCGGGTATCGCAATTCCTCGCATCCTCGAAGCGAGAGCGACAGCCAGCTCGCGCTTTATCGCCTTCAGCCGCGCCTATGGCATGATCCAGATGCCGGCCACTTCGGTAGAGATGGTCAGCCCGTCAAGGCGAGGCAGGAACCTTGTCGTCACGCCGACAGGTCCGAACACCGATCCGCTCTCGGCGGACGCGCTTATTGTCTGCGGCGGCTGGCAGCCGGACCTGTCCCTTTGGCACATGGCTGGCGGCTCCAGCCTCTGGCAGTCATTGCGCCATCGTCTTGAACCCGTCGGAAACATCGACGGCATTGCCCTGGCCGGCAGCGCTGCCGGCTACTTTACCCGCCGCGGCTGTATCGAAAGCGGCCGCGACGCCGTCGACCACCTGCTTGGCCGGACGCGCAAGCCGGTGACCGATCCCGTGATCGATGTTCTCCACGAAAGCGCCGATGGCCCTCTGCCGGTCAGTCCGCATCATGACGGCGCTCCAGCCTATCTCGACGCCGAGCGTCTGATGGCGCGACCGCGTCCTGCGCGTCGTCACCTGGCGAACCTTTTCGGCCACAAGCGCAGATCAGGCACCCCCTCCCTTGCCGATGCGGCACAAGCATTGGACATCACCGATGTGGTGGCCGGCATAGCGCTCGGCCTCGTGCCGGAAGATGCTGCGGGCATCGTGGCACAGGAACGGGTTGCCCTGGTGTCGCTGGGTGGAGGGACCGCCGAACGCAAATCGACCAATGGGGACGTGCCGCCAGCCGACGAGGTTCCAACCTACCTTTCGGGCCGCTATGGCGGTGATGCGACCCTCATGCGGATTATTCCCTCGGAAACCCGGCGGCTCAGCACAGGCGCCCTCATCTACCGCAATTCCGATATGGTCGGTCCGACCCATTCGGTTGGCGTGGTGCTGCGCGCCTTGGGTGACCATGCAATTGCGCTGGTGCAATCGGATCTGGCTTTGCCCGAGCTTGCTGTAACCGTGCGGGATCAGGGGCGCGCCATCTCAGCGAAAACAGCCGATCTTGGGGACAGCCGCTAGTTGCGTCGTTCGGCGGCGAGACGCGCGCGTTTCAGCGTCTCGGCGTATTCGCTGTTGAAGCGCACTTCGGCCATTTTGATCGCTGCGTCGAGCCGCTGGCCGGTCAACGGGTCGCCAGGCAGCTGCCGCGCCAGATCGAGATTACGCTGGATGTGCATTTCCAGAGCCTGCCCTGCCTGGCTCCACACCTGGTCGAGAACGGCATTGAGCGCGAGGGAATCGCGGCAATCCCTGACGGCCGAGAGAAGGTACATCCCGTTCATCGCCGCTAGCATGCGGTCATTGTCGATGCGGTCTCCGCCTTCACGAGGGCGCCGCATGGCCTGGTTGAGATCGGTGACGACTTCCTTGAGCCGGGGCTCGACCCGGTCCGAGACCAGCTTGGTAATGCTTGCCAAAATTTGGGTGGCGCGGCTGCCGCGCTCGAACTCGACATATCCGGTGAGCGCGCGCACGAGCCGGTGAAAGCGGTCGAGGCTGCGACACGCCATGTCGATATCTGCAAAGGGCCCGGCCAGTTGCAAATTGTGCAGCTGGTTTTGCGCATGGGCGAGATAGGCATCGATGAGGGGCGCAAAGCCGGCGCGAGAAATGGCGCCCTCACGGGCATTGCCAGTGAGCTTTATAACTGACGAAATCAGTCTGGTCGGATTGGCGACCTGGCCCGCAGCCGCATGGAACAGCAGGGCTGCCATCTGGGCGTCATTGAGCGGCATGGACTGCAGCGCGACGCCAAGGGCGCCGTCCTCGGCAATGGAATTGACTGCCTTGCCGAAGCTCTGGGCCTTAAGCAAAAGCGACCGCGCCCGCAGGCCGGCCAGCACGACCGTCAGCTCGTCGCGAGCATTGTCGCGGCCGAACTGCGCCCGAAAGCGCCGCATGGCGTCATGGTCGCGGTCCACCGCGTCGACCGCCTTTTTGGCCCGCAGCAGAATTTCGGGCATGGCAGGCTCGAGCTCGGCGGCCCTGAGGCTGCCCGAATTGAGGCCATCCTGGGAAATGAGGTCGGGACAGAGATCGCGCGTCACCCAGGTCCAGGCGGCGTTGGCACCCTCGCGCACCACTGATCCTGCAAAGGCGAAATGGATCGGCTCGTCGACAAGGATCGGGTCGATCATCCCGCAAAAAGGCTTGCCGGCGGCCAGTACAGAGCGCGCCGATGCCCTGACGGCAGGGGGTGCAGCGGCAGCGATAATGGGGGCGGGCTGGCTCATCAGGGCTCAGTATAGGGTCGACGTCACCATCGACCCTACAGCTGTGCGGTAAACAATCCTTTTCGGATCGCGCTCTTAAGGTCAGGCTGCGCCCTGCACCACGTTCCAGTTGCCGTTCTGCTCGCGGCAGGCCGTGCCCTTGCGGACGTAGTCGGTGCCGCCAAGCTTGACGGTGTGGGTGAAGTCCCGACAATCGAGATTGTTCACGCGGACATAGGGGCCCACGGCGACCGAGCCGGTGGTGCCGGCATCGCCTGCCCATTGGCGCGGGGCGCCGGGACGGCCGAACTGGAGGGCGTAGAACTGCGCGCTATTGGCCTCGTTGGAATCCTTGGCCGTCATGCGGGTCAGCGCGGCCGGATCGACGAAGCCATTGGCGATGCTGGTGGTCAGACGGGCGGTCTGAACGGTCTGAGCCGTGCTGGGCATCATCGGCTGGGCGATGACCGGCTGCGCCTGGACGGGAGCCTGTGCCACATTCGTCGTCGTCGTACCGGTGCTGGAGCAGCCGGCAAGCGCCAGGGCAAGGATCGGAAGAGCAAGGAGCGTCGAACGGTTCATCTGTTTGGCCTTGTTTTGCGGTCGAAACGGTAAGTGTTGTCGTATTGCGGCGAAAGTGCGTCAGAGCGTCGGGGGGCGCGCCGGACTGCCCAGTCTGGCCGTCGGCAGGCGCAGCTCCACCAGCAGGCCGCCCAATTGCGACCGCTTCAATTCCAGACTTCCGCCATAGACATCAACCAGTTCCTTGACGATATCCAGACCAAGGCCCGTTCCAGGCGTTTTCTCGTCCAACCTGACGCCGCGGCGCAACACTTTGCGGGCATCGTCTTCCGAAAGCCCTGGCCCGTTGTCCTCGATGCGAACCAGTAACTGGTTGCCCCTGCCCCCCGTTTCGGCGGCAAGGGTCACGCCCACCTGGCCTTTCGACCACTTGCAGGCATTGTCGAGCAGATTGCCGGCAATTTCTTCGAGGTCCGCCTCGTCGCCCCGGAACCAAGGCAGGGACGCTTCGGGTCGGTGAAAGTCGAGAGTGACGTCAGGGTGGATCTTGCCCATGACCCGCACCAGCCGCTGCATGATCTTGTCGGCGTCGGCCTTCTTTCCCACGACCGAGGTTCGCGCCGCCAGCCGCGCCCGCTCCAGATAGGCCGATACCATGCTGCTCATCTTTTCGGTCTCGGTCGAGACCACGTCGGCCAGCCCGCCCTGGCTCGCCTTTGATTCGTTGCGCAGCACGGCCAGTGGGGTCTTAAGCCCATGGGCAAGATTGCCCACCTGATTGCGTGCCCGCTCGATAATCTGGGCATTGGAGCGGAGCAGCTCGTTGACCTCCTCCGCCAGCGGAGCAATCTCGGTCGGATAACTCCCAGAGACCTCTGCGCTGTCGCCCTCCCGCACCGCCTCCACGGCTGCGCTCAGCCGCGCGATGGGTCGCATGGCGATGCGTGCGACGATGGCGCTCATCACGGCCAGCATGATGCCCACGGCGCCGAGTACGATAAAGGCCTGGCCGCGGAAATCATCGACCAGCTTGAGGATTTCGGTGAGATTGCCCGCCACCGTGATGCGGTAGCTATCGTCGCCCAGGGTGACGACGCGCTCGACCATGCGCAATTGGGTGCCGAAGGGATCATTGATGATCTCGGTGCTGCGGCCCATCGCGTCGGCAGCAGCGCCCACCGCCTGCAGGTCGATGCCCACCACGGAGGTGGAGAGGTTGACGAGCCGCCCCGATCCGTCGCGAATGATCCAGTACCACCCCGAGCGTGGCCGCTCGAACCGCGGATCGGCCAGCGCAATCTCCGGACTTTGTGGATCGCGTTTTTCCAGCAGGGCGCCGGTCAGGCTTTCGACGTGGAAGTCCAGTGTCTGGGTCAGGGTGGTGTCGAGCGCGCGCGAATATAGGTCGGTCAGCAGCACGCCGGTCGTCACCAGCGCCAGGATGAGCCAGCCGGCAGACAGCCAGAACAGCGATGCGGCGATGGACCCCTTACGCAACATGGGCGCGCCCCCCGGGCACCGGCACCATCAGATGCTCAATCCCCGACGATCTGATAGCCCAGCCCCCGAACGGTCTGGATGCAATCTTCCGGCAGCTTCTTACGCAGCCTTCCGACGAACACTTCGATAGTGTTGCTGTCGCGGTCGAAATCCTGATCGTAGAGATGCTCGGTCAGTTCGGTGCGCGAGATCACCTTGCCCTTGTGATGCATCATATAGCTGAGCAGGCGCAATTCATGGCTCGTGAGCTTGACGGCCTGGCCGTCCACCGTCACGCGGCCGGAGCGTGCATCGAGGCGCACCGGACCACAGACGATCTCGTTGCTCGCATGGCCGGCGGCACGACGCACGAGCGCGCGAACGCGGGCGAGCACTTCCTCCATGTGGAAAGGCTTGGCGACATAATCGTCCGCACCGGCATCGATGCCCTGGACCTTGTCGCTCCAGCGATCACGGGCCGTCAGCAGCAGCACCGGCGTGGTGCGCCCGGCGCGACGCCACTCCTCGAGCACGGATAGGCCATCCATCTGCGGTAGGCCAATATCGAGAATAACCGCGTCATAGGGTTCAGTGTCGCCGAGGAAGTGTCCCTCCTCCCCGTCGAAGGCCACATCGACGGCGTAACCGGCTTCAGTCAGCGCATCCTTGAGCTGACGGTTGAGATTGACATCGTCTTCAACGACCAGAATTCGCATTGCCCTGCCCCCGCCGGCCTTTTTTCTATTGTGCGTTCAGTGTGAGGTTCTGCGCCTGACCGTCCGGCGCCAGCACGCCGATCACATAAACCAGCGCCCCACCCTGGTCGCAAACCTGCACGTTTAGAATTTCCGCGCTGGGATCGACGCCCGCAGAGGCCAACACAGCATCGAGGGACATGATCTGCCCCGAGGCCACCGCTTCCTGAATCTGGCGCTTGTCGAGACAGGCTTGCGCCTGCGCCGAACCGGTGCCCGTGAGAGCGATAGCCAGGGCCAGGGCCAGCGCGATGGAAGCAGAAGGTTTGGGAGCGTTCGTTTTCATGGGCCGATGAATAGCGCCTGCTAGCTGAATGGGACATGAATGAGGCAGCGCAAAACTTTTGGCTGGGCCTGCGGGTTCCATGCCGATGACGGGCATATCCTGCACGGAACCCATACGCCGCGCAAATCAGGCCTTGGCGATTTCGGCCTTCAGCCCTCGACGCAGGAAGACGATGGCCAAGGCTTCGAGCACCATGTTGCCGCTCGACGTGCCCTCGAGCGCAGGGATTTCAATGCCCAGGATCTGGGCGATGCCCGCCAGCAGCATCAGCGCTGCGACGATATAGGTCTTGTAGCCGGACAGGATATCCATCGGCGTGTCTCCTTTTGGACGTGCGGAAGATTTGGGTGCAAGCGCCAGGGCTGCGGCGCGGATGGCTGCGACGCGGCTGCTCCAGCCGCGCCCGAACGTGGCATAGATCGCGAGGCGCCGAAGAAAGCCCAACCGGGCGTCGCAGAGGCCATTTATGGTTCGCGCCACGTCTGCCCGAGACGCAGCGCCGAGGGTGAGGGGGCCGACGACCCCATCCACGACCACTCCCAGCACCGCCTGCAAGGCGCGGATCGCTCGATTGTGCCCGGAATTGACCGCATAATCGAACAGCGCAAGGTCAAGGCCGATTGGCAGGTCCCCGGCCCGGCACGGCTCCCAGTATTGCGCCCGATAAATGCGCGCCGCTTCTGCCCGGGTCAGTGCCTTGACCGCTTCCTTGGGCAGGTTCCACCACGGCGAAACGTTGCGCCAGCGCGCCAATGTTTTGCGGGTTATACCCATGTTGGTGGCCCCGCCCGGATCGGCCGGATGGTCCACATAGCCCCCCTCGTGGCGCAGCACATGATCCAGGCAAGGGGTGAAGCGATCGTCAGTCATGAAATGATCTCCATGCCGCATGGCCGGGCCCCAGGACCGGGCTGACCTGCGCGACTGAAAAGGTGAAAGGGCCTGCCGGCGCGCCAAAGTCCGTCAGTTGCTCCGCATGGCTATAGGCGGCGGCAATCGACGATGTTTCGATGGTGCGCACCGGCATGCCCGCGTTGTGGATGCCCACTCTCCATTGTTCCGGCACATGCTCGAGTGGCGGCTCGGCCAGCCCCCAACCGTCGCCGTCTGCACGGCTGCGTCGTGTCCAGCTGAACACGATCGTTCCGTCGTCCCTGCGCGCCGCGCGCAGGTGCACCGGTGCCAGCGGCAGGGCCGGCCCAGCCTCGGGGGTGAGCAGAACAGCTTGTCCCCCGGCGTCCCGGATACCGGCATAGACCCTGAGCATGCGGGTTTCGCCGATCCTGTGCGCATCGATGGGCACCATCGCACTGTGCCCGTCGAGCACCACCACGCGGCGACCCGCTGATGTCCCCAGGATCTGCATATCGGTCCCCTCCAGCCCACGCAGCAGCCGGGTCAGCCGATATTGCCTTGGCGCGACCAGTTCGGCCTGCGCGAAGCCGATGACCTCCCAGCCGCCGCCGTCGTTCTCGACGGCGATGCGGTTGGCGCCGCCCAGCGTGGCAAGCTCGGTGCTGTCTGACACATGCCCGGCAGCCAGTTCGATCAACAGCGTATTGCCGCGATCCCACACCGATGGGGGCCCTGGCGGCAATGCCGAGAGCGTCGCACCCATCACCAGCGGCTGCGTCAGGTCCGCCAGCCCGGCACCCCTGTGCTCATCGTTGACGCGTACGCTGCTGGGCCAAGGCTTGGCATAGGCCCCGACGAGCAACCGTGTTCGGCCCGCATCCTCGGGCAGCGGTGGCAGATGCATGGTCACGATGACCGGTCTGACCTCGGGCAACGGCGCGCCAAATCCGCCATGTGGGCGGTCGACATTGCTCGCCACCGCGTCGCGACGCGGCACGCTCACGGCCGTGATCCGCCGCACGGCACCATCGCGTATTTCAGAAATTTCGAAGGGACCTTCCACCACGCCTTCGAGCGCGATCCGGTCGCCCGGCTGGAGGTGAACAGAGCTGGGCGGCAGCGCGAAATCGATCCGGTCGGCATCCTTGGCGCGACGGTCCAGCAGGCGTTCGGCCGCCCGCCGGGCAGAGGCGCCGTCGAGCACGACTGGCAGGCTCTCCGACACCAGCATGCCGTCTCCCGGGCGCAGGGCTGTGGCATTGGCGGAAAGGTAATCGCGTTCGCGGTCCAGATGCCCCAGCGCCAGTCGGCCGGGCTGTTCTATGGCGTTACCCCGGCGCCGGGAGGTGATCGGGGCATCAATGGCCGCAAGGACATCGGGTGCGATCGCTTCCACTGGGCCGCCTCCGGCGACGACGCAATGTAACTGTCCATCGCGGGCCACCAGATTTTGCCCGGTCAGTTCGAGAATCGGCTCGATGGCCTGCCGCGCGGTGCCCGGCCCATGGATGACGAAGCCACTTACGAGCGGCGCGTTGGGTGTCGCCTTCACCGAGACACCATGATCGAAAGCGATGGCTTCTACCAGTTCGTCGCTGGCAAGCGCGCCAAGCCGGCCGGTCAGCCAATGGCCGGTGCGGTGATTGGGCCCATCCGACCAGACCTGGTCCAGGGCTGGAAACGCCGGATAGGGCCGGGCATCCCAGGTCCAGCAATAGATCCGAGCCGGATCGACCATGCCGGCCGGATTATGCGTCGAATCGGACCAGTGGCGGTGATGGGCCCGCAGCAATTGCCGCTGGATCAGCGCATCGGGCAGTCCGCTCGAAAAGTGCGGCCGTCCGTCCTCGGCGCTTTTGTCATCGCCGAAGATATTGGGCTGGTTTGCGCCCTTGTCGACCGCGCCACAGCCCAGTTCGGTGAGCCAGATCGGCTTGGATCTTGGCACCCATGCCGTCGGCGTCGCCTTGCGGATGCCACCGGGCCGGTCATGGTGCGCCTGGCTCCAGAACGCGTGCAGGTCCTTGTAGCGCCAGATCCAGCTTTCCCCATGGGCGCCGTCGGTGATGGGGTGGCGCCGTTGCGCCCGGCGCTCGCCTTCGCTCTCATAGAACCAGTCGAACCCCTCCCCGCCCACTATATTGCCTTGCAGGTAATCGAGGTCATAAGCGGTTGGCGCTGCGTTTGCGTCGGCATGGTCTTCGCCATCGCGCCAGTCGCTCAAGGGCATGTAATTGTCGATGCCGATCGCGTCGATATGGGGCGAGGACCAGAGCGGGTCGAGATGAAAGATCTTGGCGCCGTCCTGCTGGTAGCCGGAATATTCGCTCCAGTCGGCCGCGTAGGTGAGTTGGGTTTGCGTGCCGACAATGCCACGCACCTCCGCGGCCAGCGCGACCAGGGCGGCCACGAACGGAAAACTGTCGGATGGGCCGCGCACCTGCGTCAGGCCCCGCATTTCCGAGCCAATCAGCAGCGCGTCGACGCCACCAGCCGTCATTGCGAGATGGGCATAGTGGAGCACCATGGCCCGGTAGCCCGGTACGAAAGCCGCCACCTGCAGGGCGGCAGCTGCGGTCCCGTCGGGAGAGCCGGGCTGACCGGGCGCGGGATGGCAGGTGATGCGCCCCCGCCAGGGATAGGCCCCCTGCTCTCCTGCGCCATAGGGGTCCGGCAGTCCATTGGCCTGGGGCACATCCATCAGCATGAGCGGATAGAGCGTCACCTTGAGACCCCGTGCCTTGAGATCGGCGATGGCGGCCAGCACCGCCCCGTCCGAAGGCGTCCCACCATAGGCAGGTCCACCGCCATGGCTCGACACCACCGGCACGTCGCTGCGCAGGCGATCGCCGACCTGCCAGGTCGTGCCTTCGATGGTTCGCGCCGCGCCTTCGACGCGGGGGCCGATATCGCAGGACGCACAGCGCAGGTCCGAGCCGAACCAGCTGACCACCAGCGCCACGTGCTCAAGATTGGGACAGAGCGCCACCAGCTCGTCGATGGACCAGGTCCAGTCGCTGACACCGGCCAGCAGGTGTGCGTTTTCGCTGATGCCCTCGCCCGGCCCCGTCATCCGGACGCGGGGCACCGGGTCATAGCCGAATTCGGTGGCCCCGGGGATGACGGTGACGGCACGAATGGCCGGTTCAAGTTCTCCCACCACGCGGCACACCTCAACCGACAATTGCGGAATGCGATTGCCGAAGCGGCTCAGCGGCAGATTCTCCACCACGAGATAGCAGAGGCCACGATAGGCCGGCGCATTGCCGCCCCCCTGGATGGCCTCAATCAGGCTATCGGGCATTTGCTGCTCGTCGCCCTGATAGAAGCGCAGTGTGAGCCCGGCTGTATCGAGCAATTGGCCATCGGCCCAGATTCGCCCCATGCGCGCAACAGGCCCTTCGCAGAGGCCCAGCGCAAAACTGGCGAGGATTTCTTCACTGGTTTCACCGGGCTGGGACATGCCCTTGGCGCCCGCCGTTTCCGACACGTGCCGCAGCAATTCGCGCCCCCAGATGATATTGCCCGATAGACGACCCCAGCCATAAAGCCGCGGTATGGGCGCACCCTCGCTCGACCCGCTCAGCCGCACATCGAACAGCGGCGCCTCGGCGGAGGTTCGGTCGCCGAACAGGGCATTGTCGACCGCGCTGCCCGCCAGCGCGCCCAGCGCCCGGCCGATGGTCGCGCCGATCGGGCCGCCCAGCACGCCGCCGACAAACTGTCCGGCAACTGAAAGCGCCAGAGTGGCCATGGAATTATCCTTGAGTGTGTGATGTCACTAATCGGGAAAGCGGTAGCGCCCGCTCATCCGCTTTGCCCAGCCGGTCGTCAGATTGGCCTCGACCACGCCCAGATGTTCCTGCGCATGGATGAACCGTTCGGGGCCGAGCAGGATGCCGCAATGCCGCGCCCGGGCCTGACCGCCGAGCCGGAACAGAACCACTTGCCCGGCGGTGGGCGGACCGGTCTCGGCACGCAGGAAGGTAGCCGCCGCGCGCTCCAGCGCCCCGTCATGTTCGGGATCGCGCCAATCGGCTCGATAGGCCGGCACGGCCACGGGCTCGCTTCCATAGAGCATGCGCCAGACACCGCGCAGCAGGCCCAGGCAATCGCAGCCCGCCCCGAGCGTGGAGGCGCGATGCCGATAGGGCGTTCCCAGCCAAAGTCGGGCCGCGCTGACCACCTCTTGCCCGCTCATGGCACAATCGCCCTGCCATCGAGCGCGTCGCCGCGCCGTGGGTGACGCAGCACATAATCGCTGCCCGGAACATGGGGAAAGCCACGATAGTTCGCGGCGTTGCCGAAGCGCGCCTTGCAGGTGGCGAACCTGCGGTCGCATCCGACGCTGGCCACTAGCATATCGCCTTCTGAAACCCATTCGCCGACGCGGGTCGAAAAGCCCAGCACGTCGCCTTCGGGCACCCGGCGATGCGTGAGGATTGCGTCGGACAGCTGCGCCCGCTTGCCGTTCGACCAGCGGGCCATGCCAAAGGCGAACCAGCCCGGCTCTGTCGCCTCAAGTCCCGAGACGAGGATTTCGAAGTCATCGAGGATCGCGGTGACGCTTGCCTCCCGCCGATGAGCGGGCAGGTCGAGATCGACACCGCACCGCGCGTCTCCCACCGCCGCATCGCAGAGCCCCTGATAGAGCCTGCCGCGCGTCACGTTGAGCGCCTGCTGCGGCGAGCGCAGTTCGGCGCGAAACAGACCATCCTCGCGCACGATCTCCCCGATCGTATCGACCCGCAGCAAGAGGCACTGGTCCGGCTCGGCCCAGTTCACCAGCCAGCTTTCCACCTTTGCGCCGTCATAGTGCCCAAGCAGAATATCGTCTTCGGCCAGCGCGGCACTGTCGAGGATGCCCAGCACCTCGCCGGTTTCCACCTGCGCTCCAAGCCGGGCGGGAACTTCCCCGCCATCCAGCCCGAAACTGGGCCGGCACGGCGTCCCCGCCACCATGAGCGTCCGGTCATGGTCGGTAAAGCCGAGCACGACGCCGTCCCTGCGCACGAGCCGCCAGCACTGCGCCGTGGTCGTCTCGCTTTCGTCCAGGTGCGCCGCGAAGGCGGGAGGCACGCTCTTCATGGCAGGATCTCCACAAGTGGGATCGAGGGAATTTCGGCGCCGTCAAAGCCGTTGAGTTCGATATCGAGCCGGTCGCTGTCGAAGCGCACTGGCACGTCGAACAGAAATCCCGCCGTTACGCTTGCTCCGGCTGCTGGCGGCACGGCAAAGCTCACGATCCCGGTCGTCGCATCCACGCTCCAGCCGGTGACCTGCTCGACGCCGCCCAGTGCGATCCGCACGCTGCCCGCCACCGGCTTGGTGATGGCCCGCTGATAGGGATCGAAGGTGGCCCCGTAACGCTTGAGCAGCTGGAATTGCGTGCGCAAGCCGTTGCCAATTCCCAGGGCCTGGTCCTGCGGATGGGGAATTGCTCCGCCCGAGGAATGGTCGAGCCCGTCGCGCCAGAGAAAGCCATGCAGCCGGCCGCGCCGTTCCTCAAAGAAGGCGAGCACCACCTGCATGTCGGCTCGCGACTTGACCCCATAGCCGGCATTGTACCGCCGCCGCGAATGCGCCCAGCGGCCATTGCGCTTCTCGCCGCCGCCGGCCAGCGTCACGATCTCGGTCTTGCGTTCCGGTCCCCCCCGCGCCCCCAGCGCAATGTCGAGCGGAAAGCGGATATGATGAAAAGCCATTTCTTGTTCCCTGGCACCGCACTCAACCAACCCTTGAAAGAGTGATGAGCAGGCCGGCACTTTGCTAAACCAATGCAGCAAACTCGGTCTGTCCCTCCCCTTTTCAGGGGGAGGCTAGGAGGGGGTGCCCTTCAGCTCCCCCGCCTGCCCCTTCTGACCGCCCGCAACAGCATGGCGCTCACCTCCGCCTCGCTGGCCGCAAAACTGCGCGCGTCGCTGGCGGTCACATTGAAGGTCACATTCACATTGCCCCCCGCCCCGCTTACACCCAGCCGCCCATCTGCGCCGCGCTGCAAGGGCATGATCGCCTCCGGCCCTGCTTCACCCGCCAGCCCCATGCCCTGGCCAAGCGGGAAATAGGTCGGCGCGGCGATCACCCCGCCCTTGGCGAAAGGCTTGATCCCGCCCAACGCTGGATTGGTGGCGGTAAAGAGGTTCTCGACGAGGCCGCCGACCAGATTGCCCAGCGGCTTGAACGCAGCCTTGAGCGCTATGTCGGCAAAGGCGCGGGCAATGTCCCCCAGGACCGAACGGAACGACTTTCCGTCCAGGACCGCGCCGCGAAAGGCCCGGCTGACAGAGCCCGCCACGCCATCGGCCAGATCGCCGATGCGGCGCAATTCGACCGACACCTCGCTCAATTCGCCGCGAAAATCCTCGCCAAACAGGTCAGCGGTCATCAGGAAAGGTCTCCATCAATGTGTGCAGTCCCTGCCGGTCGAGTGGAGCGGTCCTCTCGCCCATGACCGCGCCCCAGGCCGAAGCCAGTTCGCGCGGCGTCATCTTCCAGAACGCGTCGGGAGACAGGCGCAGCACGCCCAGTCCGAACCGCATCGCATCCTTCCAGGGAAAGGGGTTCATTCTGCGCCTCCGAACGTTGCCTTGAGCAGGCGGACCGCGATCTCGGCCGCGCCGCGCAAGCCGCCCTCGACGCTCATGCGTGCCAGGTCGTCGTCGGAGAGGTCATTGCCGCCGCCCCGCAGGCCGGCCCCGAGAATGGCGGTCAGGTCGCGCGCCGATACCCGGCCTTCCCCGAACCGCTCGGCCAGCCCTGCCAGATCTCCCGCACCCAGCCTCGACTCCAGCTCGGCCAGAGCTCCCAGCGTCAGGCAAAGCGTTCTCGTCTCGCCACCGATCTCGGCAGCGATTTCACCACGATGGATATTGGTCATGATCGTCTCTCGTTGAACAAAGGTCCCCTCACCCGCCGGCTCCGCCGTCGACTTTTCCTCCAGAGGGAGAGGTGAGGGACCCAGCCGCGCAGCGGCACCCCTGATTCTGGGGGCAGAGGTCTGCCGAGGCCGGGTAAGGGGGCCTTGGCCTAAGCCGCCGCAAACGTCACTTCACCGGCGCTTTCCAATGCCAGGTCAAATGTCACTTCCCCGGCGTGATCGGCCGAGAATTCCAGCGCCACGATCTGAAACAGGCCCTGCACCACGCCGAAATGCGGCAGGATCAGCTGCCAGTTGCGGATCGTGCCGGCAAAGAACAGCGAGCGGATAAGGGCGTCCGAGGCCTGGTCCTTGAACACGCCCGAACCGGCCAGCGAGGCGCGCTTGACCCCGCCACCGGCCAGCAATTCCCGCCAGCGCCCGGCGCTTTCCTGGTCGGTGGTGTCGACGCTGGCTGCGTTGAAATTGAGACTGCGGGTGCGCAGGCCGGCCACCGTCAGAAAACTTCCCGACCCGTTCTGGTCGAGCTTTAAAAGCATGTCCTTGCCACTCTGGGCTGCCATCTATGTCTCCTTTCGAAAATTGGGGGGCCTTCGACCAGCGTCTCACTCGCTCAGGAACCTGAGCAGCACCGCCGCGCGCGCCTGCCCGGTCGTATTGTCGATCACCGTCTCGGTGCGCACATGCTCGGCATGCGTCACTACAAGCCCGGCAGGCGTCACGCCCAATCCGGTGCCGATGACGCATTCGGCAATATCCAGCGCAGCCTTGCGGCTGGGCTGATCGCTCCAGCAATGCAGCAGCACCCGGTGTTCCTGGCCAGGCGTGTCGTCACCATCCCGCTGCCGCACATCGTGTCGGTCGATCACCACGTAAGGCGCCGGCCGGCTGCGTGGCGGAGCATCGAACACGCCGCCATTGCCGATAAGCGCCACGAGCGCACCATCTCCGTTCAGCGCCGTCACCAGCGCCGCCTGCAGAACCGCAATGGGATGCATAATCTACCCCGTAAAGCTGGTTTCGCTGCACGCGCAGCTGAGATAGGCCCGCCGCCCGTTGAGGTCGGCCGCGCTCACCACCTCGAGATTGCGCCCGCGATAGACGATGCGGTCGCCCGGCGAGACATCGTCGCGAAAGCGCAGCACTACGCTGTGCGAAATCGCCACCGCCCGCCCGTCGGCATTCAGGCCCTGGCGACCGTTGAGGCTCCTCACGCGCGCCCAGAGCGCTGTCACCGGTACGAACACGCGGTCATGTCCGCCGCCCCCATCGCTGAGGCTTTCCCGTCGCCTGAGCTGTACCCGATCGG
Organism: Devosia chinhatensis; assembly: GCF_000969445.1. Lineage (NCBI taxonomy): Bacteria > Pseudomonadati > Pseudomonadota > Alphaproteobacteria > Hyphomicrobiales > Devosiaceae > Devosia > Devosia chinhatensis. The sequence goes on along the minus strand of NZ_JZEY01000054.1, from coordinate 624,824 downwards.
TCAGCGTACCCACTGCCGGAATGCGCTCGCTCATAGGCGCGCCCTCTTGTATCGGGCCACCATCCGGTCGAAACCGCTTGGCACGACGGCGCCCGAACCGGCGATCAGCACCGCGTCGCGATGCTCATGCCAGTGCGCGACGAGGCCCAGAAGCGCCTGCCGAAGATCGGCGGGAACGTCTTCGGGGTTTGCACCGAACCCGGCCACATAGTCGATTTCGATGCCGCCCCTCTCCTGCGGCACCGGCATGCCGACGACGACCCGCGGGATAAAGAGCCGCTCATTGTCCGAGGAAAACTGCACGAGCCCGATATCGTGGCTGGCCCCGTTTGCATCCGTCGCCGCAATCGCGGTGACCGACAGGAGCGGGGTTACGGGCAGCTTCACCATCCGGCTTTCCGGCCAGTCGTCGAGAACGATCCGCCAGGTCTGGGCGATGAGCGCGCAGCCCGTCACCCCCTCGATATGCAGCCGCGCCGCGCCGATCAGGGTGGTGATGAGCGCATCCTCGGCGCCGCCGTCGACCTTGAGGAAAGCCTTGGCCTCGGCGAGCGAAACCGGCTCCGCGGCGGGCCCCGCCAGAAGATAGGACGTCATGTTTCTGTTCCTGAATTGTGTTGGACGCGGCGCGATGTGAGTGCCGACAGCCTCAGTCAAGGGGAGCCGAGGCCCAAGCACCGGAGCGCAGGACCTCGGCTCTGGATGGCCAGGCGCTCGGAGATCACGAAGCGCCGAATTTCAGCAGCTTGATCGCGTCATAGTCGGCAATGCCGCCGCCGACGCGCTTGGTGGTGTAGAACAGCACATAGGGCTTGGCGCTGAACGGGTCGCGCAGCACCGATACGCCCTGACGGTCGACGATCAGGTACCCGCGCTTGAAGTCGCCGAAGGCCACGGAGAAGGAATTGGCCGCAACATTGGGCATGTCCTCGGCTTCGACCAGGGGAAAGCCCATGAAGCTGGCCTTGCCATCGGCCGCCGCGGCGGGCTGCCAGAGGTAATTGCCGTCGGCGTCCTTGAGCTTGCGCAGCGTGCCTTGCGTCTTGCGGTTCATCACCCAGTTGGCGTTCTGCCGGTAGCCGGCCTTGAGCGCATAGACCAGGTCGATCAGGACGTCGCTGGCATTGCTACCCGGCAGCGCGCCCGACACGCCCGTCGCCACATAGCCCAGGTTTCCCCAGGTCCAGCTCGCCTCGGCAGCCTTGGGCCCGGTGAGAAACCCGGAGGGCTTGTTGACGCCGTCACCCGAGACGAAGGCCGTGGTTTCCTGCGCCGCAAAGGCCGCATTGACCTCGTCGGCGATCCACTGGCCCACATCGACGGCCGCATCGTCGAGGAATGCCGAAGTCGCCGCCGGCATGGCATAGAGCTCGGTGGTCGGATAGCTCAGCTCGGCGAGGGTCTGGCTGTTGGTTCCGGGGCGATTGGCGGTTTCCCCCACCCAGCCGGTCTGCGGCCCCGTGACCGTGATCGGGCGCTTATAGATCGCGCCCGACACCTGCCGCACTCCGGCAATGGCGCGGATGGGCGAGATATGGGTCATGAGCCGGGTGATCTCGGTCTCGACTTCCGCCGGCACCACGAAGCCGCCATCGGCCGGCACGCCGATCGAGAGCGCCTTTTCCTCGCCGCGCTTCACATAGGCCGAGAACGCCTCCTTGTATTCGCCGTTCTCGATCTGCCCCTTGGCCTCAAGGGTCGGGCGAGCGCGGTCGGCCGCGACACGGTCCATCGCTGCCTTGTGCCCATCGAGCACCGCGTTGAGCCGCTCGAGCTTGCCTTCCAGCAGGCCATCGGCCGAACCGCGCTTTTCGATCTCGCCCAGCCGCTGGTCATTGGTGCGCTTGAATTCCTCGAAGGCGGTCGAGAATTCGGCGAAGAGCGCGGCAATATCGTTCCCCGCGCCGGCCTTGGTCTCGAGGCCGTCGTCAATCCGATCCATGTCGGTATCCTTCTATCGGTTGCGGATAGTCTTGGTGGCGGCGGCAATGGCCGCGCCGGCGGTGAGGGGGGCGGCGATGCGCGCGTCCTCCATCATCGGAAAGGTCACGATGGAAATCTCGTAGAGGTCGATTTCCTTGAGGCGGCGATGCCCGGTTCCCGGCTCGCGGCTGGCCTTGACCGTGCGAAAGCCGATGGAGAGCCCATCGAGCGCCCGGCTCTCGATCAATCGTCGCAGCGCGTCCGAGCGCGGCACACCCGGCACCAGCCGCCCGGTGACGAACAGGCCGTGGCTATCCTCGGCAATCGTGTCCCAGATGCCTACCGGCTCCTTGGGATCGTGCTGGAACAGCAGCCGGATGCGCCCGCGCCGCGTGCTCAGCGACTTGACGAAAGCGCCGGGCATGACGATGTCGCCACCACTGTCGACGCGGTTGAAAACACTTGCATAGCCGGCAAAGCGTCCTTCGGCATCGATGGGAATGGCACTCATCGCCGCTTCGACCCGCCGGTCTGCGCCCGGCTGGCCGGGCGATCCTTGGCGGCCAGCGTCCCGGCCAGGTTCCAGGCAAATTGCCGGAACGTTTCCCGCGCCTGCTCCCGATTCTGCTTCTCGGCCATGGCCTTAGTCCTCCTTGCGGAACAATCGATTCAGCGCGGCGATCTCCCGCACGAAGTCGTTGAAGTGTTGATTCACCTTCGCCATTTCCCGAAGGCTCCAGACGAGCAAGGCGCTCGATCCGCTCGCCCAGAGAAAGAGGGCAAGATGGGCAAGATCACCGCGCTCGATGATGGTGGTGGTGAGATTGTCCATGCTCTAGAGCCCCACCATTTCCCGCTTCTCCGCGTCACTGAGAAAGCCGGCATTTCCCACCCGCTCCCAGAGCGCCGCGCGGTCTTCGGCGAGCGCTTCCACCGTCTCGAAGTCCGGCACCACCTCGGCCCCATCAAACGCCGGTCCCAGCCAGGCGCTCAGTTCCTGGGCCACGCGCACCACCAGTGGCACCAGCGTCTGTCGCCACAGCGTGCGATTGGCCTCGGCCATGTTGGCATAGGTATTGTCGCCGGGAATGCCGAGCAGCATGGGCGGCACGCCGAAGGCCAGGGCAATGTCGCGCGCGGCGGCGTTGCGCGCCTCGATGAAATCCATGTCGCGCGGGCTCATGGCCAGCGCCTTCCAGTCCAAACCGCCATCGAGCACCATCGGGCGCCCGGCATTGCCGGACCCGGAAAACTGCTCTTCGAGCTCGTCCTTGAGCCGGCTGAACTGATCGTCTGTCAGGCTGCCATTGCCGGCCGAATAGACCAGCGCGCCGCTCGGGCGGGCCGCATTGTCGAGCAGCGCCTTGTTCCACTGGGCGGATGCATTGTGGATGTCGAGACTGGTCTGTGCCGCCTCCAGCGGTCCCATGCCATAATGGTCGTCCATGGGGTGGAAGAGCGCCACATGCAGCACGCTTGGAATGGGCAAGGCCTCCTGGCTCAGCCGCACCGCCCTGCCCCCGGCCTTGTAATCATAGGCCAGGGGCCAGCCGTCGCGCCCCGAGACCACGCTCATCCGGTCGGGCCGCAGCACGAACAGCGTGCGCACCGCGCCGTCGACAATCCCCGCCTGCAGATAGGCATTGCCGGCGGTCTGCAGATAGGCATAGACCGCCTCGAGCACTTCCGGGCCCGATTGACGCCCATTGGGCCGGCCCAGCAGGGCCGCCAGCGGATGGCCGGCAACCGCCTTGCCGTCCACCTGCACGGTTAGCGGCACGCGATTGGCCGCCTCGGCAATCAGCCGTATGCAGCGATAGACCACCGGATTGCGCATGAAGCCCTGGTTGACGAGGCTGGCATAGCCGCGCCCGCTCCATTGCGCCGGCCCCAATTGGCTCAGCGTCATCATCGTGTACCCCCCAAAACTCTTGGTTTCCGAAGGCGCGTTTGTTCCTCCGCCGAACAGGCGGCTCAGGACATTGGGCATGCTTTGTTTCCCCGATAATTGTCGCCCGCACCTCGCCTCCCCCTTTCTTGAGGGAGAGGTCGGGTGGGAGTGCGTCACAATCCGCGCACCCGCGGCCTTTGCTCGTTCAACACCAGTTCCGTCAGTGCCCAGACCAGGGCATCCACCCGGTCCGGCGAATGGCCGTCGGCCTTGCCGTCGGGTCCGAAGGCGCAAAGCTCGTCCTCGAGCGCGCTGAGGCCCGGCACGTGGCTTACCAGCCCCCGTGCATAAAGCGCTGCCGCCGGTTCTGCCCGCACCCATTTGCCGCGGCTGGCCCGCACGGTCCTGATCGGTACGGCGGGGTCCACCTGCGCCAGCACCTGCCGCACCAGATCGCCGCCCTGGTTCACCTCGACCACGATGCAGTCTGCCTCATGGGCCCGATAGGCCGCGATGGCGCGCCTGGCCCACACATCGGGCTTGATGCCTTTGAGCGTGGCGTCTTCGAGCACCAGGGCGCCCTCGCCCTGCCGCCCCGCCACGATGATCCCGCACGCATCCGAGCGCGCCGTTCCTGTCACGGGGGGATCGACCGCGACCACGATGCGACCTTCCGCCTGCCCCTCGGCCGGGCGAAACATGGCCCGGTGCCAGAGCGCGTCGGGCCGATCCTCGATCAGCTCGCCGTCCAGTTCCTGCCGGCCAAGAACTGTCCCCTGGTAGCGGGCCACCACGGCATCGAAAAAGGTCGGCGCCAGGTGGCGAAAATTCTCCTGCGTGGTCATGCGCACCACCTGCGTATGCCGGTCCGCCACGAGCCGGCGGATCAGCCCGGTGGCCCGTGGCGTCGTGGTCGCCAATTGCCGCGGCCTGTTGCCCAGCCTGAGGCCGAATTGCAGCATGTCCCAGGCCTCTTCGGCGTGGGGCCATTTGCCGATTTCGTCGCACCAGGCAGCGGCGAATTGCGGCCCGCGAAACCGCTCGGGGTCCGAGGCGGTGAGGATGGTGGCCTCCACGCCATTGGGCCAGCTCAGGCGCCGCGTGCCATGGAGGACCGGCCGCTCTTCCTCGGGATGTACCGACAAAATTCCGCTGTCGCCGCGCACCATGATATCGACCGCCTCGCTCATGGTCTCGCCCACTAGAGCGATCGGCGAGATGCCTTTGCGAGCCAGCCGGCGCACCCATTCCGCACCCGCGCGGGTCTTGCCCGATCCGCGCCCGCCCATCAGCAGCCAGGTCGTCCAGTCTCCTGCCGGCGGCCTTTGCGCCCGGCGCGCCCAGAGCGGCCAGCAATAGAGCATCCTGTAGGCTCGGGCGTCGCTCATGGCCTCGACTTCGCCCAATGCCTCGCGCAGCCTAGCGTCTGGACTGGGCAAGGCGCTGGGCCAGCTTGGCGCGAATGTCGGTCATGTCCTTGCGGGTGGCCGGCTCGACGTTGCGTTCGGCCGCGCCAAGCTCGATGAGCTTGTCGAGCGTCTTCACCTGCGTTGCCAGCGTGTTCGTGCGTTTCTCGACGGGTTCGTCCTTGGCCATCTCCAAATCCCTGATCTGACGTTCCAAAACCTTGAGCATCCGCGCCACAAGCACCGCCTCCTTGGGTCTGCGCTCGCGCTGGCTGAGCCAGCCTTCGCATTGCCGGCGATAGCGCAGCTGGGAGATCGTCACCCCATGCCGCTGGCAAATTACCGCAGGCTCGAACTGGCGCCCTTCATATTCGGCGCGAATGGCTTTCCAGTCCGGTGCCTTGCGCGCCCCGGAGCCGTGCATCTGTTTCATGTCGTTGACTCAACTGTGAATCGGCCGGCGCAACCGTTCGGTCTCCGGTCGGATTCGTCTCTGTGGAATCCGAAAGGAAGATCCCGATGTCTGCTGCGATCCGCCACCATCACTACACGCCCGAAACCGCAGAACTCTCGCTCTGGTTCGGACCGGAAGGGCGACGCTACATCTATTCGGACGTGCCCCTTGCGGTTTACGAAGGGCTGCGGGACGCCCCGTCCCGAGGGCGATACTTCAACGCCGTCATTCGCAACAGATTTGCCTGTCGCCTGGCAGATCCGTCCGCACTGCGCAATCGGCGCTGGCAGGCGATCCGTTCGGCCTCGTGACCCAATTTCTCGACTATGCCTGAACTATAGCGCATGGCCGTCACGCGGGGATAAGATGGATAACTTTCTTGACCCTGCACGCTTCGCAGTCTTGCTTCAGCCGGCCTCAATCCAGGCGCTGACCTTGCGCAGCGCCGTCCGGTCGGCCTCGGCGGTCATCGCCTTTTCGGCACGGACCACGATGTCCCGCGCCATCTCGCGGGCTGCCTGCGAAAAGTCCGGTTTGCAGGCCGAAACGGTTTCGAGGCTCTTGAGCATGCGCGACACCACTTCGATGATCGGCGCGCCGTCCCGGGCCAGCGGCCGGTAGAAATCCTCCAGCACGTCCCGCGCCACGATGGGCGCGACCAGCAATCGATTGTGCTCGCCGCTCCTTTTCTCGTCTTCCCATTCGAGCAGCAGCCGCGTCACGGTATCGATGACCACGATAGCCGTTCCGGGATCGTTGATGCCCGCTGACAGCGCCTTGTCGGCAATCTCGGCAAGCACGATGAAGCCATAGCGCGGATCGCTGTCATAGGCGCGCTGGTCCCCAACCACGAAACAGTCGATCAGCGCGGCGCGCAGCTCCTCGCTGGTCTCGCCCTGCACCAGCATCAAGGGCCGCACAGGGGTTGCATAAGTGCCCGGCCGGGCCATGATGGTCACCACCAGGTCGTGCTCTTCGGCAAGGCTCTGCAGGTCCGCGGCATCGCAATGTTGCACATAGCCGGGGCGAGGAGCGCAGATCGGGTCGCCCTCGGGTTCTCCCTCGAGCTTCCGGCAATCGAGCAACGGGTGCTCGCCCATCACGGTCAGCGCGTCGCGTGTCGCCTTTTCGACCACGCTGATCGTGTTGCCGACCCTGCCGATGGCGGAAATCTGCCCGATCCAGCGGATCAGCGCCGCCACGACCAGCACCAGCACCCCCAGCGTCACGACGAACAGGAACAATCGCCCTGCCTCGCTGTAGAGCCCGGCGGAGAGCCCGATGATCCCCACGATGGAAAAGAGAAACGCGCCGATGAACACAGAAATCGACGTCTGGGCCCGCAGGTCGCCGGCAATCAGCGGCACGGCGCGCGGTGTGGTCGAGCTGGAAGCGGCCGAAAAGGCGCTGACCACGGTCGAGAGGGCAAAGACCGCCACGGTCAGCAGGCTCGAGGCAAGGATTTCGAGGATCGACTGCACCGCATTGGACGGCATGACGAAGGGCAATTGGTCCGGGGCGAAGCGCGCCAGGATATAGGCGATGACCACGGTCAGTACCGCCACGGCCGAAAAGGCCGCCGGCAGGAACCACATGCGCTGCATGATCTGGCGCAGCTTGAAGCGAAGATAACTCATATTGCCCCCGGGAACGCTTTGCGGCCTAACGCGCGCTCGGGGGGCAAGGATGCATCGGCCGCTCAGGTCCCGAAAAGCCGCCGCGCTTCCAGCGCCAGTCCCAGCCCGACGCTTCCGAGCACGTCGGTGCGCACCACATCCGCATCGGGGAACAGGGCCTGCAGGCGGCCGGCCACGGCAGGAACAAGCGTCGACCCTCCGGTCAGGATCAGGCTGTTTACCGCCCCGGACCCGATCCCGGCCCGCCTCAGCGTCTCGGTGATGGTCATTTCCAGCCGACGGACGGAATCATCGAGCGCCTCGCCCAATTGCCCGGCCGTGATCGTCGTGGCGATTCTGCGCTCCCGCACAGGGAAGGCGAAAGCGGTGGCCTCTGCGTCCGACAGGGCGATCTTGGCGGCCTCCACTGCGCCGATCAGGCGGTGCCCCAGCCGATCCTCGACCAGCATGATCATGGTTTCCACCCGCTCCGCCTCGACGGCCTCGCGCATGGTCGAGCGCAGGTCGCGCAGCGCCTGGGCATCATAAAGCCGGTTGATGCGGTGCCAGGTGGAAAGGTCATAGTAGGGCGCGACGGGCAGGTGGCGCTTGCCGTCCCTGGTGCGCGAGCCGAGGCCCAGCTCGGGCATCACCCGGCTCATGGCCAGCAGCCGGTCGAAATCTGTGCCCCCGATATGGACGCCGGCCGTGGCCAGGATATCGTCCGACCGATCCGCCGCCCCTGCCCGTTCGGGCGATACCCGGACGATGGAAAAGTCCGAGGTGCCACCGCCCAGGTCGACGATAAGCGCCAGCTTCTCCCGGTTCACCTGCCGCTCGTAGTCGAGCGCGGCGGCTATGGGCTCGAACTGAAAGGCGATATCCTTGAAGCCCTGGGCGCGCACGGCCGCTTCCAGCTGGTCCTGTGCAGCGCGGTCGGCCTCGGCGTCGTCGTCGACGAATTGCACCGGCCGCCCCATCACCACCTGCGACAATTCCCCGTCCAGCACCTGTTCGGCGCGGCGCTTGAGCTCGGCCACATAGATCCCGATGATGTCTCCGAAACCCAGGCGCCTGGCCTTGATGCGCGTCGTATCGGCGAAAAGCGCGGTGCCCAGAACGCTTTTGAGCGAGCGCATCAGCCGGCCTTCGGCACCGGTCACATATTCGGCAACCGCCGCCCGGCCGAAATGGACGCGATCGTCCTCGAAGCCGAAGAACAGCACGCTGGGCATGGTGGCCTGTCCATTTTCCAGCGGCAGCAGCTGCGGCTGGCCGTCACGCCCGATCCGCCCGAGCGTGGAATTGGACGTGCCGAAATCGAGGCCGCAAGCGAGGGTCATGGAAGCCGTCCATCAATCTGGGGATGCGCCGGGCGCGAAGGGACGGGCCTTTTAGGGAAGATGGACGAGGATGGCAACCGCGCAGCGGCCTTTCGGCTTCCCGCCCCACATGCGCGAGCGATGCAGGTTCAAAAGCGGCGTGCTGCTAGGCTGCTTTCCTGCGCTTGTCCGACTTGGCCCGCAGGTCGACCACTTCCAGCCGGGCAAGGCCACGATGCTGGGCGCGCTTGACTGCCTGGTTGGCGTTGTGGAGTACCGACCGGTCGAAATTGCCTTGCGGGTTGATCACGGCCAGCCCCATGCTCATCGTCACCTGGCCGGAATGGCTTTCCTTGTTGGGCAGGTTTTTCTGACGGATGGCCTTGGCGATCTTGCCCGCCAGCTCGCGCGCCATCAGCACCGGCATGTCGGGCAGTACCAGCACGAAGCCGGCCCGGCCCTGGCGCAGGCAGCGAAGGGTGTCGCGTGGCAGCAATGGCGCTATCGTCTCGTGCAGCCGGTCGAGGGTAAGTTCGACGGCGTCGCGGCCATAGGCGGCGAAATATTCGGCGTGGCGGTCCATATCCATGGCCAGGACACAAAGCGAAACCTTGCGCTGCCCCGCCTCGGTCCAGCCGCGCCGCAAGTCGTCCTCGATGCGCTGGGCCGGCCGCGACTTCTTTTCGGGGCTGTCGACGGCTGAAACGCCATAAGCGGGCACGGCTTCGCCGCGTCCGAGCAATGCACGGACACGCGCCCAGAAACCGTCATTGCCGCTCACGGTCACCTTGTTCATCCAGCCTGTCCTGGGCAGTTTTACCGGTTTCGATCTGGCCACAGATTGGTTAACAGGAGGTAAGTATTGGCGTCCCTAGAGATGCTCGGGCGGCTCCCATTCGGGCCAGTCCACGGCATGCTCTTCCCACTCCTCGGGGTCGATTTCGGTCTCGAGGAAGGTCCGGCCCTTTACAGAAACGCCCACATCCACCACCGTTTGCGGATCGCCCGATACCAGTGGGTGCCACCAGGCCAGGCCCTTGCCCTCGGCTAGGCGACGATAGGCGCAGGTCGTTGGAATCCAGGGGATTTCCCGCACATTCTGGGGGGTCAGCTTGATGCAGTCGGGCACTTTCTGCTGGCGATTGGGATAGTCGGTGCAGGCGCAAGTTTGCCCGTCCAGCAGCTGGCAGCGCACGTCCGACGTGATCAGCGTGCCGGTATCCTCGTCCTCGAGCTTGATGAGGCAGCAGCGCCCGCAGCCATCGCACAGGGCTTCCCATTCGGTCGCGTTCAAATCTTCGAGCGCTTTGTCTTCCCAGAAGGCCATGTTTACCCTTGGCGGTTCATGATGTTGCCGGTTTGCGCTTGCGGGACGGCAAAGGCAATCATATTCCAGCGATTGTGTTGCATTGGCGGGCCATAGGCTCCAACGATGCAGTGAAGTGGCTCCGGGGACCGGCGTGCAGGATCCGTTCTATACCAAGGAAAAAAAGCGCAAGCAGTCCGGCGGCATGCTGGCGGCCGACGCCTGGCTTGATTCCTCGCTTTACGAGTTCTGGCAGGCTCTGGGACGCGGCTATACTCGCTACCAGGACTTCATGGGCCGCTTTCACGTTTCCGGCATCAAGCGCTTCTTCGTCGAGATCCTGTCGGACGCCTTCACTTTCGGCGCCATTGGCTGCGTCTTGGTCACCGCTCTCGCCATGCCCGCCTTCGACATCATTGATCGCGGCGTGCTGAACAAAGCCGAGGATTATTCGGTGGTCTTCCTCGACCGCTACGGCACCGAAATTGGCCGTCGGGGCATCCGCTCGGACGATTCAGTGGCGCTCGACCAGATGCCGGATTACCTCATCAAGGCGACGCTGGCGACCGAGGACCGGCGGTTCTACGAGCATTTCGGCGTCGACATCGTCGGCACGCTGCGCGCCCTGGCAACCAATGCGACCGGCGATACCAGCCTGCATGGCGGCTCGTCGCTGACCCAGCAGCTGGCCAAGCAGATGTTCCTCTCCTCGGAGCGGACCATCGAGCGCAAGATCGTCGAGGCCTTCCTCTCGGTCTGGCTCGAATGGCACTATTCCAAGGACCAGATCCTCAAGCTCTATCTCGACCGGGCTTATATGGGCGCGGGCAATTTCGGCGTGGTGGCCGCAGCCGATTACTATTTCGGCAAGCGTATCCAGGACATTTCGCTGGCCGAGGCCGCCATGCTCTCGGGCCTCTACAAGGCTCCCGGTCGCTGGGCGCCTCATATCGATCTGGCGGCCGCACGAGGCCGCGCCAATGTGGTGCTGACCAATCTCGTGGCCGCCGGTTTTCTCACCGAAGGTCAGGTCACGGCCGCCCGGCGTCACCCCGCCTCCCCCGTCGATCGCACTGCCGATGCCAATTCGCCGGGCTACTTCCTCGATTATGCCTTCGAAGACGCCAAGCGGCTGATCGACCAGACGGGCGCGCCCGGTAACAATTTCATCGTCCGCACCACGATCGACACCACGCTCCAGGCCTATGCCGAGGAAGCCATCACGTCGGTGATCCGCGAGCAGGGCGAGCAATATCGCGTCGAACAGGGCGCCATGGTGGTCACCGATACCGAAGGCGCCATCCGCGCCATGGTCGGCGGCACCGATTACGCCAAGAGCCAGTTCAACCGCGCCATTGTCTCCAACCGGCAGCCGGGCTCTTCCTACAAGCCCTTCGTCTATGCCGAGGCTTTCGAACAGCTGGGCCTCAAGCCCACCGATACGGTCTCCGATGCCCCGGTCTGCATCGGGGATTGGTGTCCGCAGAACTACGGTCGCTCCTACAAGGGCCAGACCTCGCTGATCAGCGCCTTTGCGTCATCGATCAATACGGTGCCGGTCACCCTTTCGATCAAGACCGGGCGCGACTCCATCGCTGAGCTCAGCTATCGCATGGGCCTGCGCCAGGAATATCCTGTCACCCGCTCGCTGGCCCTGGGCGTCGCCTCGGTCTCGGTGATCGATATGACCTCTTCCTATGCGGTCTTTGCCAATCATGGCCTCAAGACCCCTGCTTACGGGCTGACCCGGATGACCGACCTCAACGGCAATCTGGTCTGGGAGCATGACGCCAACGAGGTCAAGCCGCGCGTCCTGTCCGAGCAGACCGTCGCCTACATGAACCAGATGATGCGTGCCGTGGTCACTTCCGGCACCGGCCGCCGCGCCGAGATCGAGGGCGTGCCCACCGTTGGCAAGACCGGTACCACCACGTCCTACCGCGATGCCTGGTTCGCCGGCTTCACCGGCAATTATGTGGCTGCCGTCTGGTTTGGCAACGATGACTACCGCGCCACCAACGATCTTACCGGAGGCCTTCTGCCCACCATCGCCTGGCAGAAGTTCATGGCCTATGCCCACACCAATATCGATGTCGAGCCGGTCTTTGGCGTCGACTTCGTGCCACCTGCCCGGATCATTGCCGAAACCGATCCGAGTGTGGAGGAACTGACGCCCGAGCGCCCGCCCAGCCTCAAGCCTGCTGCGGCGCGCAAGCTGCTCGACCTGGCAAACCGCTTCGGCATCACGCTGGCCAATGCCTCGCCGCCCAGCGACACGGCCAGCGCCCCCACCACGCCAGGCCCGACCGGGCTTTGATCCCGCCCTTCGGGTCTCGGGCCCGACAAGCGCCTTTCGCGGCGGGCGGCCCGTTGCTATAGCCTAGACGCAATCCAGGCCGCCGGTTCGGACCTTCCATGCCCCTTTCGCAGAAAAGCTGAGATCCGTGCGTTTCGTCCTCCGCCTGCTCATCTCGATCGCTCTGGCCCTGTCCGTGGGGTTCGGCCTGAGCTATTACGCGCTCAGCGACGGCAGGCTGTTCGGCGCGGTACAATTGGGTCCCTGGACCACCTGGCCCGATGCTGGCGCCCCCGCGCCCAACCCCTATACCCGTGCCAATATTGCGCGCGACGCAGCGCTGCAGCTGGGGCGCAGCGAAGGGCTGCAATTCGTCGCAACGACGGACAGCGATGGTGAAGCCCTGGACCTGGCCTGCTCCTATCGTCTCGACGGCCGCGTGCCGGTCTCGAGCTTCTGGACACTGGTTGCCGTCGACGAGGACTGGGTCAACCTCGCCGTTTCCGGCACGGATGCCGCCCTGCGCTCCAGCGAGATCGCGCGACAGACGGATGGTTCGCTGCGCATTCACGTCGGCAGCCGATTGCAGACAGGAAACTGGCTGGAACTCTCGGGCTCGGGCGGGTTCAGCCTCGTACTGACGCTCTACGACACCATGGCCCTGTCCGGCTTCGGGTCCAGCGACACCACCATGCCCGCCATCACGCGGGAGGCCTGCCAATGATCCGCACCGCGATATGGCTTCTGGGTGGACTGCTTCTTGGCGGGGTCATCCACATCGTCACCATCCTTGCCCTCCCTTCCCTGGCAGAGGACACATCCTGGACCCGCATCGAGGATTATGAGGCGAGCAATCGCATCCTCATCCTGCCCGCCGTGGTGCCGGGCGCCGCCAATCCGCTCCGTCTCGATCCCGATCTCAGCTATGGCATCTGCCGTGTCGACCTCGACGAGGGGCCGGCTTATCTCAGCGGTGTTCTGCCCGATGCCTTCTGGTCGGTCGCCATCTATGACCGCTCCGGCATCGTCACCTATTCCACCACCAACCGCGACGGCATTGGCCAGAATGTCGACATCGGCATCTTCAATGCCGATCAGACACGCCTTCTGGCGCAGCAGCAGATCGACATCGCCGAGGGCCTGCTGGTCGTCGAGGCGCAGAGCGATGATCTCCTGATCGTCGTGCGCCTGTCACCGCCGCACGAGATCATGCGGCCACGCTTCGATGCGGCCCTGTCCCAGATCACCTGCGGCCCCCGCGCTTCCTGAGGACGCGGGCCTCAGCCGATAGGAAAGTCCTGACCTTGTCTTTCGCTGCTGACCTCCAGACTGTCTTATCGCGCTATTCTGCCGAGGTCGCCGCGCCAGGGGAACATCTTTCCCTCCTCCGCTGGCAGCTGGCACAGGGCCACGCGCTTGATCGCCGGGACACCTATCCGGGTCACCTCA